>JAFUJH010000048.1 GCA_017473775.1 Ruminococcus sp.
TATGAAAACTGCAATTATTTATAGTTCAGAAACTGGTTTTACAAAAAAATATGCGTTGTGGCTTGAAGAAAAATTGGGAAGCGATGCAAAAGCTTATTCTTTAAAAGAAGCAAAGAAAGTAAATTTTGATGATTGTGATGCTCTTGTTTATGGTGGCTGGGTTTGTGCAGCTCAAATTAATGGTGCAAAATGGTTTAAAGAAAAAATGCCTTCTTGGGCTGCGTCTGGTAAAAAATTAGCTTTGTGGGCAACTGGCGGAAGTCCAATGGAAAGTCCAGATATTCCAAAAGCTTTGGATGTGATGCTTACAGAAGACGAAAAGAAAATTGCAAAAGTTTTTTATTGTCCTGGTGGGTTCAATTACGAAAATATGAAACCAATGTATAGTGATAAAAGCATAGATAATATAGGGTTTTGGAAGCGAAAAGCCGGGATTTTTAGGGAAAAAGCGGGATTTATTGGGAATATTATGCAAAGGGCTTGCACAATAAGCGATAAATTTAAGTTTTTTTAGTGCTAAAAATCGCTTACGAGGGCGAATTTCAAGGCAAAAACAACCCTATTTATAGACTTTTAGAAGCTCCAAAATATAGTATTTTTTTCCTTTTTCTGCTCCCCATTTTTCAAATCCCTCGCCTTTTTTTAGTTTGCAGAGACAGACTGCCATCGGAGAATCTTGGCTGTAACTCGCCCGAAAGCCAACCGTGAAAGACGGAAAATCCTTGTATTTTTCCAACAGCCGCTGATAATACGGCTTGTCCTCACGGTATTCTTCCTTCTTTTCTCCGCTCCATATTTTTTTGAGCCAGAGACCTTTGATTGGCAGAATGAGCGAGGGCTTGCCGAACTGCCACACCCATTCTGTTTGTGTCGGAATATACGGTTCTTTTTTCATTCTACCAGCCTTCGATTCTTCGTGTGCCGCTTCCTGTCATCTGGCGGCTGAGGTTTATTCCGTTGGCATCGTTATTTCCTTTTGAAAAAGCCAGTAGGTTTGCCTTTTCAAATTTTTTTTTTGATGTTTCGATAGCAACCTGTTTTTCAACAAACTCGGCAATCTGTTTCTTTTGTGCTTTCAGTTCTTTTGGATTCCGCCAGCTGCACTGCTGTCCGAGTTCATACATTCGGTCGTAAAGACGGCTCGCAATTCCTGCTCTGTATGACTGGCGATATTTGTATTTTGCGTTTTTGCGGATGTTTTGTTTTGCCATTCGGTCTATCGTTTTTACAAGATATTTATACATTTCCGTGGACATAAAAACATCAAGCTCCTCGCCGATAAAAACAATGTTTCCTTCATGGTCGGTGTAGTGATATGTTGCATAGAGATTTTCTACGGCATTTGCAAGAACAACACGCCATCTGATAAAACGCTTTGTTCCTTTTACCTTTGCCTTTGTGTACTCGGAAAATTGCTCTGCGGTGAGTTTATAATCTGCCATCAACTCATTTGCTTTTCTGAGAGCTGAGGCAGCCTCATTTCCATTCGGTGATTTTGATAGGGCGAGAAGTTTCTTCACCCTCCTTTTTACGCTTTCAAGTTCATCCATTTTCATCAGTCCTTCCGCTTTCAGTCTTCGCGGGTGGCTTCGTCTTCGTAAATAATTTGCTTCTTTCTGTCCTTTGCGTACTGAAGCTCCATTCTTGCACCTTTGGACTGCTGCCAGTCTTTCTGCATATAGACCGCATCACACACATCAATCATTGCGTAACAGATGTGCATATAGTCCTCATGTTCAAAGCCCTCATTCAATGCAAGAACGGCGGGCAACATTACGAGGTGTCCGTCTTTTTTGAGCAGCTTTCCGCTCTCATAGAACTTTTTGAATATGTCGGCTTTTTCAAGCCCTGTTACTTTTCCCGCTATGTAAAATTTCATTTTTTACCTCGCTTTCAAGAATCCCCATCGTTTCCCTTGGAGATAAGCCGATTTTTTGACATAGTAATAAAAAAGAAGCGGCGGCAAGCTGTAAGTCTTGATAGGTCATACTGTTGACAGCCTGTTGCACCTCTCTGTGCGTTAGTTTGTTTTCGCTGTACATGAATGCCTTTTCTCGACCGTTCAGCCAAATTGCCATGTCCGCTCCTTTATGCACAAGTTTTTTCTTCATCGCAACTGTAAGTTTCTAAACTCCTGTTGCGGATGTAATCTGCTTGGCGAAGATGCCGGGATTGATAATCGGAACTGCGATAGAAAGTCCAAAAATCACGATGGCAAAAATCGCAAAAGCTAACTGAGGAACTGCGTTTGCGACGAGTGACACGACAAGCATCATAAACGACACAAGAATTACAGCAATCCACATCCAGAAGCTGAGCAAGCATTTAGTCCATTTCTTCATTGATTCACCCCCTTCCGTCCGCACGGTTAGATTTTAAAAACAATAAAGTTTTAGGATTTAGGCTTACGGAGTCAAAAGACGGGCATCACGGCTACAGGTGGTCGCCGCAATGCCCGCTGACTGATGAAAGCGTATGTGTAGTATAGAAAAAGAAAACCGCTGTCGTGGTTTAACAGCGGTTAAAAAGTACGGCTTGACTTCTGGGGCGGACAATCGTATTATGCAAGTAAAGATAGGCGAAGGAAGGATTCAGAATAGGAGCGGAGACTGGGGAGGTTCCATCAGTTTGCAGTTGGTTCAAATCCAACCGCCTTCGTCTATTTTATTTCAGTCAACTGATTCATCATATTTTCTATTGTCGAATTCGGCTTATATCCGATAGAGCGAATAAATGGTGCAACGATTCCGTTTACTTCTGTTTCTGGGCGGACTGCAATCTGAAACCACTCGTTTTCATTTACAGGAAAAAGATAAACAAGAGAGTCTTTTGCTTTGTTGCCGTTTCCATCTTTACTCCAGTAAATTTTTCCGTTGAGCATTGTATCAAGCAGAGGTTCTGCATCAACTTTCTGAATGCCGTGGCGAGTTGCCTTGATACCTTTTATCAATCTTGATTCTAAGCCGATTACAGTGTTTGTTCCAACATCTATTCCTGCATTGCTTTTAAGCCAGCGAACAACCGTTGCATTTAAAAATCCTGCAGGCGTGATTTCGTGTCCTTTGTACTGACCGCTGAAACTTTTATCAACAAAACTTTGAAAGCTGGTTCTGAAAACCTGATTGTCATAAACAGTTTTTAGAAAATCAAAGTTCGCTCCGTCAGAGTCAACTCCAAGTTTCTTTGCAAGAACTTGTATTGAAGAGAAAACTCTGTCTGCTTTTCCCTGATTCCAGTTGAAGCCCGGCATTATGCCAGCAGGGATTCTTTCGATAATTCCTTTGCGGACATTCTCATATACTTTGTATGACATTTTCGGTGCTGTCGTCTGAACAGGAACGCGGACTGTTCTCTGCGTGTCGGGATTGTAGGCTGGCACTCCGTCACGCTCATATTTTTCTTTTCGTGCCTGTGTTACGGCGACCGTGTAGCACTTGCAGCCGTAACCGTTGGGCGGAAAAATAATGTTCCAGATTGGGTCGTCTTTTGGGCGGATAAGGTTGTTCCATCTTAAATGCTGTTCCCGGTGATGTACGCTCGCCCCGATTCGGTACATCAGATATGGGTGCAGGTCGCTTTCCATTGTGCGGTCATACTGTCCTTTCTGATATGCGCTTCGAAGGTTCGTGCTGTAGATTGTTTTCAAGCGTCGGTCGCTTCCGAGTTGTGTGGTTATTGTTTCGCCTGTGAGTGGGTCAGTCATTTCTCTTTTTCCCCACCAGCCTTTTTGCATTAGTGTGGGTTTTAGTTCTTTCTTGAACTGCTCAAAAGTCGTTCCTTTTTCAATCGCCTTTTCGACAGCTCCTTTTATGTCGGAAAGAACATCAAGCTGCATTGCCTTTGCGACTGTGAAAGCGGTGGCGTGTTCTTCATTCCACACATCTTTATATGAGAACGCTGGATGCAGCTTTTTGTTTTTGATGTAGTCGAGAGCCTGTTTTGGAATGAGTTTGTCTGCCATTTTTTATCCTGCAAAATTGTTGTCGCCTTTGGCACGAGCTGAGAAGAACGCTATCGCCATCAGGTCGGCGATTTTGTCTGCACTCCATTCTGACGAGAGCCGCAAAAGTTCCGCCTTGAAGCTGTCAAAGTCTGTTGCCTTGTCCGCCGCCTTTTCCAAGACTTCCGCTATTTCATCGCTGATTGGCACGAGGTCGCCTGAGTAGTCGGCTTCGATGTCGGAAACAAAGCTCGAATCTGATTGTTTTCCCGCTGATGCAGCGTTGAGTTCCTTTTTTGAGTTCAAATCGGGTTCTTCAGGAGCTGAAACAGGCATTCTTCCGCCGATAATTTCATCGTCATCTTCAGGCTTTGAAAGACCGAGAAGCGAGCGGACTTCATCTGCCTTTACTGTCAGTCCGTGTGGGGCGAGCTTTTCAATGGCATTTACAACCTGCTCAATGTTCTGCTCGTCGGGCTTATACAGGATGATTTCGGGATAGCGTTCCTGTTCGCCAAAATTGAAATTCACATAAGGAACAACAAGCATTGAGTTGAGCGTGTCTGCGACAGCGAGTGCATCTGCTGCGGCGATGTCCTGCCTTACTTCCTCGTGGACTTCGCCCTGTGCACGGCTTGAGCCGTCGTCAGTTGTCATTGTCTGACCGAGAACGAGTTTTGAAATCTGCTTGTCAATCCAAGTTGCCATTTTTTGATAGGCATCGGAATTTTCTCCGCTTGTTTTTGATTCGATGATTTCGATTGTTGCTCCTTCAGGAATGACAGCACCGAAGTCTGCCCCGATTGAAGCGACCGCACGGCGTAGAGTTGTGATGTCGTCTTTTGTTGCCTTTCGACTGTATTTGCCTAATCGAATCGGGAATCCGTAGCGGTCAATGAAAGCTGCCCAACTTGTCACATCATAGCTTTTAAGCATGAAATAAAACAAAGCCGGGAGTGCAAGACCGCCCGCAATCTGTGTTCCGCTGATTAAGTGTGGCTCGTGGATTATGAACTTGTTAGGTAAAAGCGGGTGGAGTTCGGTAGTCAATTCGTCACGAAGCATGAGCGTTTGACCTGTTTCTTTATCGTACTGAAACCAGCGAGGATCTTTCCATGCGTATTTTCTCGGCTTCCACAATTTGTATGAAGTGTTCCAGTCAATCTCACAAACGGAGAAACCTTTTGCGAGAGCATCAAGCATATCACGCACGAGAGGAATGAACCGGGCTTTTTTGTTTCTGATGATGTCGTTTTCTACAGCCTGAGCAATTTCCATGTCACGCTTGTCATCGCTTGCTGGTTCAACCTTGATTTCCAAACCACAGACAGCATCCTTTCTTGTTGAGAGAACAGAACGGTAATGCAGATCCCGCATTTCCATATCCTGGGCAAGCTCCAAGTATTCCGCAGGACATTCGCCGCTTCTTACATCGCGAAGTATTGAGGCGAGCCTTTCGGGCGACAGTCTGTTGAGCAGGGAAAAATCAGCCCACGGAGTTCTGTTCGTGTACGGAACGGCAAAGGCCTGTTCTTTTCCGAGCTGCTTTTTTCCAGTCTGGGTTTCAATTTCGTCTTTTTCTTTATCCTCTACCATTCGTCGTCCTCTCTGTGTCTGAATCTGTTGGGCGTTTCGACCGCCTCATAAGTCATTTCCTGATAACCAGCTCCGTCAAGTTCGCGGTGTGCGAAGTGTGCCATGACTTTTGCAACACAGCTGTCTCCGTGGCGTTTGCTTCGTCCGCCGCCTGTTCGTTCTGTTATGAGCGGAATGCCCTGAACCAAACCGACAACCCTGTAATCGTCCTTGATAAAGCTGTCGTCTGGGATGTTTGATTTTCCGTCCTCAAACGCTGCCTTTAAGTGCGGGAAGTTTTCCGCATACCATGAGCGGGTGAGCATGACTTGGAAGATACATCCGGGGTATTCCTGAGCCGCCCATTCAGCTATCATCTGACCGTTTCCCCTTGAGTCGAAAGCTGCTCCATCAAAGTTTTTGAGCGTGTCAAAGCACAGTTTTATAAACTGCTTCTGCTGTTCAAACGGCACATTACGCAATTCGATTTCACAAAGCGTGTCCGTGCTTCCGTCTGCAAGTTCGGTGTCAAAGTGTAGAACTGTAATATCGCCCGACCTCGCAAAGTCCTCTCCTGCACAAACAGGCTGGTCAGTTGAAAGCAAAGTCGGCTTGACTTCCTTGAACCATTTGAGAATCTGCTTTTCTCTTTTTTCAGCTTTTTCAAAAGTGAATGAATCCTCGGCGGCAAAACGGAAAACAGGCTTGTCTTTGACAGCGACGGAGCGGATAAGCTCGGCGGAGAAATATCTTGCACCGGCCCTGGTTGGAATACAGTAGTATTCCTCGTCCGCAAATTCGCCAGCTTCTTCAAGAAGTTCAGCAAGCCATTCTTTCTGAGCCACTTCCGACCAGTCTTTGTTCTGAACCTTGCAGATTCTTTTATACAAGCCGTCATCAAGGGCATCTTCAATCGTCGTATGATGAAGTGACCATTTTTTCTTGCCGTTTTTTATATCCTGTATAAGCTGATTGAACGGATTGTCTTCACCGTTATGAGTTGAAAGAATTGAGATTGAACCGCCCCAAATCCTAAATGCGTGGGCGGCTTTTAAAATCTCGTGGAACTCGTCCGCAAAGGCCGCCTCATCAAAAACAAAATGCCCCTGCTTGGAACGGAGAAGCCTAGCCTTTGACGGCAAAGCCCAAACCTCAAAGCCGGAATCAAAGCGGATTTTATACATCAAGACATCTTTGTCTTCGTCTTTAATTACAACCTCTTCAATGTCGTTACAGGCAACCTGCAGAACCTTAGCCCAAAATGCAACATCGGAAATGAACTGCTGTGTCATTTCCTTTTCGTAAGCCATATAAAAGCAGTCCATTCCTCCGGCTGATTTTGCAAGAGCTGCAAGCCCGGCACAGACAAAAGCCTCAGCCCAAGATGCACCGATACGGCGGGATTTTTCCCAAATCTTGAGTGGAGAATTATCTTTGAGCCATGCGATTTGATATGCTAGGAGAATATCGTTTTTTCGTGCTTCTTCGATTGTCATTGTATGTTGAAAACCTCTCGCAAAATCATATCCATAGATTCTTTTGAAACGCCTTTCTGCTTGCAGACGGTCTCAACCTTTTCGGCGGCTTCTTTCATTGCTTCCGCCTTGATTTCAGATTCTCTTTCCGCGTTGAGTTTGTCCGAATATTCAAGTTCTTTTATAGCCCTTGAAACCTTGTAAATTATGTCGGATAAGATTTCGGGTTTTACTTCACCGCCGTTATCCTTCAAGTCCTCAAGCTCTGTTATGAGGTCAAACACCATGAGGCGGATATATTCATTTGCGATTTTACCGAGTTTGTTCCTGCTTTCTGTTCCGTATTTTTCGATGTATGCGTCTGCAACCTCACGAGCTTCCCTTGTCTTAGCGACGAATTTATCCATGCGAAGTTTGTAGCGGTTTACGCTGCTTTTGCTTACCACAATCTCGCCAGCTTCGGCGTTTATCAGTTCGACGATTTCTTTTTGAGTTACTGACGGATTTTGTAAAAGCTCTATGAGCTTTGAGCGGAGTTCGGGAGCAAGTTTGTCGATGCTTGATTTCTGACCCATAGACTAATCCTCCACAGGCAAGTCAACGCCTTCTTCCCTAGCGTAGCCGAGAGCCACTTCCTGACCATGCTTTGTGAGCTTCATAGTCCAGAGGCTTTCGCTGAGCTTTTCGATTGTTACAAGTCCTCTCTGTTCAAGCCAAAGACAGATTGCGTTTACCTTTTCAAGCGGGAGTGTATGACCGTAAACACGAAGAAGTCTTTGTGCCATTTCGTTTGAGAGAGTTATATTTTTTTCGATTCCCTGCAAAATGAGAATCCGCTGATTGCCGATGAATATGTCTTTCATTTTTAGCCTCTTGGTGTGTTGTTGATAAACCAGCCTTGTATCTGTTTCAAGATGTTATTCATGCCCTTCATTTCGCCCTCAATGTTTGAGAGCCTTTGTCCAAGATTGAGGTTTACATCCCGCTGCAAGTCGGAAACATTCTTTTCAAGGGATGTAATCCGCTTTTCAAGTTTCTCGGATTTTGCGATTGAGCCTTCCCGTACCTTGTCTATTTCTTCCTGCGCGTGAGCTTCTGCTTCTTTTGTTTTTTCGTCTGCCTGTGCTTGTATGGCTTTGATTTTGTCGTCTGTTTTCTTTGAGTAGGCTTTCCAGATACCCATAAAGAAGCCACTCACGGCGATAAAACTTCCGATACAGGACAGAACAAATTTTGCTATTTCCATAGTTACTCCGTTAAGTGAATGTTACCAAAACAAAAGAACGCCTGTGCTATAACAGGCGTTAAAAGAATCGTGAAGTCAGTTCTGCAGCCGAATGGTGAAGCCAAAGCCTCCTCCAAAAATAAAGCCGACACCAAGTCCGCCGAAGGCATAAAGCCATTTTTCTTTTTTGAGCCGTGTGATTTCGGCTTCGTATTGCGTGGATCTTATCCGCCAATATTCGGCATCAGGAGCGGCTGCAAGCAAGCCTTGTTTGTAGCCTTTGTTAAAGGCCTCGTCAATAGCCTGTTGAGCTTCCTGCTCCACAATCTGAATCAGCTCCAGAAGCTCCGAGCCTGTGTAACTCTTCGTTAAGTCTATTCCGTATTCGCTGGCGGAAGTCGGCTTTGATTCGTTCTTTTTCTGTGCGAAGCTCGTCTGCGTTGTTAGCATCAGAAACAAGAGCGTCAGCGGGAGTGCTTTCAATTTCATTCTTCTTTTCCTCTTTTGCCTTTTGTGCTTCGTCGTCCTTTCCGTCTGCTGGCTTTCTGAAAAGAAATGCTCCTGTCAGGATTCCGAGTGCGAACAAGCCGACGACTGCAAGGACTGTTTTAAGTATTTGGAGTACTTTCATCTATGCCCATCCAAGCCTTGAATTTGCTATAGATTGCTTTATAACCGAAAACACTTATGGCAAAAATCGTAGCCCAATAAAACGGAGCTTGCTTCCAGGTGAAAAACTCGCCGAAAGCAAGCAAAGCAGACTCAAGTCCGCTCAGGATTGCCGGAATATAAATTCTGTATCCTTTGAGCTTGTCTTTTTTGTCTTCCTTCTTGATGATTTCGGTTAGAAGTACCGTGACGAAAACTGCGACGATTACCGCCACAGGTAACAGTTTTGTTAAATCAACGCTCATTTTATTCCTCCTCGATTACTTCGCCGCTGATTTCATCGCCAGCCTTAACGCCCTCATTTTTGAGTATTGCGTTGAGCCGAGCGAGGTCGTTTGATGACAGAATGAAACATCCTGCTGACCAGGCATAGTTTGTGTCTTTGCCGAGTTTGAAGCTGTAGCGGTCGTGTACGAGCCACCGTCCGTTCTGGAAGCCACCCGCCGTGGTCTGCATTGCAGTTCTGTCGATTGGCTGACCGTCAAGGTCTTTTGACTTTGTGATTGCGTGGATTTCTCCGTGAAAGGCTCTTGGCTCAACAAAGCATTTGAGCGTGAATTCTCCTGCCGCTACGGTGTCGCCGTGCGGGAGATTGTCGCCCGGAGTCATGTCGCCGAAACAGTAGTTTGCAACCGTCTGAGCATGGCACTGAAAAAGGATTGCAGAACCGTCAAGAAGCACAAGTAAATCAATGCTGTTGTTCTTCCAGTTATTGTCGAAGCCGTCAGGCTTTCCGGGATCTGCCTTGAAGTCGTAGCTTTGCTGTCTACGCCATATCTGTAGTTTTAGCATTTTTCACCTCTCCACATAGCGTAACAGGGATAGGCTTTTGGTATGTTGTAACGGTGGTTAAAATATAATTTTCTTTGGGATACGCTACAGTTTATCTATCTTTTTTTGCAAGGAGCGTAAGAATGGCTAATGAGAATGATTCGGATGAAGGCAGGGCTGTAATGCCTGATTACAGAGGATGCGTGTTTGCGGGAAGCAAGGACGGAAAAAGTTACGGCTTCTATCTTCCTGACACGGTCGTTGATGAGGCCGGAAACATCAGCCTTACAGATTATGTAGTGCTGACCGGGGATGAGCACATGGCTCTGATGGACGGACAGGGAGACGGCAAGAGGATTGTCTTCCACAAAGGGGAAAAGCCGACCCTGGAAGAACCGCTGCCGCCGAGCGAGGAGGGGCTTGCGGAGCAGATACGGCGGAAGCGTGACGGCATGATTGACGAGGTGGAGTGGCGGATTCAGCGCTACCAGCAGCAGACAGCCCTGGGCATCGCCACCAACGATTCCGAAGGAGTCTATGAGGAAATCCTCGCCTATGTGCAGGAGTTGCGGGATATAACCAAACAACCGGGATTCCCTAATGAGGTCGTGTTCCCGGAGCTGGCGGTATGAGCGAGAGGCGGCTTTGAGTTGCCGCCTGTAGATTTAGTTTTTTACAAGTTGGTCTATAACTTTATAATCCGCAACAGGAACAAAGATTTTTTGACCTTTTATAATTTTATCTTTTGGAACTCCAATGAAAGTTGCAGATTCTCCTTTATCGGCTTCAATGCCAGATGCGGTTCCTGCTCCAATAAAGAAAGTCATTGTGTGACCTGAAAGCAGATAATCGTTTACAAGAACTGCTGGATTATCTCTCATTTTTATTTGAATTTCAATTTCTGTAAACCAAGAATAATCTTCCTGTCGATACATCGGATATTTGTCGTTTGGGTCATATTGGCGAATTGTCGCTGTAGCACTTTCAATACAATTCGGATATTTTTTCAAAATAGCTGAACATCGATGTGTAAAAGATTTTAGAATCTGTTCCAAAAGTTGCACATCAACATCCCCCTTTACGGATTTTGCAATCGACGCATGAAAATCTATATCAATAGTTTTGTCATCTTGCTTTGTTTCCGTTTTAGTTGGTGAAAACAAAAAAGAATGAATGGAAATAATCGGGATTGCAATAAAAGTGCATATTCCGATTGTCAAACAGATAATACCTATGGTTACTTTTTTCTTTTTGGAAACCATAAGAAAAATTCCAAAAGAAAAAAATAGAAAAGCAATAAAAGCCAAAACATAATACATAGGAATAACTCCTTTTAGTACGGATTTCTGTGAAGCCAGCTGATTACTTTGCCGTGAATGCGTAGCAAGTTTTCTGCTTGTTCATAGCTGATAATTTCGGGATTTGGATAGCGTTTTGCGTTCTCCGAGCTGATGACGATTTTTCGTTCTATCGGACGGTATTCAAGGTGCTTAACACGGACATCAGAGCCTATGCTTATTACATAAACGCCGTCGCCCTCAACTTGCGTTCTGTCGAAAATCACAAAGTCTCCGTTAAACAAATTCATATCCGTCATGCTGTCACCAACAACCCGGACAATTCCACAGTTGCGTGGGTTTGCTCCGCCGAGCATTTCCAGCACAATCGGGATATATTTATCGATTTCTTGAAGCTGAGTTTCGGGCTGTCCTCTTCCTGCCGCCGCCGTCTGTGTGAAAACTGGAAGAAGTACGAGTGCATCAAAATCAGTCTCTGTTGCAGCAAGTGTTACGGCTGTTCCGTGTCTTAAACGGAAAATGTCGAAAGCCTGAGAAGGTACAAGTTCATTTTCTTTTTGTTGACTAGCTAATTCCCGCAAGGCTTCTCCAGCCGCTCCAGTCGTTTTTTCTCCGCCTTGATACGAGCCTGTTGTTAAGTCCGCATACGGGTAGCCCATTTGTGCAAGTTTTACAAGTATTTGAATAGGTGGTTTTGCCTTGCCGATTTCATAACTTGCCCAAGTGGTTTGTGGTATTCCTAATTCTTTTGCTAATTTTGTTTGACTTAACCCTAAAGATTTTCGTGTTTTTAGCAAATATTTCGTTAATTCTTGCAAATTTTACCTCTATTAGCAATATATTCGCTTGCTTTAACGAAAATCTTGCTATACTTTAATTATCGGCAATAAACAACAGTTTATTAACCAACTACAAAAAAACCGAAAGAAAAAGCGTTTTAATTCAATTCTTTCGGTTCAAAAACTAAGCCGCATGGAAAAATCCATGCAAGGAAGGTTTTATGTATTATAACACCAAAAGTCCAAGTCTGCAAAGACTTAGCTCCGAACAGGGCAAATGGGTAACTTATCAGCTGAGGCTGAAAAATCTGACCCATACAGAAATCGCCCTTCGTGCCGGCTGCTCCCGTCCTACCGTTTCAAATGTCTTGGCGGGTCGCACATCTTCTTCAAAAGTCTACATCGTTCTCTGTGACATTTTAGGCTACTCAACGCTTGCGGACTTGCTGGCAACTCCCAGAAGGAGAGCCGCATGAAAAAATGGATAATTCATTTTGCGGACGGCAGCGATTACACCTACTGCGGAATCTATGATGGTGCTGTTGTCCATGCGGAAGACTGGAGTACAGAGCTTGGCTCGTACATCATCGAATCTCAAAAATAGGAGCGGTCTTAAAATCGTATTTTAACACAAGGAGAACTAATTATGGCAAACACAAAAGAATTTCTGGAAGACGCACAGGGCAGACTTTGTGCTGTGGCAACAATCAAGCCTATCGACCTCAAGAGGCACGAGGTTGTTACCTCAATTATGGCAGACACATTCAAGGAGCGCGACAGGCTCATTGAGTTCAAAAAATCAATCTGGCTTCGTGTACAGGACTTCCTTGCAGAATCCGCTAAGGACAGCGGGGCTAAAAAGTATGGCGGAGCTAAGGGTAATGTAACGCTCACGAGCTTTGACGGTAAGTTCAAGGTAATGGTTGCAGTGAACGACACAATACAGTTCAACGAAAAATTACAGGTTGCAAAGCAGCTGATTGATAAGTGCATAGCAAGCTGGAGCGAAGGGGCTAACGAAAACCTCCGGGCAATCGTGGACGACGCTTTCAATGTGGGAAAGAGCGGGCTTGTAAGCACGAGCCGTGTCCTTGGACTTCGCCGTCTTAACATCAAAGACCCAACCTGGAAAAAGGCAATGGACGCTATCACGGAATCAATGCAGGTGGCAAGCTCGAAAACCTACATGAGATTCTATAAAAGGCAGAGCGACGGCAGCTACAAGCAGATCCCGCTTGATGTTGCGAATCTGTAAAAGGGGGAATGCGTATGATGGGCTTTGTGTACAGGTGGGGAATGAGAATCAAAGACTTCGGTGAGCGCATTCGAAGCGGCAGAATCCAGCGTTTGGGGATAGCGATTAGGGAAGCCGCACTAAGAATGAAAGTGAGGTAAAGCGTATGGAAAAACTTTCGAGCCAGGAGCGAATCTTGGCGGAAGCAAAGATTATGAGCGAAAACCATCAAGACGGCATGAGCAACAAAGAGCTTGCATCCTTACTTGGTACATCAGAATCGAATGTTTGCAGGGACATGGCAATCTTTGAAAAGTTTGGTTTTGTTTCCCGTAACAGTAAAGGACGGTGGCGACTTTCCGAAAAGTTCGGCGGAATTGCCGGACAGATAATGAAAAGCTATCAGAAAGCCCGCTTGTCTTTGAGTGAAGACGAAGCAAGATATGCTTCTGAAATGCAGTAAAAAAAGTAAATTCGCCAACGGTGGCGAATTTGAAGACTGAGGAAAAATTATGGGAAGAAGAAAACTTGAAGATACAGACGAAACAACACAGGTTCTTGATGCAATGTCACAACAGGCAGAAAGCCGGGAACTTGCAGTGCAGAATGATGATGAGCGGTTCTTAGAAAAAGACGAAACCTACAATCTCCATATCTGCATGGAAAAGGCTCGCATGTATCAGGAGCAGATGGCTAATGGTCTGCTTGGTCTTGGTGCACAGCTGATTCTGATAAAAAATCACGAAGAGCACGGCAACTTTATGGCTGCTGTTGATGAGCTTGGGCTTGCGTCAAGAAGTGCTAACTATGCAATGGCGGCGGCTCGTAAGTTCGGAAATTCGCCAACGGTGGCGAATTTGGGCAACTCAAAACTCAAAGCTCTGACGGTTCTTGATGATGAGGATGTTGAAAAACTTGCTGAAGGAGAAGAAGTTGACGGACTTGGAACGGCTGACGATATAGCCAAAATGTCAATCCGTGAACTTCGTGCAGCACTTCGCAAAGAAAAACAGGAACGCCGGGACGAAAGAGCTTCTTTTGAGGGTGTAATCGCTGAAAAGAACCGCAAGGCAAATGAGCTTGAATCACAGCTCCGCTATCAGCAGCCGCCGACAAAAGAAGAACTTGCAAAAGTTAAACTTGACGAAATGAGAAAGCTTCTTGTTGGCTCGCTCTCTGTTGCTAAAGACAACTTGCAGAGTGCCGTGAATCTTGTTGCTAACGCACAGGAAATAGAGGGAGTTACGGTTGACCAGCTGGATGGGTGGATTCAAGAAGCTGAGTGGGTGACATCCCTTCTTTCTGACACCTTCCATCAGCTTGAGGAAGACATGGAAAATATCCGCCCTGCAAAACAGGAGGACTGACCGTGTACGAGGATTTTGTTCTGCAGATGAAAGCGGCACAGACGGCAAAAGAGCGAAGTGCAATTATTGCCGAAATGTGCAGACTGTTCGGCTTCGGCAAAGACAGTGCATACCGTGTTCTGAAAGAAGGCGGTTGGGAAAGCAACCGAAAGAAACGGAGCGACAAAGGAACTTCTAGCATCAGCGAAAAGGACTTGAGTACGCTTGCAGCACTCTTGCAGAACTCTGTCCGCAAAAACGGAAAGAAAACAATGAGCATAGAAAACGCTAGGAGCGTAATGCTTATGAACGGATTTGACATTCCGATTTCAACAAGGCAGCTGAGCGGACTTCTTAAAGATAGGACGCTTGCGACTGAGGTTACATCAAAGCCTAGCCCTCATCAACGAATGAGAAGCGAATATCCTAATCAGATTCATTTTGCCGACCCTTCGGTTGCGTTGATGTACTTCGCACCGAACGGAAAGCAGAAGTTTCTGCGTGATGATGAGGTCTACAAGAACAAGCCGTTCTTGGAAGGCAAGGAAAACTTGAAGTGCTGGCGGTATGTTTTGACCGACCACTACTCAGGCACAATCTGTGTCCGCTACTATGCGGCAGCTGGTGAAAACTCGGCGAACATGTACGACTTTCTGTTGTATGCGTGGGGAAAGAAAAAAGACCCACTCTACAACTTCCACGGTTTGCCGGAGCTTCTGATTTGGGACTGTGGCTCTGCCAATGTTTCAAAGCCTGTAACGAATGCTCTCAAAGCCCTTCGGGTGGAAACAAAACCACACCTTCCGGGAAACCCAAGAGCAAAAGGACAGGTAGAAAAAGCAAACGACATCGTTGAACGACAGTTTGAAAGTCTTCTCCACTTGGAGACCGTCAACTCAATGGAAGAGCTGAACGATGCAGCTGAAAGATGGTGTGCGGCATTCAACGCCAACACTCTTGAACACCGTGATACAAGAATCATGCGGGCAGGTCGCAAGGTCGGAAGCCGCACAATGATTTGGAACTGGATTCAGCAAGACCAGTTGCGGGAGCTGCCGGACGAGGAAGTCTGCCGACAGATTTTCACGACTGGCGTGCAGGTTCGGACGGTGGGAGGAGACCTTGCAATCAGCTTTGTGCATCCTAAGAACAAACAGGCAACACGCTACAGCCTTTCAGCCCTGCCTGACATCATGGTGGGAATGACGGTGAATGTTCAGCCGATTTTGGTGAGCGATGAGGCACTTGCACTCGTAAGCTATCAGGACAGCACTGGCGAGGTTGTGAGCTTTGAGGTGAAGCCGATTGAGTATGACAGAGTTGGCTTTGATATTGCAGCTCCTGTGTTCGGCAAAGAATACAAGAGCCCGCCTGACACTCTCGTTGAGAAGAACACGAAGGAGCTTGCGGCTCTGGCCTTGGGTGGTGAGAAATCCGATGTTCCGTTTGCAAAGGTTACGGACGGACAGGGATTCAAAACCCACAGCCTTATCCATACCGAGGCGAATCCGTTCTTCAAAACACAGACAGGAAAGCAGGTTGAGGTTGCGGCTGGAACTGTTGAGGTTCACGACATCCTTATCACTCCTGTTGAGATGGCGAAGCGGTTCAAGGCAAGGGCGGGATTCATTCCCGATGGTTTCATTGCGGGCTTGAAAAAAGAATTCCCGGACGGAGTTCCTGCACAGCTCGTTGATGATTTGGTTAGAGAATACACGGACGGCTCAGAAAGTACCGTCAAACTGGCATAAAGCCACTAGGAGAAAAATATGTTGACTATGAAAGCGTATGTAAAGTTCGGACTTAAACAAGATCCATTCAGCGGAGATGTCACAAAAGCCGATGATGTCTTTCTTACAGATGAAACCCGCTTTATTGCGGAGTTTCTTTACACAACGGCGAAGGTTGGCGGAATGGTTGCCCTGCTTGGCGAGAGCGGAAGCGGAAAGACAACAATTCGCCGCTATGCAATGGACAGAATTCAGAGCGAGGGTCAGAAAATCAAAATCATTGCTCCTCGCTCAATCGATAAAGGCAAACTCACGACTAGTGCGATTTGTGACGCAATCATACAAGACTGCTCGGCTGAGAGACCGAGAAGAACGCTCGAAGCAAAATCAAGACAGGTTGAAAAAATCCTCGTCAATTCAAGCCGTGCCGGATATAACCATGTGCTGATGATTGAAGAGGCTCACGATTTGAGCATCCCGACTTTGAAATATCTCAAACGCTTCTGGGAGCTTGAGGACGGTTTCAAGAAGCTGCTCGCAATCGTACTTATCGGTCAGGTGGAGATGAAAGCGAAGCTGGACGAATCGCAGAACTGGGAAGCTCGCGAGGTTATCCGCAGAATTGAGATTCTTGAGCTTCACCCACTTGGAACTGGAAAAGAGATTGCAGACTACCTCGACATCAAGTTCAAGCGGCTCGGAAAAGAGCGTTCAAAAATCATCACGGACGAAGGCTGTGAGGCACTTGCCGAAAAGCTCCGCAAGGCAACAAGACGAAATGTAGTCTACAGCGTGGCTTACCCGCTTCTGATAAATAACTGGGTACGCCGTGCGATGAACCAGGCGACGGAACTTGGAGCTGATGCGGTTGATGCTGATGTCGTCAATTCATTGTAGCAGGGGGATAAGACAATGGGTGGAAAAAAAATCTTAATTACGGTTTCTGAAGATATACACAGAGCTTTGGAAAAGCTGGCAGATGAGCAGGGTCTTAGGATATCAACTTTCGTAAAGGCGGAAGTCGTTAAGATGGCTCGTTCGGCAGAACCCGCAAGTGAAGACAGACAGCGAATTTATATTGATGTGACGAATTACCGTGAACTTTCGGGTTATGTCGAGCAGAAACACTTTGGCTCTATCGCTTCTTTTGCGACTTTTGCGATGGAAAGCGTGATGCAGAGAAATCAGCTTACAGAGGCTCAAAGGGCAAGAATCGGGAAAAGTATCAATTAAAGCAAAACACCCCGTTTCGCACTACTGCATAGGGCTGTGGCGGGGTGTTTTACTTGTAGTCTAGGAGTAGAAAAATGGAAAAAATCGACAGATCAAAAATCATTCAACTGATACACATTGCAAAGTCACAAATCGGGCTGTCTGATGAGGATTACCGGGCTGTTCTGGAAAGTACGGCAAAGAAAGCAAGCTGCTCCGAGATGACTCTTTTTGAGCTGAACGAGGTTCTGAAGGCGATGAAAAAACTCGGCTTCAAGGTCAAGAAACTTGAGACCAGAGAAGAAGAAATCGGGTGGGATGCGAGCAAGGCTCAGATGGACTACATCAAAGGAATGTGGGAGCTTGTCGCCCGTGACAAGTCGGACAGAGCTTTGTATAAGTTAATCAAGAGAATCACAGGGGCAGACCACCCACGCTTTATGACGGCTAAGGATTTCCAGAAAGTTATAATTGCCTTGCGGAAGATGATGGCGGATGTGGGGTTGAATCCAGACAGGAAGGAGGCATAATGAAAAATCTGAATCTTGCTAATGAGATGGTTACTTCCTGTTCCGCCCGGCTTGGCAAAGGCGAGCATGAAACGGCTGTCAAAGGAATCCGTGCAATCTGCCAGTATTACGGCGGACAGATGATTTTCCTTCCGAAGTTCAAGCGGGACAACTCCAAGACAGCTGAGCAGCTTTTTGGAATCCTTGCCGATGCGGTTGGTGACGGAACGGCTGAGACTATGCTTGAAGTTCTTATGTCGCAGTTCGGCGGAGTCCAGCTTTATATCCCACAGGAAGTGAGGGCGTTTCGTGATGAGGTTGCTATGGAAATCTATGAGAAGTACGACGGCACGGATGAATCACGAGGAGAGATTTGTCGTGAGTACAAGATAGCGTTCACGCAGATTTACAGGCTTCGGGAGCGGGCGTTGGAACTTATGAGGGAGAAAAAGCAGCCCTCGCTGTTTGATGAGTTTTAACGGCGGTTACAGCAAATGCAGAATGAAAATGAGTTAGGCTTTCAGTATGAAAATTACTGAAAGCCTTTTTTTATGCCTCAACGCAGCTGACGGTGTTCCCGCAAGAATTCAGATTCTTCCGGCGGGAAAAGAGATTGTCGGCGTTGACGGTCGAAGATGGAAGAACAGCGACCCTGCCGCACTTTGTGCAAAGATGAACGCAAGCAGCCGTGTTACTGTCAAAAACGGCTGTGTCATTGACGAAAACCACTCCACAGACCTTGCAGCTCCAAATGGCGGAGAAGCTCCGGCTTTCGGCTGGTTCAGGAATTTCACGACTGAGGCTGACGGCTCAATTTGGGCGGATGTCGAATGGAATTCCCGCGGTCAAAAAGCCGTGTCTGAAAAAGAATACAAATACATCAGCCCAGTTTTTACACGCGACAAGGACGGCAACATCACCGAGATTTTACGAGCCGCCCTGACAAACAATCCGAACCTTGATAACCCTGCATTAAATTCATCTCAGGAAACTGAGGAGGAGAAAAATATGGATAAAGAACTTTGTGCGGCTTTGGGGCTTCCCGAAACCGCCACAACAGCAGACGCGCTCGCAGCAATCAAAAAGCTCAAAACCGAGCTTAACGGAGCGCAGAACAAGGGCGTAGACCTTGCGGCTTACGCTCCGAGGGCTGACCTTACCGCAATGCAGCAGAGAGCGGAAAAGGCAGAAAGAGAGCTTGCTGAGATGAACGCAGCCTCTCTCAAAACAAAGGCAGAGGCAGCAGTTGAACAGGCTGTGAAGGACGGCAAAATCGCTCCTGCAAGCAAAGAAGTCTATCTTGACCTTTGCTCTACAAAAGACGGTTTTGAAAAGTTTGAAAAAATTATGGCTACAATAGCTTCAATCAATGGTGGCACTCAGGTTTCGGACAAAGCTCCTGAAAACAAGGAAAAAGTCGAACTGAACGCGGCTGAAAAGGAATGGGCTTCTGCTATGGGATTTACCGAGGCAGAATGGGCAGAAATCAAAAAGGAAGGTGAATAATGGCTATTCTCAACACTACAACCTTAAACAATCTTCGCACCACGATTCGCGGTGAATTCAACATCGCTTTCAAGAATGCGAACTCAAACTCATTGTACAAACGCCTTGCTACGACAATCGTGTCATCTAGCAAGACAAACACTTATGACTGGCTCGGAAAGTTCCCGCAGATGCGTGAATGGGTCGGCCAGCGTGTCGTAAAAGACATGACAGAATCAAGCTATCAGATTACAAACAAAAAGTACGAGGCAACTCTCGGAGTTGACCGTGCCGACATCGAAGATGACAATCTCGGCTTGTATTCTACAATCGCCCAGAGCATGGGGCAGGAAGCAAACGACTTCCTTGACCGTGGGGTTGCCGCTCTTTTGAAGGACGGGTTCGCCTCGCTCTGCTACGACGGACAGAATTTCTTTGATGACAGCCACCCTGTTTATCCGAAAACAGACGGAACAGGAACTGCAACACTCGTGTCAAACATCTACAAAAAAACAAATGCAGATGCAGGGACACCGTGGTTTCTGCTTTCTTTGAACCGCCCTCTCAAGCCGCTCATTCATCAGGAACGCACAAAAATGGAGCTTGAAGCCCTTACAGACCCGAAAGACGAAACAGTCTTCATGGAAGACAAGGTTCGCTACGGAATCCGTTATCGCGGAAACTTCGGTTATGGTCTTTGGCAGCAGGCTGTAGCTTCAAAAGCTGATTTGGACGCTGCCAACTTTGAAGAGGCTTACAAGCTCATGCAGGGATTCAAGCGTGACGGAGGCGACCCTATGGGTATCATGCCAACTGCACTTGTCGTTCCGCCAAGCCTTCAGAGCAATGCAGAGAAGATTTTGAAGGTTGCACAGCTTGCAGACGGCGGCGGTAACATCAACTACAACAAAGTCGAGCTTATCGTAAACCCTTGGCTCGAATAGGAGATTGATATGGGAAACAACAACAAGAACAAGAACCAGGCAACTGACGAAAAGAAAAACGAAACACAGGCTCAGACTGTTGAAAATCAGCAGACTGAAAATCCGGCACGGGCAGACAGCGGCGACACTCAGCCGCCTGTTACTCCGCCCGCTGATTCAGGTGCTGGCGATGGAAACGGTGACAGCACACCGACTGACACCCCGCCCGCTGGCGAAAAAGACGGCTCGGAAGAACAGCCGGAAGGTGGCGGCTCTCAGCCTGTAGATGAAAGTGCTGCCGGCGGCAAGACCAAAGATAAAAAGGTCAAGCTGACTTTGCGGCACAAAAGCCACACCCAGCATTATTACCGCTGCGGGCTTATGCTCACAAAGGTTTTTGCTGAATATGAGGTTTCAGAAGATGCCGTGGCTAAAATCAAAGCTGACAAGTGGATTGAAATCAAGGGCAGCAAATGAGAACTCTCCTTACGGTAGAGGAGCTTGAGGAGCGTCTTCCAGCGGGGACGCTCCCCCTTGCACCTGACAGCGACGAAATTGACAGCCACCGCGTTGAAATTGCCCTGCACGACGCAACCGGAATAATCGTGTCGCAGTTGCCGTGGCTCTTGGATAAGGAAACTGGGGATATTGCGGATCCTGTTCCGCCACAGTTTGAAAATGCAATTCGTTCTTTCTGTTCGGACATCGCAAGACACAAACTGACTGACACGGTAACGAGCAGCGAGGATGAGCGGGAATGGTTCAAGATGACGATGCAGCTGATAGACAAAATAGACAAGGAATACAAGGGCGGACTTTCCGGGCCTGGGGAACAGGAAAGTTTTGTCGTTGAGGCTGACGAGTCGCAGGAAATACCCGAAACAAGGTATTTCAAAAAAGGAAGGCTTTTCTAGTGGCTGATGCGGTTGTAACGATACAGGATGATGAGCTGAAAGCGTTATGCTCTCGGCTCAACGGAATGGCATTGAAGCCAGCGGAGCGAAAAGCCCTGCTGGCTTCAATCGGAGAAGAAATCATAACGCAGACGAAAGACAGGTTTGCGGAAAAGAAAACGCCCGACGGTGATGATTGGGCGGATATTGCAGAATCAACAAAAAATTACTATCAGAAAAAATTTGGCTCAAAGAATCCGGGAAACGGAATCTTGTGGCGACAAGGAAACCTTATGGATTCTCTGACACAAGAAGCGGGTTCGTGGAGCGTGGTAGTCGGTGCGACAAAGGTCTATGCCGCAGTTCATCAGTACGGCTGGCAAGAAAAGAACATCACCGCCCGATCGTATCTTGGACTTAGTGCGGAAAACAAAGTTGAAATAATCGAAATCATAAACGCATTTTTGGAAAGGCGGTCAGTATGAGCAGATACACATACCTAGACATAAGAAACGAAGCAGTCCGCATAATAAAAGCGGCGTTCCAAGAACAGAAAATCAGAATTACGATAGATGCACACGCAGGGCGATTTACAGAAGCGGAAATAAGACGGCTGGCGACAAAAGCTCCTGCAGTTCTTACTTCACTTATGAAAATAAAAGACGGCGAAGGAACAGACAACTCCGATGTTCATTTTATAAGTTGGCTTCTGGTTCGGGCTGACAACAAGGATAAAATCTACGATTCGGGTCTGAAATTCATTTCACTTTTAATCCCTGTTATAAGAAGCATACCCAACAAATCAGAATATAATGCAACTGATGTAACGGACATCGAAGCAGAAAATCTTTATACAGGAACGCTCGATAACATCAATATTTCGATGTGGGCGGTTTCTTGGACTTGGAAAGGAAGGGCGACGCAGCTTCCAGAAGGAAACATCGCCCTTGATGATGAACTTGAAATGTTTGAAGGCGCGGACGGTACTCTTGATGTAGAGGAACGGGCGGTCGGCTCAACAGTAGATATGGAGGTATAAATGGCAATCGCATTTACCGAAATTCCTGAAGCCCTGCTCGTGCCGGGTCAGTATCAGGAAATCGACAATTCGCTTGCGGGAACTGTAAGCGATGTAAAACGCGCTCTTATGGTCGGCACTATGTCGGCATCGGGAACAGCAACAGCCGGAAAAGCTGTGCAGGTTCGGAACGCTGACAAGGCAAAAATCCTTTTCGGAAATGGAAGCCCTGCAGCAATCATGGCTGCGGAATTCCTTAAGCACAACACAACCGAAGAGCTGTGGGTGCTCCCTATCGCCGAGCCGGCCGCAGGAGCAAAGTGGAATCGCTCTTTTGTGGTTTCTGCTTCAAATGCTGCCGCTGGCAAGGTGGCAATCACAATCAACGGTAAAGAACTTTCTGCAGCTGTTTCAGCTGGTGCATTAGCAAGCGATGTTGCGTCCGCTATCACAGCGGCAATCAACGGAACAGAAAACAGTCCTGTTGAGGCTGAGGTTGTCACAGACTCAGAAAATAATACCGTTTCGGTAAAACTTTCTTCCGTCGTAAAAGGTGTTACAGGAAACTACAACACAATCGCAATTACAGCGAATGCAAGCGGGGTTTCAGTCAACGCCCAGAATGCAGTTCCTGGCACTCTCTCACCAGAAATTGAAGGCTCACTCGTGGCTCTTGGCTCAGCCCGCTATCACTACATAGCTAGTGAATTTGCAGATCCGGCGAATATCAAGGCAATGGCAGATGAACTGAACGACAGATACACAGCCCTTCGTCAGATTGACGGTCGCTGTTTCATCGCTCTTTCGGGCGAGCTTGGTGATGCCTCAACAGCCAACACAATGCTTTATTCGGCTCAGACAATCAACTGTCCGCATATTGCCCTTGTTCCTCGTGGGGTATCTGTTCAGCATCCTTGCGTATGGGCTGCAGCTTGGTGTGCGAAGCTCTCTCGTCGTCTTGCTGATGACCCTGCAGCAAATACTACTGACATTGAAATCAGTGACTTGATTGCCGAGGAATACAGCTTTGACGACAGACAGGCTTTGCTTGAAAACGGAATCTGTACTTACAGAATCGACACTTCGGGAAAACTGCTCATTGAAAGAGCTGTCACAAGCTACACTGAAAATTCAGATGGTGCTCGTGACACAAGCTATCTTGATATTCAGGTTGTGGAAACCGTTTCTGCAATCCGCACTTATATCAATCAGCTTGCGAGAAAACGCTTCAAGACTTGGAAGCTCGCTCGCACAGAAGAAAACTTCGGTGCTGGCTCAAAAGTTATGACTCCGGGTGTTTGGAGAAGTTTCCTTGCGGAAGTCTATCAGTCGCACTTCATTCAGGAAGTACAGTGGTGTCAGGACTTTGACTCATACAAGGATTCTATCATTGTTGAAGTCAAAGCAGGTTCAAAGACAAGGCTTGAATACCGCCACAGACCTATCCTTATCGGTCAGTTCTATGTCGGTGCAGGCTTGAATCAGTTTCAGTAATAGGAGCTAAAAATGGCAGGATTAAGCAAGGTTATTCGGGTAGTTTCGGCAAATTTCGGCGAGCTGCCTATCAAAGCGGACGGCGGAACTTTTAAGCCGTCAGGACATAAAAGAGAGACACAGGACGGTGAACAGGCAGAAAACACAGGCTTCGTTGAAACACCAACCCATGCGGAACTCAAGCTGAAGCTCAACGCTTCCGTTGACCCTCAGACATACGACACGGCAGCAGATACGCTCACAATCTTCACAGCTGACGGACATCAGCACATGATGCCTCAGGCTTGGACTGTTGATATGGGTGAGCTTGGCAAGGGCGAGTTTGATATTGAGTATCACTCGGCAAAAAGTCAGAAGCTGGCGTAAGGGGCTGTTATGGAAACTATATTTGAATACACGCTCAAAGCCCCTGTTTCTGTTGGCGAGCGTACCGTAACGGAGTTGAAATTTCATCGCCCGAAGGTGCGTGACTTTCTCCGCACGGACGGACACACAATCGATACTGTTGGTGCAGACCAGGCGTTATGCTCTGCACTTTCGGGAGAACCTGAGATTATCATTCAGGAGATTGATGTGGATGACTGGGCTGTTATTCGGAACGAACTCAGCCGGATTTGGTATCAGTTCTTCGGCGTAAAGCCTAAGAAAAAAGCTGATAAGGCTTCAGACCCAAACTCGGAAGCGGAAGCGGGAAAAACAGCAAAGAAAGATTCCTAACTTTTCAAGAGGTTCAAGACATCGTGGCTGACATGGTGGTGAACCTCTTGGCAGTTCTTCCCGGAATGAGCTATGAGACAGTCATGGGGTTTACTTGGGATGAACTTAATTTTTGGCACAAAAAAACAGAACGACTGAGAGGACATAAATGAACGAGATTAAAGCGGGCGTACTGCTCTCTCTGAAAGACAAGTTCTCTCAGGGAATAAAATCTGCTGGCTCTGGTGTAGAGGCGTTTGCCTCCAGAGCCGCTTCCGCCATTCAAGGCGTAGACAAAGCCTTTTCAGGGCTTGGCACGGCGATGGGAGCAATCGGAGTTTCGCTTTCCGTTGGTGCTGCCACAAAAGAAATAATCGAATTAGACAATAGACTTACTCGAATCGGGCTTACGGCTGACGCTTCAGCTGAACAGGTTGCTGCACTCAAACAGAAAGTGTTTGAAGCGGCCAGCGATTCAAGCATCAAAATAGACACAACAAGCATTAACGACGCTCTCGATGTCGTAATGACAAAAACAGGCGACCTCAAATACGCCGAAGATAACATCAGAAATATCGCCATAGCAATTCAGGCAACGGGAGAACAGGGATCCTCAATCGGTTCTGTTTTCGCTGAGTTTCAGAAGTTCGGATATTCAGCCGAGCAGATAACACAGCTTATGGATGATATGGTCAAACAGGGTGACCAGGGAGCTTTCACTTTCGGCGAATTCGCAAAGGCGGGTTCTGCCGTAATCTCCGCATACTCACCAATCGGCACTGCTCCAGAGGACATCAAAAAAGCCAACGCCGCAATGCAGATTATTATGATGGGTACGAAGAACGCTGAGATTGCCGTTACAGCCCTCGGCTCTGCAATGTCTGAATTGAGCAGTCCAGACAAACAGGCAAAGCTCATGGCTATCGGCGTTCGTGTCCGCGACGAGTCGGGCAAGTTCCGCGACTTCAACGACATTATGGCTGACTTGCTCAAGGTTTCTGAAAAGGTCGGAAACACTGACTTTTTGGGAAACATTTTCGGTCAGACCACAATGCAAGCAATCAGAGCTTACGGAAACTTCTATGAGGATATGTACCCTAAGCTCATGGACTTGGGCGACACCACAGGAGCGATGGAAAACAAGTCCGCAACAATGGCAAACACCCTCGCCGCAAACTTGCAGCAGGTTCAGACGGCTTTCGTGCGTTTTGCCGATGCAAAGCTCACAGAGCCTCTTGAAAAACTGACCAACTTACTGAACAAACTTGCGGAAGATCCTGACGCATTTAATCGTATTTTTACAGGTATAGCGGTTGGAATCGGCTCAATAGCCGCTGTCAAAGGTCTTTCAAGCGTTATCAATATAGTCTCAAGCATTGCAAGCCTAAAAAAAGGCGGCGGAAACATCAGCATAGGCTCTAATCTTGGCGGAGCCGGAATGCCTGTCTATGTCACGAACTGGGGCGGCAAGGCTGGAACTTCGCCTTTTCCAAGCTCAGGTTCAGCCGGAAATCAACAGGTTCTTGGAAGAACCCCGACGGGGCAATCTGCAGGAACTCATCTCAACGCTGGCTCTCAGGGAAACACATTGCAGAAAATGGGCGGAGCTGCAAACCAAGCTGTAAAAGACCTTACAGGAAAACAGCTTGCCGCGGGTGGAGCTGCTGCAGGAATCGGGGCGGCTCTTGTTGCTATTCCGAGTGCGGTCAACGAGGTGGCAGAAATTAATGCGGACGAGACTCTGACAGATAAAGAAAAATCAACAAAGAAAGGCGGAGCTATTGGCGATGCCGCAGGAACTGTAATCGGTGCAACCGCAGGCGGTGTTGCCGGAGTTGCGGCAGGTGCTGCCGTTGGTGCGGCTGTTGGTTCTGTCATTCCTGTTTTGGGGACTGCTGTCGGTGCGCTCGTTGGTGCTGGCATCGGAGCTTTGGGCGGATGGCTTGGTGGCAAGGCAGGTCGGGCAATCGGCGAAGGAATAGGAAGTGCGGTCGCAGGAGATGACGAAGAAAAACACTCTCAAAAGTCTTTGTATTATGAAGAAAATTCTATGCCTCCGTTTATTGAGCACAAAAAAACAGATTTCACTTATTCATTGCATCCATCAGTTATTTCTGAAAATCAGCTTCCCCCGGAAATAACAAACACTTACATGACAGGCGAGCCTAAGTGGAATGGAATGAACATGAACGCCGAGCTTTCCGGCACGGCAGATGTGAATCTTCATCTTACTTTGGATGATAACCGTACCATGTTTACGGCAGAAACCTCACAGAATACGGCACGGAACATCCGTGTAAATACAGGAAGCGCAGTAGACGCAAGGAGCAACTATTGAGCACATCTAAATCAGCACTCAGCTTTGATTCATCTCTTCCCCGTGTTTACAGCGATTCCTGGAGGAAGGCTTACGGGCAGAGCGAGGATACCCGCCGCCTGTCATCGTATCAGGCTCCGAACGGAAAGCCTGTTGTTTTCGCCTATGACTCAATCAACCTTGACGGCGGGCAAAACATGGACACCTCGGAATATCCATACGGTTACTGGTCTAACACCCAGCTTGGGGAGAAAGCACAGTCCGTCAAAATCAAAGGACACCTTATCGGTGAAAATTACATAGCTTCCCGAAATAAAATCGTAACGGCCTTGCAGACCGCCACTGATGACGACAACCCCGGTACTCTTGACCTGCCCTTGTGGGGTCGATTCAAGGTCGTCGTTATTACATGGAGCGTCGCGGAGGAAAAATCAAAAACAGGGCTTTCCGACATCTCTCTGGAATTCAAGAGGGCGGGCTATTCCGATGCCAGACGGTTTGATGAAGCCTCAAAAAACCTTGCGGCTCAAAATATTGACGGAGCAGTCTCGGATTTGAAGACGGCAAGTGCTGCGGCTTTCGCGGCGGCGGTTGAGAAACAAAAAGATGTCACGACGCTCTCTCAAGGCTTCGGAATACTTGCGTCAAAATTACAGACAACAGTCGGACGGGTGCAGGGAGCCAGAACTGTCCTGAACGGCATGACGAACAAAATCAACTCCATCACAAACCTTATAGCACAGGGAATCCGTGCCCCTGCTGAGCTTGCCCAGGCTTTCGTTTCTGCGGCCTTCGGCATCGTTGAGGGAATTATGGAAATAAAAAATGCGGCGGACGAAACAGCCTCGTACTTTATGCGTGATGACGATGATGATTCCGAAAGCACAAACTCAGGAAACAGCTCAAGCACATCAAGCACGCTTTCTCCGACCCAGCAGGAAATGGTCATGCAGGGGTTCATTGCCACCAACGAGAAAAATGTTCTGATGCAGTTTCTGTCATCCGCCAGTTATAAGCTAGACGAAACGCCGATTACAGAGGCACAGTATAATACGGTCGCCGCGCTGGAAAACCTGTACAAGGCATGTTCATTCGGCGTATGTGCCCAGCTGATTACTAAACTAGATGCGGACACGGAGACTTATGACAGGGCGAGCGGGCTTTGGAAGCAGCTTGAGAAACTGGAAGATTCCATTGACAAAGAAGACACGGCAGTATTCGCTGCCATCGAGAAATGCCGTATTGCATGTGCCCAGATGCTGCTCTCATACAGCTATGATGTGGAATTGAAACGCAATATCCGCCATAAAATGCCGCTTCTTTCGCTTGCCGTGTATCTGGGATGCGACGAGGACAGACTCAGGAGCCTTAACGCCGTGTCAGATTCATTCCTAATGCAAGGGGAAATAATCTATGTCTGAGGTAGCTGTTGCAGTCTGGAATTCATCAGCACGGAAATACATCAATGTCTCATACAGGCGCGTGTTCGTGCGGAAATCCCTTGATGAAATATGCCACTATGTTGAGGTGGATGTTTCCAAAGCGGAGAGAAAGTTTTTTCACAAGCACGGCATTATGCAGGTGCGATGTCTCAGCCAATACATTACCGAAGGCCGCGACAGTTACGATGCTAAGTACGGTTTTCACCCGGTTACTACGGTCTATATTGATGATATAGACGAAGAAACACAAAAGGACTCTGCAACTGTTACCATAATAGGTCGTTCAAAGGCCAGGGATATTATAGACAGCAAGTGGAGCGGTACGGTGCTCGGAAGCCCGACCCTGCTGCAGATTCTCCGTCAGATTGCCGGAGAATTCGGCTTTGAGGAAAAAGATGTAATCTGTATGCCGACAACGGCGGGCGACATTACAAATCCTGTATTTTCTTTTTCCTGGGAGAATGAAAGTCCGTGGTCTAAGCTGCTTACCCTTGCAGATGCCCAGGGATTTATCATAACATCCAATCAACTGGGCGGGCTTTACATAGAGCGGCCAGCCCGTGGTGTTTGCGACTGGGGCTTTGCGATCCAGGAAGGCGTAAACACCAAAAATATGCGGAGAAACGAGAGCGGCTCGGAGCAGTTTCATGAATATATTGTGAATTGCTGCAACAAGGTCGGAAGGGCAATAGACAACACATGTCCGAATAAGCGCAAACTCACAATCAACCTGTCTGAGTTCAACATCGACCAAGAAAAGCTAGACCGCCGGGCTAAAACGGAAATGCTCCGCCGCCGGGAAGATAAAATCGTTTGTCCTCTTTCTGGCTGGGGCTTGAGCGAGGCTCAGATACAGCGTCTCGGCGGCACCTATCACAAAGAAATCTTCTGGGAAGTAAATCTTTTAATCCCTGTTAAATTACCAACCTTTGGCTTGAATGCTACCATGCTTATATCTCAGGTAGAGTACACGGCTGATGCCCGTACCTTCTCCTGCGATGTAACGCTCGTCAAGCCAGAGGCATACCGTTGAGTTTCAGTGAATTATCAGCAAAAATCAGAAATCTTTTCCAGTCAGGCTCTCTCTCAAAGCAGAATGAGGACGGCTCCTCAAAGGTCACATCGGATTATGGTCGCATAATCGACAAAATGAAAATCTCATACCCATACGGTTTTTTCTCAAAAGCGGAAAAAGGCACTGTCACGATTCTTTGTGCCGGAGGGAACCTTGACGCGGTGCGTGTGTTTCCTGTTGAGGACAGCGAGAATGCCCCGGCACTCAAGGCCGGAGACACGGCAATCTACACTTCCGGCGGTTCACTCGTTGTCTGCCGTAAGGACGGTTCTGTTGAGCTGAACGGAAAGCAGAACGGCGGGGTGATAGTGGCAGCTGAACTGAAAATCCAGCTTTCCCTGCTGACCGCCCGCGTTGACGCACTCTACAATGCCTTGAAGAACTCCCCGGTTGTCGCTCAGGATGGCGGTTCTGCCTACAAAGCGGCAATCTCAACGGCACTGGAGACCGTCAAACAGAAAGAGGACTTTTCGAACATTGAGAGCGACAAAGTAAAGCACGGAACAGGGGCAGAACAGTGACTATCGGACGGCTTGAGAACTGGCAGGATATAAGGGAACTTGTGCTGATGTCTGTGGGAACGGACAAAGGACGATGGTGGGCTGACAAAGACTTCGGCTCAGAAATCTGGAAACTCCGGCAGACGGGAAAAATCACGCTTACTATTGTGGGTACATTCAGACAGATGGTGCTTGACTCCGTGCAGTGGCTCATAGATGACGGACTTGCCGAAAGCATAGACTGTGAGGCAGAGCAGCAAGGGCGAAACACGATTGCATATTGTGTGACAGTACACCGCCCGGACGGAGACACGATTGAAGTAAAGGAGGCATGGAATGGCATTTGACCGCGAGACATTGCAGTCGCTTTTGGACAGAACCTACTCAAACTACATGAGCCTTTTGAAGCCTTTGGATAAAACACCCCGCTACAACCTTATGAAAGTACTTGCCTATACAGAGGGCGGCGATGTTCACCAGCTTTTGGGAGACCTTGGTTTTCTTTCCAAGCAGATTTTTCCTGATACGGCTTCCGGGGAATTTCTCCGTATGCACTGGTCGGACAGAGTACCGCCGCTATATGCAAGTGCTGCGGCGGGAAAAGTCATCCAGACAGGGGTTCCGGCCTCATCAGTGCCGAAAGGCTTCATCTATACTTCTCCGGCAGGGAAACGCTACTACACGACAAAATCATACACCATCGGCGAAAGCGGTTCTGTCGAAGTTTGGGTGACGGCGGAGGAATCTGGCGAAGACTCAAATCTTGAAGCAGATGCGGAGCTTACTGTTGCCTCCGCTCTTTCTGCCGGACTTGACTCTACAGTAAAGGTCTCAGGTGACGGTATTGCGGGCGGGGTCAACGGAGAAACTGACGAGGAGTATCTTACCCGTGTTATGACCACCCTGCGCAACACAACGCGCTACGGAAAGACTGGTGACTTTGCGGCATGGGCTATGGATTCCACGAGTGAGGTGACAAAGGCCTTTGAGATTCCGAGTTTTGACATATTCGGCTCACTTCTCATACAGGTAATTCACGGAAACCAAATTGACGGCGTGGAGCAGGTTCATAATATTCAGGCGGTTCAATCCTATATAGAGCAATATTCCCCGAAAATTATTTTCACGGTGAGGACACCAGAGCTTGTGCCTGTCTCTCCCACCATTCACCTTTCAGAAGGAGAAGACACCGTTTCAAACAGAAACCTTGTGCTCCAGCGGCTCAAAGTCTACCTGAACGCAAAGGCAGAGCCGGGATGCACTATCACGCAGGCGACATTGCAGACCGTAATCACGGACGGGGTGACAATCTCCAAGGCTGAGCTGACGCTTCCAGGCGGCGAGGTAAAGGCGACAGTCCTTCAATATCCAGTGCTGGGGGATGTGACATGGTTATAAAAAATCCTGACGCCTCCGAATACATTGAGCCGCTGAAAAAACTCTTCCCAAAAGGGGAATATTGGGACAGGCTGCTTTCTGACCCGGCAAGCGATGTTTCCCTTGTGTGTGCCGCCCGTGCGGAATCGCTCGCAGCGTTCAAAATGCGGATGAATCAGCTTCTGAAAGAGTCCTTGTCCGACTTTGCCGATGAGACAATAGGAGACTGGGAGAGGATTTATTTCGTCTATGAGAACGGGGGGCTGGAACTGGAGCAGAGGCGGTCGCTTCTGCGGATACAGCGTTCCGGTGGCATCAACATCGGCGTATTAAAGACCATCGCCGAAACATACGGTGGTTCGGTCAGCAAGTGGGAGATACCGTACACGCCGGCGGCCTTCGGACACGCACGGTTCGGACTCACTTATATATCTTCGATTGCGGGAATGTGGGTGGTATTCGTCCACGCATCTCTTCCCCAAGAAAACAAGAGCAGCTTTGAGGCTGCCGTCAGGCGGGCAATGCTCGCAAACCAAACAATCTTTTTTGTATATGGAGATTAGAATATGGCAGGAATGTTCCCGACAAACAAAGAAATCAGTGTTTTCGGCAAGAAAATAAAATTTCCCGGAGTGACGGACAAGGGAGAATATACCAACGGCAATTTTGAGAACCCAGACGAGCCGCCGAGTTACATTGATGCGGACACGCAGAACCTTATCCTTCATAACCTCAACAATCTGATTGCTCAGCTCAGCGGAAAGGAAGCAAACAACACCGACAGAAATCAGCTGGCAGCATTGTTCACGGTGGAGGCGACGGCCTTGCGTGGCGTTCAGCGTGATGCCGGTGGCAGGGCAAAGGTCGCTTCCCCTGTAGAAGACGATGACATCGCCCGGAAAAAAGAAGTCGATGATGTCGGTTATGAGCTTGGGCTTCACATTGCTGACACTTCCAATCCCCACGAGGTGACGAAAGCACAGGTCGGTCTCGGCAATGTCGACAACACGGCGGACAAAGACAAGGCGGTAAAATCGGCGGGCACATGCACGGGCAACGCGGAAACGGCAAGCAAATGGCAGACAGCTCGTAAGCTGAATGGCCTTTTCATACAGGGAGACTCAGACAGGACGAATTATGCGGTTTGCCCTACAGCCGCAGGAACTCAGGCAAAGACTTGTGATTGTGCAGGTTTTGCCCTGGTAACGGGAGCAGAAATCACAGTCAAATTCTCCACGACAAACACACAGAATGCTCCAACGCTTAATGTGAACGGCACCGGGGCAAAAGCAATTTATTACCGTGGAGCCGCGATTCCCGCCGCTTATCTTGCCGCCAACAGAACCTACACATTCCGATACAATGGTTCGCAGTACGAGCTTGTCGGTGATATTGATACAAGCACGACATATTCTGTAGCAACAAGCTCCGCAGCCGGACTGATGAGTGCAACGGACAAAAAACGGCTTGATGGAAATTATGTGACCGCGTCAAATTTTGGAAGCTCGTCTGGTTATATAAAATATTCGAACGGCTTGGTTATACAGTGGATTAGAGTTAAAGCGACATCTGGAAACTTTAATATTCCACTTGTATTTCCTACCCCTTATACATCTCGAACATCTTATGTTGTCGTTACAGCAGAAGGTATTCAAGATTGTGAAACGAGAACTACTGCAGATGATGCCAGTGGCTATGACTATAGCGTTGCTATAGACCAAAAATATGCAGACAGAATAGTTGTCTCAGTCGAACGTGATCGTATGGTTTTTATCGTTACTATGGGATATTAGTAACCTATAGCTATCCACCTAGCATATAGGTCACCTTCGCCGTTTCTTCTTGTGTTGATTGTAAAAGAAGTTGCAGAAATCTCCGTAATATTTGGGTACCAATCATCACTATCCCTTGCTGAGAAATACGGAGAAAATACAACCGTAGGTGGCTTAGTAAACAGTAGTCCTGTAACTTTAATTACTCTGTCGTTACCAGAACTTTCTGTATCTTTACCAACTCCCCACTGTATTAATAATCCGTTCACCCAAAAAAAACATATTTCTGCAAAAATGATTGCGGAGGTAATACACATGAACTACGGATATATTCGTGTCAGTACGGACGGACAGACAGTTGAGAATCAGAAACTAGCGATACGCAATTTTTGCCGATACAGGCGACTTCGACATGTGCAATGGGTAGCAGAAACAATTAGCGGTACGAAAAAACCCGAAAAACGAAAACTTGGTTCTTTGCTCTCGACAGTACAAGAGGGAGACACAATCATTGTGACAGAGCTTTCCAGACTAGGACGCTCCCTGATGATGATTCTTGATGTTTTGCAGGAGCTGTTGGAGAAAAAAGTCAGCGTCATCGCAATCAAAGAGGGGTATGAGCTAGGCGACAACATTCAGAGTAAGGTTCTTGCCTTTGCTTTCGGACTGTCGGCAGAAATTGAGCGAACTTTGCTTTCAGAACGGACAAAGCAGGGCTTGGAACGCGCAAGAAAAGCAGGAAAGCAAATCGGCAGACTTCCCGGCCAAAAACCGCTGCATTATAAGCTCACCCCTCACCGTTACAAAATCCGACACTGGCTAAAGGAAGGCCGGAGCAAACTCTCAATCGCCCGCGAGCTTGGTGTAACTTGGTGCACACTCGACCGCTTCATCAAACAGCATCTTTATGACAAGCCGCCACAGCCACTTTCAGAGAAACCGAAAAAGCATGGTCATCCAACAATCTTAGAAAAGAAGTATTTTGAGAAAAATAAGGGCTAATGCGTGTAAAAGTTGTTTTAACGACAGTTAATGCAGAAAAAATAGTGAATACTGATATTGTTGTTCAAAACAAAGAAAGGGCAGAAACCCGCGAGCTGCAACTCACGGACAAGTGCTGACACACTTATTGGATAACCAACTTCCACCCGATACATATAAGGATTATCGGTTGTTTTCGTCTTTAGGTTTACCCCTGATTGATAAGTTAATTTTATCACTCTGGGAGGTAATTGGATGAGTGAATTTGAATACAAGCCGAAGTATGCGGTTATTGTAATGTGCAAGGATGAGGATGAGCAGAAAGCCATCTTCGAGAAGCTGAAGGCGATGGGGCTTACCATCAAGGTGGTGAGCGTATGAAAACAATCAGCGTGGAAAAAGAATGCACGAATTATGAGACTTACAGAGCGCAGAGGGTGAAAAGCCTTTTCAACGCTGAATACGGTCACAAATTCAGCATAAGCGTAGACACGGACATTGACGAGTTTGACTGGAAAATCGGTGTTGTCGTTGGTGCTTCGGGAACAGGAAAAACATCAATCGGAAAGACATTTTTTGACGGTCAGATTTATGACTTGAAAAACGGCTGGGCTGACGATTTGCCGATTATAGACGCAATCGCTCCCGATGGCGATTTCAATTCTGTTACTTCCGCATTGTCGGCGGTTGGTCTTGGAAGCGTTCCATCCTGGCTTCGTCCGTTTTCTGTTTTGTCGAACGGCGAGCAGTTCCGGGCAGGTCTTGCACGGCTCTTGCTTTCCGACGAAAAAGCCGTTGTTTTGGATGAGTTTACATCCGTTATTGACAGACAAGTCGCCCGGATTGCTTCAGGTGCATTTCAAAAGGCATGGAGAAGAAAGGAAGGCAGACAGGTGGTTATCTTAACGCCGCATTATGACATTCTGCCTTGGCTTGAACCTGACTGGATTATAGACACCAATGCAAAGAACTATAAAAGGGGGTGTCTTCAACGCCCTAAGTTCGAACTTGAGATTAGGCAGACCAATGGAAGTTACTGGAAATACTTTAAGTCGCATTACTATTTAGACTTGCCGATGCCGATTGCAGCTCAGTATTTTGTGGGTCTGGTTGACGGTGAGCCGGTGGCTCATGTCGCTGTTTGTCCGTTCTTCCAAAGTGGTTATTACAGGGCGACACGCCTTGTTGTAATGCCCGAATGGCAAGGAGCAGGAATCGGAACTAGATTCCTGAATGCGGTTTGTCAGTGGCATTTGGACGGAAACGGACGATGTGGAAGAAAACTTCCTGTGATTTTCCACACATCTCATCCCCAGCTTGCGGCGGCTCTTCGTCGCTCTCCGCTTTGGGTTCAGAAAAGTGCAGTTCTTTATCAGAAATCCGGAACGAAATTCAGTCTTGCTCATAAGGACGGAACGAGTGGCGGACACAGCTGGTACGGCGGACATTTCAGAGCCGTGCAGGGCTTCGCCTATCTGGGGGTGCGTAATGCTTAAAGTGTTCATTGCAGGTCAGAAGTCTTTCGGTGCGGCAGTCTATAAGGCTGTTAAAGATGCAGGCTATACGATAACTGGTGTTGCATGTCCTGCAGACGGCCAGTATTACGACAGACTCAAAAAAGCCGCATTTTGCGACAAGGCAAAGCCTGTCATTATCGATTCTGACAAGTTGCGTTCATCTGATATTCCTGATGGAACGGATGTTATAATTGCGGCTCACAGTCACCATTTTATAAGCACGAAAGCCCGTGAGAAAGTGAGGTATGCGGTCGGCTATCATCCGTCGCTTCTTCCCCGACACCGTGGGCGTGATGCAGTTAAATGGACTGTCCGATTCGGTGATACTGTAGCAGGTGGCTCAATCTATGAGCTTGGTGAAAAGGTAGACGGTGGAGCGATTGTGCTTCAACGCTCGGTGCTTGTGAAGAAAGAATGGACTTACAAGGACTTGTGGCGTGAGGCTCTGTTTCCTCTTGGTGTGCAACTGATACTTGAAACCTTGAAAATGATAGAGGACGGTAAATATTCGGCAACGCCACAGAACGAGAGCCTTGCCACATGGGAGCCTCCCGTTGACCAAAATACAAGATTGTTTAGACCTGAATTGATGATGCTGCCATAAAAAAAGAAAACGCTATGTGCAAATGACTTACACATAGCGTGATTTTTGACTGAGTGAGTTATCGCTTCAAAAAAGCGTTTTTTTCGTTGCGTGTTACAGTATAGATTGATGATGAAAATGTTTGTAAAAATGCTTTCTAACAAAAAAGATATGCGAGAAATTGACAAAGAAGCTGTAAAAATGATGAGTCATTCTTATGACATTGCCGACCAAAAGTATCTTGATCCGATTGTAGAATATTTGAAAGGGTAAATTGCGTTAGGCAATGGAGCGGTGCCGAAGGCAGCCACCCTGTAAAGTTTGCGACCAACGGGAGCAAATCTTTAGCAACCGTTCAGGTTGCGACAGGGGGCCGAGGGTACCGAGCCGCGGAACTGCCGACCTTGAGCGACTAACAGGAGCGAGAGGGAACGCCAATATAAAGATTATCTGGCTGGACTTTGCAAGGCAAAAACCACACTTCAACACCAGCTTTTTGTGCATTTTCCAAAGCGGTAGCGAATTCTGGGTGAGTTTTTGTGTTGGGCAAAACTTTTTCCACTCCTTCCATTTGAATTACAAAAGCCAAAATTGATTTGTAGCCTTTAGAAACTGCGGCGGCAAGTTCATTAAGATGTTTTACGCCACGTTCCGTTGGAGCGTCTGGGAAATATCCCACGCCCCCAACTTCCAAAGTGCAGCCCTTCACTTCCATAAGGATTTTTTCGGTTTTTCCTGTGACTTCATTAGTTTTTTCCATGTAGAAGTCGAATCTTGATTTTCCAAAAGTGTACTCTGGCTTGATTTTGTTGTAGCTCTGAGTTTGAAGCCACTCTAGCACGACCTTGTTTGGCGCTTGACTGTCGATATTAAACAAAAGAGATTTTTCCTCACCGTTTTTCATCCGCTTTCGAAAAGCCGAAGGATAATTTTCCCAGTTAGAAACTTGGTCGTAGCGTTTTTCCACAGCCACCAAATCGTACAAAGTTTTTCGATTGGGATTTTCAGATTTTTCAAGATAAACAGTGCACCCCGGAATAAGAAGTTCTCTGCATCGCCCAGTATTTTTTACGTGAACAGTTTCCTCCGTGCCGTCAAAAAAACGAACCTGGGCAATAAAGCGATTTGGCCGAGAAAGAAAGGTTGCGGTGGTGATGTGGTGGTAGTGCATGGTGTTATTTTCCGTAGTTTGGAGTTTCTTCTGCAACCATTAAGTTTTGGGAAGGATGATTTGCAAAGTCATAAGTTGGTTTGTTTGCTTTTTCGTTTTGAGTAGTTTCTGAGTGTTCAAAGTTTTCTTGATTGTCTGTCCACATTTCGCATTGGCTGATTACGGTTTTTAGTGCGTCTTCTTGTCCTTCTGGTGGATATTTGTATTTTTTTAGAAGGCGTTTTACTAGCATTCGCATTTTTGCACGAGCACTTTCCTTTTTTTGCCAATCGATTGTTTTGTTTTTACGTAATTCTTCTGTAAGTTCTTTTGTGAGGGCAACAAGTTCTTCATTTGAATAAAAGTCTTTTACTGCCGCAGGTTTTGTAAGAGCATCATAAAATGCTAATTCTTCGTCTGTAAGTCCAAGTTTGTTGCCTTCTTCATTTGCATGGAGCATTTCTTTTGCAAGTTTTAGCAATTCTTGAATTACTTCTTCATTTGTAAGCATTCCATTCAAATAACGATTTAAAGTTTGCTGAATTAATTCGCTAAATTTTTCTGATTTTACAAGATTTGTTCGTTTATAAACTTTTACTTGTTCTGCAATCAACTTTTTGAGCATTTCTACAGCAAGATTTTTTTCTTTCATTTTTGAAATATTTTCTAAAAAGGCTGCATCAAAAAGATTGATTTGTTCCCCAATATCAGAAAAAAGATTCAAAACTCCATCTGATTTTACAGATTGTTTTAAAAGTTCATTGATTCTGTCGTTGATTTCTTTAAGAGAAAACTTTTTCCCTGTTGGACTAAAAAGAAGTCGCATTACTAAAACACGAACAGCTTCAAAAAAGGCCGCTTCCATTCGCATTTTTTCTTTTACCATTGAAGAACAAAGGGAAAGAGATTGTTTTAACATTAATGCTTCTTTTATAAAACATTGCTTTTCTTCTTCTTTTTCCACAGACATAATAAAGTTTACAGCCCCTGTTATTGTTTTTCCTCGCTGTAAATCTGAGCCATCATAAAAATCAGAATAATCGTATCCGTAAAAAAGATTTTGACATATTTCTAATTTTTCTTGGAATTTTGGATATGCTTTTTTGGCAACATCCATTTCGCCATAATTATTTTTGTCACGAACTGTGTAATCGTTCATGGCTTGTTTTAATGCGTTTGCAATGCCAATATAATCTACTACAAGCCCACCTTCTTTGTCTTTAAAAACACGATTTACTCTGGCAATTGCTTGCATAAGATTGTAACTTTCCATTGGTTTGTAAACATACATTGTTGCAAGTGACGGAACATCAAAGCCTGTAAGCCACATATCAACAACAATGGCGATTTTTAATGGACTTGAATTGTCTTTAAATCGAATTGCAAGTTCTTGTTTATATTTTTTGTTACCAATAAAAGCTCGCCATTCTTCTGGATCTTTATTACTTTCTGTTATTACAAGAGCAATTTTTGCATCATCACCGGGAACTGTAATTTGATTAGAACCGATTGTAACTTGCGATGTTGTTCCTGCCCAAGAAGGACGCAATTCCAAAATTCTTTTAAAAATCTTCATTGCAATTGAACGATTGTAAGCAACTATCATTGCTTTTCCTGTGTACAAATATTGGCGTTCATTTTCGTAATGTTCCAAAATATCATCAACAAGAGAATTAATAGTTTTTTCATGGCCCAGAATTTCTTCCATTTTTCCAAGTTCATGTTTGCTTTTTTCTATTACTTCTTCATCTGCATTTTGAGCAAGGTAATCATATTCTGCGTCAATTTGAGAAAGAACTTTATCATCAAGTTTTAATTTGATAACACGACTTTCGTAATAAACAGGCCGAGTTGCTCCGTCTAAAACTGCCTGTGTCATATCATAAATGTCGATGTAATCACCAAAAACTTCGATTGTACTTTTGTCTTGGCGAGAAATTGGAGTTCCTGTAAAACCGATGTAACTTGCCTTTGGCAAAGAATCACGAATAATTCTTGCAGTTCCAATTGTTCGGTGGGCAATTAGATTATCATTTTCGTCTTTAAAAGTTTTGATTTTTTCTGTTAATCCATATTGTCCACGATGAGCTTCGTCTGCCATTACAATAATATTTTTGCGTTCAGAAAGAGGTTCATTTGATTCTTCAAACTTTTGCATTGTTGTAAAAATAATTCCGTTTGCCTTGCGACCATCAAGTAATTTTTTAAGATGTTCTCGACTTTCGGCTTGAATTGGTTCTTGTCGCAAAAAATCCTTGCAATTATTGAATTGAGTAAAAAGTTGACTATCTAAATCATTACGGTCGGTAATAACAACGATTGTCGGCGAATCAATTGCCTGCTGCAAAAGATGTGCATAAAAAACCATAGAAAGAGATTTTCCAGAACCTTGGGTATGCCAAAAAACACCGATTTTTCCATCACCCAAAACCGCTTGTTTTGTTCGTTCTACAGCTTTTCTAACTGCAAAATATTGATGATATCCAGCTAAAATCTTAAAAGAATTGATTCCTTCGTTATTAAAACAA
>JAFUJH010000049.1 GCA_017473775.1 Ruminococcus sp.
GATTTGTCTTTTAATGAGCTCCATGTTCCGTCATATCTGTTCTTCCATCGGTACACATATTGGCGGTTAACCTTGTATTTTATTGCCGCCTTTGTTACTCCATATCTATCTGCATATTTCAAAAGCGATTGACGAAACTGCTTATCTTGGGTTATCTTATTCATGACGATTGATTGAACCTCCTGTTTGTTTTGTTTGAGCAACTTAACTATAACACAGGTTCTTTCAGTCGTCATCTTTTTTATTCTGTTTGTAACACATCTATTGTAATCCTACAGATAATATGCGGTGAAAATCTTGTTGACATATTCAGCGTGGGATGATATAATGGTTAATAATTTAATAATTAAACCGTTGACGCGGAGATAACGGCAGTTATGCCTTTACAGAGAGCCTGCGATGCTGAAAGTCAGGTAAGATACAGATTGTCAAATGGACCGCTGAGGGTGCAGTCAAATGTAAATTTATTTACAGAGTATTCTGCAACGCGTGGCATGCGTCAGTTGCCAAGGGTATGTTTGTATCCTGTAAAGTGCACGGATAACCGTGAAATCAAGGTGGCACCGCGGATAATGTATTGTTCGTCCTTGACAGTATAATCCTGTCAAGGGCGTTTTTGTTTTCGCCCTTGGAGGTTGAAGTCAATTACTCAAAGAGGTATGAATATGTTACTTACAAAACGATGGCGAGCCTGATATTTTACCGACATACAAAAATATGAATTTAATTTGGAGGAATATATAATGAATTTCAACGGTATTGAGTTTGACACCTATTTTAACAATTATCCTGACAAGAACGGCTATTTTGGCAAATACGGCGGAGTTTATATTGATGATAAGCTCAAGGCTGCTATGGCAGAAATTACAGAAGCATACTTCTCTATTTGCCAGTCAAGAAAGTTCATTGCTGAGCTCAGACGAATCAGAAAAGAATTCCAGGGCAGACCTACACCTGTCTCCCATCTCGAGAGACTTTCTGATATGCTTGGCGGTAAGGTACAACTGTATGCAAAGCGTGAGGACCTGAACCACTCAGGTGCTCATAAGCTCAATCACTGTATGGGTGAAGCTCTCCTTGCAAAATATATGGGCAAGAAAAAGGTTATTGCTGAGACAGGTGCTGGTCAGCACGGCGTAGCACTTGCAACCGCTGCAGCTTACTTTGGTCTTGAGTGTGATATTTATATGGGCTCTGTTGATATCAAGAAGCAGGCTCCCAATGTTGCAAGAATGAAGATTCTGGGTGCAAATGTTGTTGAGGTAACACACGGCCTTCAGACTCTGAAGGAAGCTGTGGATGCTGCTTTTGATGCATACAGCAAGGAATACAAGGATTCTATCTACTGCATAGGTTCAGTTCTTGGTCCTCACCCCTTCCCTATGATGGTCAGAGATTTCCAGAGTGTTGTTGGTATTGAGGCAAGAGAGCAGTTTATTGATATGACAGGTCACCTTCCTGATGCAATCGTTGCTTGTGTAGGCGGCGGCTCAAATGCGGCAGGTCTGTTTGCAGGTTTCCTTAATGACCATGTAGATATCTATGGTGTTGAGCCTTTGGGCAGAGGTCCTAAGATGGGCGACCACGCTGCAAGTCTTAAATATGGAACTGAGGGAGTTATGCACGGCTTTAACAGCATAATGCTCAAGGATGAGAACGGCGAGCCTGCTCCTGTTTATTCTGTTGCAAGCGGTCTGGATTATCCTTCCTCAGGTCCCGAGCACGCATTCCTGCGTGATCTCGGCAGAGTAAAGTACGATGTAATAGACGATGAAGAAACAATTGATGCATTCTTTACACTCTCTCGACTTGAGGGTATTATCCCTGCTATTGAGAGCTCCCATGCTGTTGCATATGGCATGAAGCTTGCAAAGCAGATGGATAAGGGTTCAATCCTCATTAACCTGTCAGGCAGAGGCGACAAAGATATGGACTATGTTATTGAGAATTACGGTATTAGATAAAATTTGATTTTATAATCAGCAGAGCGGACAGCTATAAACTGTCCGCTTTGTTTATTGTGGATTACTTGACAATTCCCGGTAATATGGTTAAAATAAGTTTGCATATTAATTTTATATTTGGAGATGTACCCAAGCGGTTGAAGGGTCCGGATTCGAAATCCGGTAGGTCGGTTCCGCCGGCGCTGGGGTTCAAATCCCCACATCTCCGCCAAAATCGACAAGGTTCTACAGAACTTGTCGATTTTCTTTTTTACTTTTTCACTCATCTTTTTTACTATTCTTTCTAACGATGATTGGTGAAAGTAATAGTGAAAATCTTTATATCTATAATAGCAAATAAATACCATGTGTCACTTCATAAATTATTTTTGATACAGTAAAAATGAATAATAAAACCTCTTAGAATTTGCAAAATATATATTATTCGTAAATTCTGCTCCGGGGCTGTTGACAAGAGATTGTTAAAAATGTATCATAGTCTTGTAATTTACATGACTGACGGACCAGCGGAGCACCGCAAGGGAATGTAAATGAATTATAAGAGCCGACCGTCTGGGCGAATCAGTCTTATACTACTGATTTGCCCTATTTTTATATTCCAATAGTAGCAAAGGAGAATGAATTATGGAACACATTAGTTGGAATGGATTTAAAGGTGGAAAATGGCAGGACGAAATCAATGTGCGTGATTTTATTCAGCATAACTATACAGAGTATACAGGTGACGACAGCTTCCTTGAAGGCGCAACCAAGCGTACTCAGAAGCTTATGAAGAAGGTAGAGTCACTCTTTGAGCTTGAGCGTCAGTTCGGCGGTGTGCTTGATATTGACACAACAACAGCTTCTTCCCTGACAAGCTACACTACAGGCTATATTGATCAAGAGAGCGAGCTTATCGTTGGTATGCAGACAAACCGTCCCCTGAAGCGTGGTGTAAACCCCTTCGGTGGTATGAGAATGGTTAAGCAGGCTTGTGAGGCATACGGCTACACACTGAGTCAGAAAGTTCAGGAAGAGTTCAGATTCCGTACAACTCATAATGATGGTGTTTTCCGTGCATATACAGACGAGATGCGTCTTGCCCGTAAGTGCCATGTAATCACAGGTCTTCCCGACGCATACGGCAGAGGCAGAATCATCGGTGACTACAGACGAGTTGCACTGTATGGCGTTGACCGTCTTATCGAGGAGAAGAAAAAGGATAAGGCTATGCTTGCAAAAGCTAATTTCAACACAGACACCATCCGTCTGGATGAGGAGCTTTTCCAGCAGATTACCTTCCTCGGATTTATGAAGGAAATGGCAGCAGCATACGGCATTGATATCAGCGAGCCTGCAACAACAGCTCGTGAGGCAATCCAGTGGACTTACTTTGCATACCTTGCATCTATCAAGGAGCAGAACGGTGCTGCTATGTCTTTGGGCAGAGTTGCAACTTTCTTTGATATTTATATTCAGCGTGACATTGAAAACGGAATTCTTACTGAGCAGGGTGCTCAGGAGCTTATTGATGACTTTGTAATTAAGCTGAGAATTGCTCGTCATTTGAGAACACCTGAGTACAACGAGCTGTTCGGTGGTGATCCTATGTGGATTACAGAGGCTGTCGGCGGTATGGGTCAAGACGGCAGAACATTGGTAACAAAGTCCAGCTTCCGTATTCTCAATACACTTTATACACTGGGCTCCTCCCCCGAGCCTAACCTGACAGTACTCTGGTCGACTCAGCTTCCCGAGGGATTCAAGAAGTTCTGTACTAAGGTATCCTGCGATACTGACTCAATTCAGTACGAGAACGATGACCTTATGCGTCCTATCTATGGTGACGACTACGCTATTGCTTGCTGTGTATCTGCTATGAAGGTTGGTAAGCAGATGCAGTTCTTCGGTGCACGATGCAACCTTGCAAAGCTCCTGCTCATTGCAATCAATGGTGGCTACGATGCATCAAGCGGTATTCACATCGGACCTCAGATGCCTGTTCTTGCTCCTGATAAACTTGACTATGACACAGTTATGGAGAGATACAAGATTTACATCGAGTGGCTTGCTAACCTCTATGTTAATACAATGAATGTTATCCATTATATGCACGATAAGTATGCATATGAGAAGACCCAGATGGCTCTGCACGATACATATGTTGACAGATTCATGGCATTTGGTATCGCAGGTCTTTCTGTTGTAGCTGACTCTCTCAGTGCAATCAAGTTTGCTAATGTTAAGCCTGTAAAGAACGAAATAGGCTTTGTAACAGACTTTGTAACAACAGGCGAATTCCCCAAGTACGGTAACGACGATGACAGAGTTGACCTTATTGCTAAGGATATGACTCATACATTCATCGAGGAACTCCGTAAGACTCCCACTTACAGAAATGCAATCCACACACTCTCTGTACTTACAATTACATCCAATGTTATGTATGGTAAGAACACAGGTGCTACTCCCGACGGCAGAAAGGCTCACGAGCCCTTTGCTCCCGGTGCTAACCCCATGCACAATCGTGAGGAAAACGGCGCTCTTGCTTCTCTTAACTCTGTTGCTAAGATCAGCTACGACGATTGCCGTGACGGTATCTCCAACACCTTCTCTATCACACCTGATGCACTTGGTAAGTCTGACGAGGAAAGAGTTGTAAACCTTGTTGGTATTCTGGACGGATACTTTGCTAAGATGGCACATCACATCAATGTCAATGTACTTAACAGAGAGACACTGATGAAGGCATACGAGAATCCCGAGGCATACCCCAACCTTACAATTCGTGTTTCAGGCTACGCTGTAAACTTCAACAAGCTTTCACGCGAACAGCAAAGAGAGGTTATCAGCCGTACATTCCACGAGGCTATGTAATGGAAGGCTCAAGTATTGTCGGTAATATTCATTCACTGCAATCCCTTGGGACAGTGGACGGCCCGGGAATCCGCTATGTAGTATTTACACAGGGGTGCAATCTGCGTTGCGGTTGCTGTCACAATCCTGATACTTGGGATGTGAAGGGCGGCACACAGTACACCCCGTCAGAAATTCTTGAAAAAATCAAACGGTATAAGACCTATTTCGGTAAAGACGGAGGAATTACCGTGTCAGGCGGTGAACCTTTGCTGCAGAGTGAATTTGTCACAGAGCTGTTCAGAGTTGCAAAGGAAGATGGAATCAATACCTGCCTTGATACATCAGGAAGTATACTTAATGATTCTGTGCGAAAATTGCTGAGTTATACAGACAGAGTTCTGCTTGACATTAAATACACAACAGACGAGATGTACAGAGAATATGTAGGTTGCTCTTTGGAGTCTCCCCTGCGATTCCTTGATTATCTTGATGAGTGTAAGATTCCTGTTACACTCCGACAGGTTATTATCCCGGGACTTAATGATAATGATGAGAATATCATTAAGCTAAAGGAAATTGCAGATGCTCATGCTTGTGTTGATAAGGTTGAGCTATTGCCCTTCAAGAAGGTTTGCAAGGTTAAATATGATAATATGGGTCTTGAATTCCACTTTGAGAAGTACCCTGTTCCCGATAACGATACAATGATTAAATTAAACATATTACTGAATACATAAAAACACAGCCCTGAAGTTGTCTGATAACTTCAGGGCTGTTCTTTGTGTGTTTTAATTATTCGGTTGTATCTGTTTCTTCTGAGTCGGTGTTATCCTGTGCTGTTGTGGCATTATCAGATGCCTGAGCTTCTTCCTCAGACCACTTGTCAACAGCATCTATACCCTTCTTGACTGTGCGTACAATGGATTTGCCCAGGTCAGAGCCCAGTTTGCCAAAATCCTTACCTACTGATTTCCAATCATCCTTCAGTGACATTTCATATCCTCCTTATTTTGTTTTATAGTAAAACCGCCACGGTATATCTCTGTATTCCTGTGTGGCGTAATCAATACCGATTCTTGGAGATGTCAGTATAGCGTTGGGAATAAAATCATCCTCCTCTATCCATATGACATCTGATGTTGTAATATCAAGCCCGTTGTGTGCAGTTGTTATACCAAGATGTTTAGTGAGCTTTCCGGGGCCGTTATAACCCTCTATTCCTCGTATAAGCACACCTTGAGGGTGATTGGCGGGTCCTGAGATAACATTCATAAGTGAGTGGATTCCATAGCAAAGGTATACATATACCTTGCCGCCGCTACTGTATAATATTTCAGTTCGCTTGGTTCTGCCACGGTGAGCATGACAAGCGGTGTCCTCCTCGCCAAAATATGCTTCTGTCTCGGTTATCCGTGCTTTCTTTATGTTTCCATCCTCTGAGTGAACACATAGGAGCTTTCCGAGTAATAAAGGAGCAAGCTCCGGTGCGTTCAGAGTGAATATGGAGTTATCAATTCTGTTCATTGCTGTAGTTGTATCGGTTGAGCATACCTGCGTGTGCATTCTCAATTCTGTCGGTATAGATAAATGTTGGTGTGGTCAAGCCTTCTTTGTTAAAGCTGATTACATCGGTGACACCCATATGAGTTATACCTTTGATTGCACTTAAAACATCGGACACATATATATCATTGTTTGTACCTTCCTGAGGTTCTGCAGCCTCTGTAGTCTGGAAAATTGAATTATGATTGCTGTTGAGGCTTACAAGAGAATCATATATTGTCATATATGCGTCATATCCATAAGCAATTTTTGCAGTTACATCAAAGGTACTGATGTTATTGGATTTGGCGTATGTGTTGATAAAATCCGTGCCGATATAGTTGTTATCATCTGCTTCAAACTTACTGATAAAGGTTAAGCCACTGTAATCTGAGGCCTCAACAGCGGTCTTATCTGTAGTCTCAGAGAATATTATTGATGAGGTTACGCCTGCATTTGTAAGCTCTGAGTGAATCTGCTTGCTGTCATCAGTGTTGCCTATAACAAATACAAATTCATATCCTGCGGCGGATATTGTGTTTGCATTGAAGTTTTGCTCTTCGCCCGAGTAATAGTATGTTGTTGCTGAGCTTCCACCGCTTGATGTGAAGGTGTTGGTGAATACTTTTGCAAAATCCTTCTGATATTCATTATCTGATGAGCATACCACTGCACCGGTTGTCATCCCCTCACCTATCAGATGAGAAACAACAGCTGAAGCCTGATATGAATAAGGTACGCTGATTGAAAATACATTCTCGGTATCTGCTATAGTGTCGCTGTAATTATCGACGAATAATAAAGGTGTGTTATTATATTCGCTGAAAATCTTGATTGTAGAATCGGTGTATTCTTTGTTATTACCTTCGCAGATAACAGCGGCTACATTTTCTGAAGCAAAATTAAGGAATACAGCATCACTTATTTCCTCCTCAGTAACAGCATTGATTACCTGAAGTTTTATCTCATAAGGTTTATCAAGGTTGACTGTATGAGCAAGCTGAGCAGCATAGTTTATTCCTGCAACAAAGTCGCTTGACTCGCTGTTGCTTGTCAGTACACCAATGCAAATGCTATCACTACTGTTGATTATATAATCTATATTGTGCTGTTTACTGCATCCGCTGAGCACCAGGCTGATTAATAAAATACAAATCAGTACGAGGGCAGAGAATTTCTTCATTTTATTGCCTCCATAAATAATATATCTATATTTTACACTATAAATGTGAATTTTTCAATAATATACAGCAATTGTTTGCAAGAAGCTTATAAATGTATTATACTGATAACATATTAATTTTACGAGGTGTTATATGTTCTGTTATATGTTGTCAGATTATCTGAAAGAACAGTACGGGACAAAACTGCATAAATTGTTGCTTTCAGGCGGAATGACCTGTCCGAACCGCGACGGAACCTGCGGTAATGGAGGATGTATATTCTGCAGCAGTGGCGGCTCAGGAGAATTCTCCCAAAATTCAATATTGCCTGTTGAACAGCAGATAGAAAATGAAAAAATAAAATTAAAAGGCAAGAGTAAAAATGAAAAGTATATTGCATATTTTCAGGCTTTTTCAAATACTTACCAATCTGCTGATTACCTGAGAAAGCTGTATACCTCGGTGGTTATGCGTGACGATGTGGCAGTTCTTTCTATTGCGACCAGACCCGATTGCCTGCCTGATGAAACTATTGAATTGTTATCAGAGCTGAATTCTGTAAAGCCTGTGTGGGTCGAACTCGGACTTCAGACAATAAATCCCGTTACCGCGGATTTTATCAGGCGCGGCTATAAACTTGAGGTCTATGACGAAGCAGTACGAAAACTGAAAGACGCAGGGATAAAAGTTATTACCCACCTTATTTTAGGTCTGCCTAATGAAACCAAAGCAGATATGATTGCTTCGGCGAAATACGCTGGGAGCTGCTCTGACGGAATTAAATTTCATATGCTTTATGTGCTGAAGGAAACTGACCTCGGAGATTTATACAAAGCTGATAAAATCAAGCTTTTGTCGCAGGATGAGTATATAGATATTCTGTGCGATTGTATACGCTCTATCCCGAAAACCGTTGTAGTACATAGACTTACAGGTGACGCAGAAAAAGCTGCGCTGATTGCCCCTGAGTGGTCCGCAAATAAGCATAAAGTCCTCAGAGAGGTACACAATGCCTTTTACGATAAAAATTTAATACAGGGCGAATTTCTGGAAAACTGAATAATATATTTCAAACACACAATGCATATATGTGTTTTGTTAGAAAGTCGTATTCTATGCTATTTGATAGTAACGAGACATAGATAATTCCAACGCAAAAGTCCCTCCAATTCCAAAACTCAGAGTTGGAGGGACTTTTTGTGTGAATGTGAGTCCCGCTAAAACTTTATTTTTGCGAGACACAAACATTATTTGTAATGATCAGATATGTTTCAGAGATGGTGATTGTTATATAGTCATAACGATGCATCTAAAAATGAAATATCAATATTGCTCAAATTACTTGTTGTATTTTGCATCAAATCTTTGAGCGTAATGCCGTCAAAATATCCGTCTATCACACTCTGCAAGTTTTTCCACATAGAAATGGTAGGACATTGATCTGCTCGCTCACACGGTTCAGCTCCGCATTCGAGACACGAGACAGGAGCAAAACCGCCTTCAACCAAACGAAGAATTTCTCCTATGGTGTACTCTTCCGGTTTTCTGGTTAAACGGTATCCCCCACCTTTACCATGCATTCCTTCGACAATATTGTTCTGTTTGAGTGTCGGCAAAATATGCTCCAGATATTTTAAAGGTAAACCCTGCCGTTTGGCAACTACTTTCATTGGAATATAGGAGCCGTTATTATGTTCTGCAAGATCTATCAAAACACGCAGGGCGTATCTGCCTTTTGATGATATTGTCATTTTGATACTCCTTTCTTCTTGGTAATCTTTATGAGTTTGCATTGAAATATGTAAGATTCTTTATCACTTCAACGCGATAATTAGTCCTATAACCGAGGGCACGAAAGCTTGTGCTTGTATGTGCTGTGTGCGTTTTCAGCTGTTCCTGCTATCATAAAAGACCAACCTTTTTAAGTGCTTGACTTAAATCCTCTATAATATCCTCAACATCCTCAATTCCAACACTCATACGGAAGAAACCGTTATGGAATTCTTTCGGGTAGAGGTATTGCCGCTCATCGTTTTCGCCGAGAAATACAATAAGACTTTCATCGTGTCCCAGAGATACGGCAGAGGTAATGACATTAAGGCTGCTTACAAATCTATTATTGGTATCGTGGTCGGATTTGAGTCCAAAGGAGAGCACTCCGCCAAATCCCGGTGCCATCTGCCGAGTGGCAATTTCGTGCCCCTGATGACTTTCAAGTCCGGGATAGGCGACAAAACTCACACAGGGTAGATCCTGAAGCCATCGGGCAACCCTCATCGCATTCTCGTTGTGTTGGCGCATACGCAGAGGAAGTGTTACTGAGCCACGCATAATAAGCCATGCATTAAAAGGACTGATAGTGGCGCCGAGATTGATCTGTGACTGTGCGCGGATAACATCCAAGTATTCGGTTTTTCCGATAATGGCACCGCCCATTGCATCCCCGTGACCATTAATGTATTTTGTCAGGCTTTCTATAGTGAAGTCAGCGCCGAGTTCAATAGGACGCTGATTAAAGGGAGAAGCAAATGTGTTGTCAACTGATAAAAGCGCTCCGTTTTTATGAGCGATATCTGCTATTGCTTTAATATCCGAAATCGTCAGCGTAGGATTGCCCGGTGTTTCAATGTGAATCAGCTTTGTATTAGGACGGATTGCCCTACGAACAGCATCAAGATCGGATGTATCAACGATGGTGGTTTCTACTTGAAATTTATTGTTAAACAGTTCGTTAAGCAGTCGGTATACGGCAATATATGTAACACTGGAAAAGATAACATGGTCGCCGCTTTCAAGCAATGCAAAAAACAACCCCGACAGAGCCGCAACACCGCTTGCCAGTACGATACAATCTTCGCCGCCTTCAAGTGAAGCAAGCTTCTCCTGTAAATACTTTTGATTTGAACCACCGTTTCTTGTATATAAGTTTCCTGCTGCACTTGACCAGTTCACATCGGTGGGATCATACGGCAATTCATAACTGTTCGCCATTGTAATGGGGCGCTTGATAGCGCCTGTTTCACCGTCAACATCATTTCCGGTATGTACAGCTCTTGTTTGAAAGCCATACTCGTTTTCGTGTGTTCCGTTTCCCATTTTTGTTTTGCTCCTTTTTATTTCAAACTTTAGTTTACACAGTATCGCAGAATCCTTTGAAATATTACTGTATTAAGCAGTCATATAACACTTGAACTTCAATCGGTGCTGCTTTCCGAGCTTTTACATTTTATCGTTCCGCCGCCGAGAACAATATCACCGTCATATAGCACTGCCGCCTGACCTGGGGTTATTGCTCTCTGCGGTTGTTCAAAGACGATATGAACAGTATCTTCTCCTGTAGGAATTACACTAGCCCACTGTTCTTCCTGACGATAGCGTATTTTTGCTTTGCAGCGAAATTCGCCTTGGGGCGCATAACCACTGATCCAATTAAAATCGAACACATCCGCCTCGCGGCTGAACAGGTCGTCGTTACTACCTAAAACAATGTTATTATTCGAGGAGATATCACATACATAAAGTGGCTTTGAGTTTGAAATGCCAAGTCCTTTTCGCTGACCTATGGTGTAATGAATAACGCCCTTGTGCCGACCGAAAACATTACCTTGCTTGTCCACAAAGTTTCCTTCGGCAGACCGTTTTCCTGTATGCAATTCTATAACGCTTGCATAATCTCCGTTCGGTACAAAACAAATATCCTGGCTGTCAGGTTTATCTGCATTAACGAAACCGCTTTCCTCAGCGCACTGCCTCACCTCAGTTTTTTTCATGTTTCCAAGAGGAAGCATTGTGTGTGCAAGCAGCTCCTGAGTCATTGAATACAATACATAACTTTGGTCTTTGGTTTCATCTAAAGCTTTTTTTAGTACAAATTTACCGTCTATTTCATCAATTCTTGCGTAATGTCCCGTTACGATATAGTCACAGCCGAGTATTTTTGCCCGTTCATAGAGCTTATCAAACTTCATATATCTATTACAGTCAATACACGGATTTGGCGTGATTCCTTTTTCGTAACTTTCGACAAATTTACGGATAACCGTATTACGAAATGCATCGGTAAAATTGAACACATAGAACGGTATACCAAGCTTATAGGCTACGCTTCTTGCATCCTCTATATCATCAAGAGAACAACAGGTTCGTGTTTGTTCAATGCCTGCATCTTCGTTGTGATATAACTTCATCGTACATCCGATACAGTCAAATCCTCGTTCTTTCATTAGCTTTGCCGCAAGCGAGGAGTCTACTCCCCCACTCATAGCAATAAGTGCCTTTTTCATTTTATTCCCCACTACTTTTAAGATTTCTCCAAATTGGCGAAACACATCGCAGATATTCCATAACTTCTTGACTGTCTGAATCGCGTACTCGACTTCTTCCTCTGTGTTTTTCTTTAACATAGAAGCAAACTTCTTTTTTTAAAATGACCGGTGCCTAAAACTAAGGCACCGGTGTTTTTTTCATAATTTTGTAAATATCAGTGTCGGAAAGTATCTGTCGCCGATATGCAAATTTGATTAGTCTACTTTGCCGCCTTCTACAACGAGGTTGTCGGGATTTGCAGCATCACCGTATACATCTGCAAGGGTTGCTTCGTAATCGGCGTGGAAGAAGTTTTCTTCACCCAGTGCTTCAATTTCTTCGTTGAGCCACTCAAGAAGAGTGGTGTTGCCCTTCTGAACCGCAGGAGCAATGGTATCTGCGTTGCCGAGTGCATCAATACCTACCGTAAATCCGGGGTTTTCTATTGCCCAAGCAAGAACCTCGGTGTTATCTGTAGAGAAGGCATCGCCGCGTCCGTCGAGCAGTGCGTTATATGCATCTGCATACTCATCATACTTCTGAAGCTCAACCTCAGGATAATTCTTTTCAAAATAAGTTTCAGCTGTAGTTCCCTTAACGACTATGAGGCTCTTACCATTTAACTGTTCTACATCAGTAATGAGTGCATTATCGGGAGAAACTACACCGAGCTTTACCTTCATATAGGGTAGTGCAAAGTCAACTTGCTCAGCACGCTCTTCGGTTACGGTAAAGTTTGCAAGAATAATATCAACTTTACCTGTTGCTGCGTATTCAACACGGCTTGCAGGATCGGTGGAAACATATTCAACCTCTACACCGAGGTCTTTTGCGATGCGTTCTGCAAAGTAAACATCATAGCCCTGATACTTGCCGTTCTCATCTACATAGCCGAAAGGTGCCTTGTCACTGAATACACCGATTACAATCTTGCCGCTTTCTTTGATTTCATCAAGAGTGCGGAAGGATGCAGATGTGTCATCATTGTTGCCGCCACAAGCTGTAAGTCCTACTGCCAAGAACAGAGTAGCTATGGTTAAAGAGATTAATTTAATAAAAAGATTATTATGTTTCATAAGAAATTCCTTCTTTCAAAATTTTGTGGCTTTTTGCCGTTTTAGTCTGTATTTGTCCTGCGTTTATCAAAAGCAAAGGTCTGCAGGAATTCCCTTGCCCGTTCAGATTTAGGCTTTGTGAAAAATTCATCCGGTTTAGAGTCCTCGACTATTTTACCGCCATCCAAGAAAATGATACGGTCTGCGATTGCATGGGCAAACTGCATCTCGTGGGTGACTATTACCATTGTCATACCCTGATTTGCCAGTTCCAGCATAACATCCAGAACTTCTCTCACCATTTCAGGGTCCAGAGCTGCGGTCACTTCGTCAAAGAGCATTACCTCAGGGTTCATACAAAGTGCACGGATAATTGCTACACGCTGTTTCTGACCGCCTGAAAGCTCTCTTGGGTAGGCCTTGCGCTTTTCCCAAAGACCGACTCGTTTTAAAAGCTTTTCAGCTTGGCTCTCAACTTCTTTTTTTGTTCGTTTTTGAACCTTAACAGGAGCCAAGGTGATATTATCTATAATGTTTTTATGTGGAAATAAATCATAGCTCTGAAAAACCATACCGATTTTTTGACGAAGCTTCGTAATTGTTTTACCGTCAGAGGTTACCTCTTCATCGTCTAAA
>JAFUJH010000050.1 GCA_017473775.1 Ruminococcus sp.
GCTGTTCACAACAAAAAATACAACAACTTTCCTATGCGTCCGCTTGGTTGGAAGTCTCCTAAAGAATTTCTAGATCACTTCTTATCTACCGGCGAAGTTTTTTATTAAACTTTGTAACGCATCATTGACAAACCTACATATTTTAAGTTTTTTGTTTTCTTTTATCTTTTGCATTTCTGCCTTGGTTGCTTTGTTTTCATTTGTAAGTGTGGTTTGTGTTTTACGAAATAGATGGTGTGTGTATCTTTTTAATAAGGGTGCATTGCAATAAAAAAACTCCGACAGGGTGTGTCGGAGTTTTTACTTTCTGCATTCAGACAGGGGTTGCCTGTTGGATTTGCTGTTGTTTGTTTGCTGATGAATTTATTATCAGATATGCTGTGGAAAGGAACAGTATACCTGAATTGAATATTATGGTAATAATCAATTGAGGGTGGATGGATAAATCAAAGGATGTGCCTGATGTAATAATTGCTGCTATCAATTACAGACAGGGTGATAAGCCCAGAGTAAGGTATCCATACTTTTTCTTCAATATTAATTATCAGCGCTATACTTACAGGCCAGCCAAGTGTGCCTAGAATCAGCAGAATCCAGAAACCTATAGGGCCGGCATACATTTTCATAAAAATTGAAATATAATATGGAGTTGTAAGATAGAGACAGAATTCGTGTCCATCAAACAAAACTATTAACAGTACGGTTAATATAGCGGTGGCTATTTTTATTACCAATAAGGTTACGAGGGTAAACCTTATGTGCTCCAATACTTTTTCTGAATTCTTCAGCATAGTTTTACTCCTCTCGAAGGGTAAACTGTGTTAGTTTAATCTTTCGCCGATGGGGTGGTTTATAATGGTCTGGTCGCCTGTACCAAGGAGGCTGAGTTTCATTAAATGATTACCTGATAGCGGCTATTTCATCAAGCAATGCGTTTTTAACACTTCGTAATGTAAAACAGCAGGCGATAATCATAGCCGATGGAATTATGAGAAAAGAAACAAAGAGTTTCAACACTTCCAATGTAGGTGTGCTACGATAAACTATCATACAGTAAATTAAATATATCAACATAACTGTTTCTATTAACAAAGCTCCTATACAGAACACTGCAAGCATTATGCTTACAGCTGTATATGTTCTTAATGTAACTATCACCGTTGACATATCTTCTTTTTCGAGAATTTCAATCCAGATGATAGGAGTGAAACAGTTTCTATAGCCGGATGACAGTGCTATAGGTAACAATTGATATTTACAAGTACTATCGTTGTTTTCAAGTTTCTTGATTTTGTATGTATAGGCGTTTATTTTTATTGTTTCTTTCTGGAGTTTCTCTTTCAGCCTTTCGGTATGGTTTTTATATAACTCTAAACTAAAATGGTTTAGTTTAGTCTTAATCATATTGCGTACCCCCCGATGTACCACCTTGAATCTATGGAGATGTTTGTTTTTGTAACAAGTATTATATCAGTCAGTTTACTGCATCTCCGATGGGGTAGCCTGTGTTGATGCCTGCGATGTGTTTCTGGATTGCGGTTGCATCCTTGATGTTTACATCGGTATCTGAGTCTGTATCTGCAAGGGTGAGTGCTGTATCAGAGAGAGCCTCCAGCTGTGCAATGTACTTCTGTATAGCAGTGGCGTCCTTGATGTTTACCTCACCGTCCTCGTTTACATCGCCCAGAATTCCGCTGTTTGAAGGCTCTGTTGCTTCAACCTCAATCTGATTTCCGAGGAAGTAGAAGTCGTAGCCTGTAAGCTCGTCGCCTTCGTACAGCTTCTCTATATCGTAGTATGCAATTCCGTCTTCGGTCATTACTACGCCCTCAGTGAAGTATTCGTCATAGTCGTAGGAGGCAAGCTTTTTAAGGTTAAAGGTTTTCTCTGTGCCGTCAGAGTAGGTTACATGTACAATTGTACCGTCGATGTTTTCGGTCAGTTTTTCTACCTCGATGTCAATGTTGGTGTTATAGTCGAAGGTACAGCCTGTGTAGATTGCTTCTGTGCCGTAGCAATTGAAGATATAGTGCTCACCGAGCTCTTCATCACTGTTGTAGTATGCAGTGATTACTGCTTTGCTTGTGGGGATTTCGTAACTGAAGAGTCCGTCATAGATATAGTTGGTGTTTTCGCTGCTCAGGGTGATAGTCTCTGAGGTATTGTCGGTATAGGTAACCTTTATCTGCATACCGTCGAATATGGGATAGTAGTTACCGTTGTAATGAGTTTTGACAGGGTCACAGAGAATCTCAAGCTCTGCCACGGGGGATTCGATAATCTGTATATCGTATGTTAACTCATAGCCCTTGTAGTAGAGTGTTGTCTCGTAGGTGCCTGCGGACTCGGCGTATACATAGTCTATATTGTAATAGTAGCCGTCAAGGATATATTCGTAGGTATCGAAGTCCTTGTCGGTGTAAGTTTTCTTTGTGCCGTCCTCATACTCAACTGTGAAGCTGATGCCTGATAAATCCTCAGGATATAACTCGTAGCCACCCTCGTACATATAGCCCCACTTGCTGTCTCCGAAGATATACTGCTTTGTGGGAGCGGAGTTGAGGGTTACGCTCTTGAAGGGGCAGGGGAGGATGTGAACGGGAATCTGTGCTTCTGCTTCCAGTATTGAAAGTGTAACGAAGTTATCAGACTCGGTTGACCAGGGAGTAATGTACTGCTCGTCATAGAAGTCAACATATCCGCCTTTAAATTTGTCGTATACAGAGCCTGACTCTGAGGTGCCGTCTGTGTAGTATACTGTAACTGAAGCGTCCTCGGGGAAATCGTAGTTGTAATGATAGAAACCTAATTCCTCGTCAAAGTAGCCGTTGGAGTTTTCGTAGATTTCAATGGCAGAACCGCTGTATTCAATGCGGTCAATGATATTGTCGATGATAGTAAAGTAGAACTTTGTTGAGACATTTTGGCAGGAGATTTCTACATAGAATCTTCCCAGAAGGTCAGTGTTGAAATCGGTGCTTACATATTCACCATCAATCAGACTGTTTTGGTCGAAGGACCAGAATTGGGTTGTGCCGTCAGACATGTTGAACTCTGCTTCCATACCGTCACAGAATGCGGTCTGGTATTCAAAGTCCTTGACAGCTGTGGGGTTGTCCGGCTCTTTGGTGATTGTGATGCTTTCAATACCGACAGTCTCCTCAACATAAAGGCTGAAGGTGCTTTCCTCATCGCCATATGTGTATGCGCCTACTGAAAGGTAGTAGGTGCGGCCTGCAGAGAGCTCGTACTTGAGAGAGAAGTTTGTATCTCTGTTTGCATCATCTGCGTATGCCAGCTCCATACCGAGGGAGTTGCTCAGTGTAGCGTAGGTATCGCAGCCTCCTGTAGTGTAGAAGCGGTACCAGCCGTCCTTATCGGGGGTGAATTTTACTTTTTCTTCTTTCTGACCTATGGTCATCTCATAGGGTGCGTCGGTGGTGATTGCGTACTCGCCAATTGCTCCTGCACTTGTAACAGGCAGTGCACAAATGAGCATTAATACTGCAATCAGCACAGACAAAAGCTTTCTGAATTTTTTCATTGGATATACCTCCTTTGTATTCTGAGAAGTCATTTAGACTTCCTACAATTGGATTATAACAAAAATATTCCATATATTCAAGAATTTTATTGTTTAATTCATTAAAAATATTGGGTATCAGGTGTAGTTAACATAACGATACAGTAATTGTGTAGGTTTGATGAAATAAAAACAGGGAGGATAACAAGTACCCTCCCTGCGGAAAATTCCATTATCGAATTATAAAAATTATGCGAAGAATGCGGAGAATGCGCGGTATGCCATGTAGATGTCAACCTTGGAGATAAGCTCAAAGGGTGCGTGCATAGAGAGCACGGGAACGCCCAGGTCAACTACATCCACATTCATATTTGCAATGTACTTTGCAATTGTACCGCCGCCGCCAAGGTCAACACGGCCAAGCTCGCCAACCTGCCAGAGAATGTTGTTGTTCTCAAGCATTGCTCGTACCTCGCCCATATACTCGGCTGAAGCGTCAGATGTGCCGCCCTTGCCGCCGTGACCTGTGTATTTGCTGATTACAACACCCTCGTTGATGTAGGAGCTGTTCTTAGCCTCGAAGCAGGATGCATAGGTGGGGTCGAAGGCTGCGTTAACATCTGCAGACAGGCACTTTGACTTGGAGATTGCGTGGTGACCCTCAACGCCGTCCATCTTTGCAAGGTCGGTGATAAAGTAGCGGAGGAAGTCACTCTGCATACCTGTGTTGCCGTCGGAGCCTGTTTCTTCCTTGTCACAGAGAACGGTGATTGCTGTTTTCTCAGGAGTTTTTGCATCAATTGCAGCCATGAGGGCCGGGTATGCACAGCAGCGGTCATCGTGGCCGTAGCCGCCCATAAGTCCGCCGTCAAAGCCTACATCGCGGGTCTTGTAGGTGGGAACAAGGCACAGCTCTGCAGAGAGGAAGTCATCCTCGGTAATGCCGTACTTCTTGTTGAGGATATACATAACATTAAGCTTGACAAGCTCTGACTCGTCGTCGTTTGAGTAGGGACGGGAGCCTACGATAACATTCAGGTCCTCGCCTGAGAATGCCTTTCTCAGGGGCTTCTCAACCTGCTCGTAAGCAAGGTGGGGAAGCAGGTCGGTGATGCACAGACAGGGCTCTGAGTCATCGTCGCCGAAGCGTACCTCTACTGATGTGCCGTCCTTCTTGCATACAACGCCGTGAAGTGCCAGAGGCATTGCAAGCCACTGATACTTACGGATACCGCCGTAGTAGTGAGTCTTGAAAAGTGCAAGGCCGTTTGCCTCGTAGAGGGGGTTGGGCTTTAAGTCGATTCTGGGTGAGTCGATGTGAGCAATTGCAAGCTGAGCACCCTCGCGGACACCCTTTGTACCGATAACTGCAAGCATAAGAGCCTTGTCGCGGTTGTTGACATATACTCTGTCGCCTGCTTTGTACTGCTTTGCAGGGTCAAACTCAACGAAACCTGCCTTCTGCGCAAGCTCGATAGAATACTTTACAGCGTCACGCTCTGTGCGTGAGTAGTCAAGGAAGGGCTTGTAGCCCTCGCAGAAAGCATCTGCGGACTTGATAACATCCTCAGAGAGCTTTGCGATACCGGGTTTGGGGTCCATTAATATCTGTTCTTTCAGTGCTTTTACAGCATTTGTTTCACTCATGATTTATTCCTCCTGTTTATATATTGGACAGGTTGAGAGTATGTAAAAACCTCAGCCTATTAATTCCTATTATAATGATACCACGGGTGGGTAAAGTTTTCAATGATTTTATTATTCTTCAAAGTATAGTTTCTGATACATCTGCTCTGCATTGCGAATCTTCTCTACATACTCTGAAGTTTCGTTGTAGGGGATTGAGTAGAGGGTGATGCCGTCAACGCTGTACTGAGGGTTCGAGAGCCACTGGTCTACAATATTACCTGCGTTATATGCGGCACAGGCGGTGTAGCAATCGCCGTAATTATCGGTCAGGCGTCGCAGGTAATAACAGCCGTAGTCGATGCAGACCTCGGGGATAAACACAGCGTCAGGGGAGTAGTCCTCGTTTTTTAAGTCGCACAGCCAGCTGAATGTATCAGGCATAATCTGCATAAGTCCCTGAGCTCCCGCTGTGGACTGAGCGTCGGATTTGAAGCCGCTTTCTGTGTGGATGACTGCACAGATAAACTCAGGCTCTAAGTCATATTCTGCTGATGCTCGGAGGATTTCTTCTCTGTAATTAAGGGGATAGAGCTGCATTTCAATTTTCTGTCTGAGTACTGTGAGCACATCGGTCAAAACCAGTATGCAGGCTATGAGTATAAGCGCAAGGGCTGTGACAAGAAAGCCTGAGCAGCCGCAGGACTTTTTCTTTTTTCTTCCGGGATTTCGGCTCATAGGCAAAGCTCCCTGATTATCCGCTCTGTCTGACATTTTAAATGCTCAAGGTCACTGTCGTTTGATATGACAAAGTCTGCCCTGCTTGTGTAGAAGTCTGAGTCCTTCTGAGCATTTATACGGGACAGAGCCTGTGCCTCGGTGATGCCGTCACGGATGAGGATTCGTGCAAGGCGAAGCTCCCTTGGAGCTGTGACAGCGATGATTTTCTGACAGAGAGTGTGACTGCCTGACTCAAAGAGAGTAGGAGCATCAAATACGATGTGCCTGTAGCCCTGAGCGAAGAGGTGCTCAAACTCCTCTTTTGCAAGGGTGAGTATCACAGGGTGGGTGATGGAGTTGAGAAGCTGTGTGCTTGCTTCATCCTTGAAGGCACAGCTTGCAAGAACTTTGCGGTTTACAGAGCCGTCGGGATTTATTATTTCTGCAGAAAAAGCATCTGTCAGCTTCACAATACATTCAGGTACAGTGAGGGCTTTGTGAGCAATTTTGTCTGCATCTACTACAGCACAGCCTGCATCACTCAGAAGCATGCCTACTGCTCCTTTGCCTGCACCGGTGGGGCCTGTGAGTCCGATGAGGGTGTAGGAGGGTTTTTGCTCCAAGTCGATAATCTCGAAGCCTGCGGCACGGATAAGTCGGTTGAAAAGTGCCATACCTAAGCCCTTGGTATCGGGACAGCGGACGAATACAGTGGTGACACCTTCGATTTCGTCAGCTTGTCTGAGTGCCGAGAAAAGATTATGTGCCTGAGTGCCGTAGTCTGACTTGTCTCCTAAAGAAATAGTGTGTGATGAAAGGTGAGGAATGTCCTCTGTGTAGCACAGAGCTACAGTTTCTGTGATGTTCTGTGAGTTTACATAACTGCAGAATTCATCGTCACCGCCGCGGACAAGGTAGACCTTTGCCTTGGGTGAGTAGTGCTTGTATTTCATACCCGGGGAGGCGGCTTCCTCGCCGTCTCTGAGCTTTTCAAGTACAGCGTCTGAAAGTGCAACCTCGCCTAAAACCTCACGCAAATCCTCAAGGGTGATGCCGCCGGGACGGAGTACCATTGGAGGATTTGTGCACACAGTGATAACTGTGCTCTCAAGTCCCACATCGCTTTCGCCTCCGTCAATTATGGCGTGAATTTTGCCGTCAAGGTCACTCAGTACATGCTGTGCCGTGGTGGGGCTGGGACTGCCTGACAGGTTAGCCGACGGGGCAGCAAGGGGAATGCCTGCCTCCCTTATAAGTGCACGGGCACCTGCGTGTGCAGGCAGACGGATACCCACGGAGTTAAGTGTACCTGTGACCTCCTTGGGTATGGAATCGCCTTTGGGCATAATTATGGTGAGAGGACCCGGCCAGAAATTCTCTGCAAGGAGTTTTGCGTTCTCGGGGAATTGGCTGACAAGTCCGAATTTTTCTATGTCTTCAATTGCACTGATGTGCACAATCAGGGGGTTATCAGAGGGTCTGCCCTTGGCGGTAAAAATACCGCTGACTGCCTGACCATCCAATGCGTTGGCGGCAAGTCCGTAGACAGTCTCGGTAGGCATTCCTACAAGACCGCCGCGACGGAGTATCTGTGCGGCAGTTTTGATATCCTCCTGTTTTGTTGTGAGAAGTAGTGTTTTCATATATCTGTTCCTTAGTTGCTTTGCTCTTTGAGCTGTTCTGCTCTGTAGGCAGTGATAAGAGGGTCAACCACCTCGTCCAGTGCACCCTCAAGGATTGTGTCCAGCTTGTAGAGGGTGAGTCCGATGCGGTGGTCGGTTACTCGGTTTTCACGATAATTATATGTTCGGATTCGCTCTGACCTGTCACCTGTGCCTACCTGAGATTTACGCTCGGCGGCAATGGCACCTGACTGCTCCTGCTGTTTTTCGCTGAGGAGTCGGGACTTGAGCACCTTCATTGCTTTGTCTTTGTTCTTGTACTGGCTTCGCTCATCCTGACACTCTACCACAGTGCCTGTGGGCAGGTGGGTGATACGGATTGCACTGGAGGTTTTGTTGATGTGCTGACCGCCTGCACCTGAGGCACGGAAGGTGTCAATCTTCAAATCGTTGGGGTTGATGTCGATTTCTACATCCTCGGCTTCGGGGAGAACTGCCACTGTGACGGTGGAGGTGTGAATCCTGCCGCCTGACTCGGTCTCGGGCACACGCTGAACGCGGTGGACTCCGCTTTCAAACTTGAGTCGGGAGTATGCACCTGTGCCCTCAATCAAAAAGGAAATTTCCTTGATACCGCCAAGTCCTGTTTCGGATATGTTGATTGTATCTGTGGTGTAGCCTCTGGAGTCGGCGTACATTGAGTACATACGGTACAGCACCGCACAGAACAGTGCCGCTTCCTCGCCGCCTGCACCTGCACGGATTTCCACAATAACATTCTTGTCGTCGTTAGGGTCCTTGGGCAGAAGGAGAATCCTCAGCTCTCCCTCAAGGCGGATTATGTCCTCCTTGGCTTGGCTTAGCTCCTCTTGTGCTATGGCTCTCAGCTCCTCGTCTGAGTCTGCGTCGGAGAGTATGGACAGGGAATCCTCGACTCTGTCCTTTGCATCCTTGTATTCTTTATATGTGAGCACGATGGGCTCGATAGAGTGGAGCTCCTTCATAATAGCGGTGTAGCGCTCGTTGTCACAGGCTACCGACGGGTCATAGAGCATCTTGCTGAGCTCGTCGTAACGCTTTACGAAAACCTCGATTTTATCAAACAAAATATCAAATCCTTTATTGCATTTGCAGAAAAATTCTTGCCTCCCTCTGATGAGGGAGGTGGATTTCGGCACAGCCGAAAGACGGAAGGAGAGAAAAGTTATAGTTTACTACCCCTCAGTCGGCTTCGCCGCCAGCTTTCCTTGCAGGAACGGCAATCCCTCTGGCACTTCGTGCCATCTCCCTTAACAAGGGAGTTTCCCGACAAGGGAAGCCATGAGTTCTGATTTATCTGCGAACTAAAAACTAAATACGAAATCAGGGGTTTTCTTCCCTGATGACTTTTCTGATGTTCTTTTCAACTTTTGTACGGGGGAGCATCACCTGATGGTCGCAACCCTGACAAATCATCTTGAAGTCCATGCCCACACGGGTTACAAGGAAATTTTTGCATCCGCAGGGATGGGGTTTCTTCATCTCTAATATATCTCCGACTTTAATGTTCATAGTAAGTCCTCGTTGCTAATATGTTTTGCGGACGACTGATAGTCGTCCCTACGGGGTTAGTCCTGTGCGTAATCGCGGACGCGGTGCCAGAATTTCTCGTCAATAATCGCCTCGGCAAGTATGCCGTCAGCGGTGTATTCCTCGCTGATTAAGGTGGCACTCTTGCGGATTTCTGCAATGAGTCCTGCATCGGAGAAAGGTACGAGAATTTTTACCTTTTTGACTCTGACAGGCAGGTTATCCTCGATAGCTTTGAGGAGTTTATCTATGCCTTCGCCGCTTTTTGCACTGATTCGTACGCTGGTGCCAAGGTCGATTTCCTCTACTCTCTCTGTGAGCAGGTCGCATTTGTTGAGCACATTGATGATGGGAGTATCGCCACAGCCTAACTCCTTGAGCAAATCACGGGTGACACTCAGGTGAAGCTGTGCTTCCTCTGAGCTTATATCGCAGACATTGAGGATGATATCAGCCTGTGCGGCCTCCTCCAGTGTGGACTTGAAAGCCTCTACCAGATGGTGGGGCAGACGGCGTACAAAGCCTACTGTGTCAATAAGCATAACAGTGACGCCCTCGGGGAGCTTCAGTGAGCGTGAGGTAGGGTCAAGAGTAGCAAAGAGCTTATCCTCTGCAAGGACTCCTGCCTCGGTCAGGTAGTTCATCAGTGTGGACTTGCCTGCGTTGGTGTAGCCAACGATTGCAACAGTGATGACGGAATTCTTCTCTCGTCTTCTTCTGAGCTCTGCTCTGTGGCTTTCTACATCTTTGAGCTGTGCTTTGACAGTTTCCATACGGCGTCGGATATGACGCTTGTCGGTCTCAAGCTTTGTCTCACCGGGGCCTCTGGTGCCGATACCGCCGCCAAGACGGGACAGGGCTATACCCTTACCTGTAAGTCGGGGGAGGGAGTACTTGAGCTGTGCAAGCTCAACCTGAAGCTTGCCCTCCTTGGAGCGTGCACGCTGAGAGAAAATATCAAGGATAAGAGTTGTGCGGTCTACTACCCTCACATCTGTCTCCTGCTCGATGTTGCGGATTTGTGTGGGAGTAAGCTCGCAGTCAAAGATGAGCAGGTCTATCTCCTCTGCCTCGCAGTATTCTTTTATTTCAATGAGCTTGCCGCTTCCTACACAAGTGGCGGTGTCGGGTCGGTCAAGCTTCTGGCTGATAGATGCTACAGGCTCTGCACCTGCAGACTCTACAAGCTCAAACAGCTCTGCAAGTGAGCTTTCTGCATCAAAATCTCCTGTGTCTACGGATACAAGGAGTGCTCTGTCTATTTTTTCAGTAGTTTCTATAAGTTCCATAATTACCTCATTTGGTTTTTAAGCCCTTCTCTTTGAGGAGGGTGGCATTTGCAAAGCAAATGACGGGAGGAGTAAATTTACAGTAAGTATTTACTCCCTCAGTCAGCCTTTGGCTGACAGCTCCCTCAAAGAGGGAGCCTACTCTCTGTCGCTTCGTAACATCTTACTCAAAGGATGAGAATAGACATTAATATTAAAATAGATTAATATTAAAATTATAATATATCCTTGATTATTTGTAAACATTTAAGGTTGAAATTATCCGTCTGTGTGCTATAATCTATATGGATTTTTTTAGATTATGGAGTAAAAGCTATGAAACAAAAACGCGCGGTTGCTATAAACGATATATCCTGCATCGGCAAGTGCTCTCTCACTGTTGCATTGCCTATAATATCCTCTCTCGGCATTGAGTGTGCGGTATTGCCTACGGCACTGTTGTCTGCACATACTGCATTTGAGGGCTTTACCTTCTGCGACCTTACTCACCAGATACAGCCCATTGCTGACCACTGGAGTAAAAGAGGAGAGCGGTTTGATACCATCTACTCAGGGTACTTGGGCTCTATAGAGCAGATTGAGCTTGTAGAGGATTTTATTGACCGCTTCAAGGGTGACGATACTACTGTTGTAATTGACCCTGTACTGGGCGACCACGGCAGGCTGTATACAAACTTTAACGAGATATTTCCCAAGGAGATGAGAAAGCTCTGTGCAAGAGCGGATATCATCACACCCAATCTGACAGAGGCGGCGTTCCTGACAGGTAGGGAATATGTGGGTGAAGGCTACAGCGAGGAGTATATAAAGGAGCTTCTGTGTGAGCTGTCAAAGCTTGGAGCAAAGAAGATTATACTCACAGGTGTTACCTTTGATGAGAAGCGACTGGGTGTTGCCTGCTATGACTCATTGACAGGAGAATACACCTACTATCAGGGTGAGCGGATTGAGAGTATGTTCCACGGTACAGGTGATGTGTGGGCAAGCTCCTTTGCGGCGGCATACACAAAGGGCTATGAGTTTGCAAAGGCGGCTCAGATTGCAACTGACTTTACTGTTAAATGTATCAAGGCTACTGTGGACGATAAGGACGAGCACTGGTACGGAGTTAAGTTTGAATGTTGTCTGCCTGAATTTTGTAAAGAATACGCATAAGTGAATATCACTGTGGCAAAGCACTTGCGGACGAGCAATGCTTGTCCCTATGGGAGAGAGATTTGTAAATTCTCCTCTCAGGGGGAGGTTTTCGGGCGATTCGTGAATCGCCCCTACGATCAGTAGAGCTTTTAAATATAACAATAATTGGATTTGAAGATGTGAAATATTTGGTTATTTCACATCTTTACTTTATTGCGATAAATTGGTAAAATGATAAAGTTATTTTTATGTCCGATTATGTCGGGCGAAATTCAGGAGGTTTTTTATTATGAAAAAATTATTTGCTGGACTTACACTTGTTATGGTGGCAGTTATGATGTTCACAGGCTGTGCAGGCGGTGCAAATACTGCTACAGGTGACGAGGCAGGCTCTGACCTTGCAACTATCAAGGCTGCAGGACAGATGGTTATCGGTATCACTGAGTACGACCCTATGAACTATTATGATGAGGACGGCACACTCATCGGATTTGACACTGAGTATGCTCAGGCTGTATGCGAGAAGCTGGGCGTTGAGGCTAAGTTTCAGGTAATTAACTGGAAGACTAAAGAGGCTGAGCTTGCCGCAGGCAACATTGATGCTATCTGGAACGGTCTGACAGTTACAGAGGAAAGAAAGAATGATATGGACTTTACTGACCCTTATCTGACAAACAAGCAGTGCATTGTTATCAACAAGGATAATGCATCAGCTTACACATCTGCTGACAAGATGACTTCTGCTATTATCACTGCTGAGTCAGGCTCTGCAGGCGAGACAGCTATCCTTGCTGACGAGAGTCTTGCAAAGGCTACATTTACACCTGCTGATTCTCAGAAAAATGCACTGGTAGCACTTGCCGCAGGCAACGCTGACGCCGCTGTTATCGATATCACCCTTGCAACTGCAAGCGTAGGTCAGGGTACATACGAGAATCTGATGATTGTTGAGGGTATCGACCTTGCTGATGAGCAGTATGCAATCGGCTTCAGAGTAGGCTCTGACCTGACTGCAGAGGTAAACAAGATTACCGACGAGCTCATCGAGTCCGGCACAATGGCAAAGCTTGCTGAGAAGTACGAGCTTACAGACCGCTTCAACGAAGCTCTGCAGATTGCCGAGTAATTTTTGCATATGAGTTTTCTTGAAGTAACGCAGTGGTTGTTGGAGGGCTTCTCCACAACTTTACTGCTGTTTGCATTTACACTTATTTTGTCCCTGCCATTGGGGCTTGTGCTGATGTTCGGCACAACTACAAAGTTCTGGCCCGTAAAGATTCTGACCCGTGCTTTTGTGTATATTATCCGAGGTACACCCCTGATGCTTCAGCTGATGGTGGTATATTATATCCCCGGTATTGTGTTCCATTACTCTGTGCTCAAGTGGCCTATCTTCGGCGGTAATGTGCCTTTGGCACAGTTTTGCTGTGCACTGTTTACCTTTGTGATGAACTATGCCTGCTACTTCTCTGAGATTTACAGAGGCGGCATACAGAGTATTCCCAAAGGTCAGTACGAGGCAGGTCAGGTGCTTGGAATGACAAAGAGTCAGGTGTTCTTTAAGGTTATTCTTCTGCAGGTTGTGAAGAATATACTGGCACCTGTCAGCAACGAGACTATCACACTTGTCAAGGACACAGCGTTGGCAAATATCATTGCGGTTACAGAGATTATCTTCTTTGCGGAGCGTGCACTGAATCTGCATAATATTATCTGGCCTATGTTCTACACAGGTGTGTTCTATCTGGGATTCAATGCACTACTGACCTTTATTTTCAACAGACTTGAGCGTAAGCTGTCTTACATCAGGAGTTAAGTTATGGCGATACTTGAAGTTAAAAATATACATAAAAGCTTTGGCAAGGAGCAGGTGCTCAAGGGCATAGACCTGAGCCTTGAGAAAGGCGAGGTACTGGCTATTATCGGCTCCTCAGGCTCGGGCAAGACCACACTGCTTCGGTGTATAAACTTCCTTGAGCGTGCAGACAAGGGTGAGATATGTGTGAATTCTCAGGTTATCTTTGATGCACAGAGAGAGAAGAAGTACACAGAGGCAGAGATAAGACGAAGCAGGCTTAACTTTGGTCTTGTTTTTCAGCAGTTTAACCTGTTCCCTCAGTATACAGTGCACCGCAACCTGACGCTGGCGGCGGAGATGTTGGAGGCAAAGGGACTCAAGGGTGAGGACAAGAAAAGGGTGCTTTCTGAGATTGCAAGCCGTGCTGATAAGTTACTTGAGCAGGTGGGACTTTCTGAGAAGAAGGGTGCATATCCTGTGGAGCTGTCAGGCGGTCAGCAGCAGAGAGTTGCCATTGCAAGAGCTCTGATGCTTTCGCCTCAGATTCTGTGCTTTGACGAGCCTACCTCGGCACTTGACCCCGAGCTTACAGGTGAGGTGCTCCGAGTTATCGAGAATCTGAGAGGCGACGACCGTACAATGATTGTTGTTACTCACGAGATGGAGTTTGCAAGGAAGGTTGCAACCCGTGTTATATTTATGGCAGACGGAGTTATTGAGGAGGAGGGAGACCCTGAGGAGGTCTTCACAAATCCCAAGAGCGAAAAGCTCAGGAGCTTCCTCAGTTCATCGCTGGAAAAGTTCTGATAAAATATTGTAGGGATGAGCACTGCTCGTCCGTTAAAAGGAGCAGGAGCAATCCTGCTCCTTTTTTATGCTGTAGGGACGGGCACTGCCCGTCCGTGCTTTTTGTTTGTTAAAGGGTGATAAAAGATATTTGTAATAAGGGAAATTACAGGTGGAGGAATCTCTCCCTCCGTCTTTTGCCTTCGGCAAAATCCACCTCCCTCAATCAGAGGGAGGCTAAATAAGCTTCCCTCTGTGAGGGAAGTGGCATTTGCGTAGCAAATGACGAAGGGAGTCAAAGTAAAAGCATGGTTTAACTCCCTCGGTCAAAACCTTGCGGTTTTGCCAGCTCCCTCTTGGAGGGAGCCTATTTAAGTTTCCCTTTGCGAGGGAGTGTTTTTGTGCGAAAATACTTGATGTATGCTATAGATGTGTGGTATAATTACTTGATTATATTTTTATAATAGGGGATGTAGTAAGTGAACCTGAACAGAATAGTAGTCAAGGTGGGTACCTCCACCCTTACATATGATAACGGAAAGGTAAACCTCAGAAGAATTGACAAGCTCTGCAAGGTGCTGTCCGATTTGCACAATCAGGGCAAGGAAATTATCCTTGTTTCCTCAGGTGCTATCGGCGTTGGTGTGGGCAAGATGGGATTGCCTAAGAAGCCCGATTCCACTCCAGAGAAGCAGGCGCTTGCCGCAATAGGTCAGTGTGAGCTGATGTTTATGTATGATAAGCTTTTCGGCGAGTACAACAATATGGTGGCTCAGGTGCTTCTGACCCGCGATGCAGTGGACTCTGAGCACAAGAAGGAAAATGTGCTTAACACCTTCAACACTCTGCTTTCTATGGGTATTATTCCCATTGTAAATGAGAATGATACAGTGGCTATTGATGAGCTGGAGGGACACAACTTCGGCGATAACGATATGCTGTCTGCGATTGTTGCAAAGCTTGTGGGTGCGGATGCACTTGTAATACTCACTGACATTGACGGATTGTATGACTCAGACCCCAGAAAGAACAAGGATGCAAAACGCCTGGAGAGGGTTGAGAGAATTACAGAGGATATTGAGAATATGGCAGGAGGCACAGGCTCCAACCGAGGTACAGGCGGTATGACTACCAAACTTCAAGCAGCAAAGTATGTAACTGAGTCAGGCATTGATTGCTATGTTATCTGCGGTGACGACCCTCAGCATATTTACGATGTAACTGACGGCAAATCTGTAGGCACACTGTTCTGCAAAAACTGATTTATTAACGATACTCTAAAAAGGAGACTACATATTATGACTATGATTGAAATGGGAAAAAGAGCAAAGGAAGCATCCCGTGTGCTTTCCTGTGCAAAAAGTGACGAGAAGACCAAGGCACTGCTTGCTCTGGCTGATGCACTTGAAGCGCAGTGCGACTATATTCTTGCTGAAAATCAAAAGGATTTGGATGCAGGCAAGGCAAACGGAATGAGCGACGCTCTCCTTGACAGACTTGCACTGAGCGTCTCCCGTGTGTCATCAATGGCACAGGGTGCCCGTCAGGTGGCGGCATTCCCTGACCCTATCGGCACTGTGCTCAGTGGTAACACACTGCCTAACGGACTTGAGGTTACAAAGGTGAGAGTTCCTTTGGGCGTAATCGGTATTATATATGAGGCTCGTCCCAATGTTACAGCTGATGCGGCAGCACTGTGCCTTAAATCAGGCAATGCAGTTATTCTCAGAGGCGGTAAAGAGGCTATCAACTCTAATATGGCTGTGGCTAAGGTTATGCGTAAGGCTATTGAGGAAGCAGGTTTGCCTGCTGATTGTGTACAGCTTGTAGAGGATACCTCACGCCAGAGCTCAATTGAGCTTATGGGACTGACAGATTACCTTGATGTGCTTATTCCCCGTGGTGGTGCAGGACTTATCAAAGCAACAGTAGAGAATGCAAAGGTGCCTGTTATTGAGACAGGTGCAGGTAACTGCCATGTCTATATTGACGAGTTTGCAGATATTCAGATGGCGGCAGATATTGTATTTAATGCAAAAACCTCTCGTCCCTCTGTGTGTAATGCTATAGAGACCGTACTTGTACACAAGAATATTGCAGATAAAGCACTGCCTGCTATGAAGGCTGAGCTTGACAAAATGAATGTGGAAATCCGCGGATGTGACAGGACACGCGAAGTCCTCGGTGATAGTGTTGTGCCTGCAACTGAGGAGGACTACTATACCGAATATCACGATTATATCCTTGCAGTGAAGGTTGTCAGCAGTATTGACGAGGCTGTATCTCATATTGCAAAGTACTCAACAGGTCACAGCGAATGTATCGTGACAGAGAATTACAACAACGCCAATCTGTTCACCAAGCAGGTGGATTCTGCGGCAGTTTATGTTAATGCTTCTACCCGTTTTACTGACGGCGGAGAGTTCGGATTAGGTGCTGAAATCGGCATCTCAACACAAAAACTCCATGCCAGAGGCCCGATGGGTATCAACGAGCTTACCAGCATGAAGTTTATTATCAAGGGCAATGGTCAGGTCAGAGTCTGAGCCACTCATATAAATTGAATATCAGATTATAAGATACAGCAGTGCCAGTATCAGAGACGGGTCTGAGGACTCCTCTGAGGTCAGAATCAGTATGAGTACAAGGATGAGGAGCTTTTCTTTATCTTCAAACAGTGTGCTCAGTAAGTCGGAGTTCTGAGTGCTTAAAGGTTGTGCAGGAGTAAGAGGCTGAGTTACTTTGCTGTCAGCGCTTTCTTGAGCCTGTTTGTTTGAATGAGTCGGCTCTCTTGGGGTGCTCTGACTCTGGTTTTTACCTTGTGTGGGATTGGTGCTTTTGTTTGGGCTTTGACCCCGTTGCATTTCTCTTGCACGCATCAGTGCTTCGTATTCGATTGAGTCCACTTAATCACTCCTTAGTATAGCCTGCTCTCTGTTGAGGGAGCCTACTCCCTCAGTCAGCCTTGCGGCTGACAGCTCCCTCAAAGAGGGAGCCTACTCCCTCAGTCAGCCTTGCGGCTGACAGCTCCCTCAAAGAGGGAGCCTAAAACAGACCTGTGTTTCTGAGCTTTGGCAGTATACGCATTACTCTCAGCATCTTGCCTGCTTCGTCAAGGCGACGGCGTTTGTCTCCTGACAAAAAGGGCCGCAGTGAATTCAGCAGAGCGGTTGCTTCGTCGTCGTTGTTCATACCTGACAGCAAGGGCATAATTCTGGCAAGACTCTGCATTGTGTCAGGGGATATAGAATTTGCAAGTCCCGTTTGAGGGGGATTCTGAGAGCTGTTGTTTGTTGAGCCCAGAAGCCCCGACAGTGCAGAAAGGTCAAAGGATGGTGTAGCAGGCGGTGCTTGCTTGTGAGGAGTGTTACCTGTGTTACCTGTAAGCCCCAGCTCCTGACCGAGAGAGCGAAGCTTGCTGACAGCCTCGGGGTCTGACAGCACAGAGGAGAAGATATCCTGCAGGTTATCCATTTGAGCTCAGCATCCTGATAAGTGCTTGCACCTGAGGATTCTCCATAATTTTTCGGGTTTGCTCAGGGTCTGACAGGATGGACTTCAGCTTCGTTTGCTGTTGTGGTGACAGATTACCCGTCAAGGCGTCAATGTTGCCTGCTTGTGCAGAGCTTTTTATCTCCTCGGGGGATTTGCCAAGCTTTTGTGACAGCATTGAGAGAAACTCGTTTTGCTTATTATTTTCCATAGATAACACCTCACTCTACAATATGATTGTCATTTATATATTATGACAGAAAGGCGATTATGCGAATTTTAGTTTTATCTGATTCCCACGGAATGTACAGCAACATGAGACGCGTGGTTATGAAGCATAATGACGCGGAGGTTATTATTTTCTGCGGTGACGGTGCAGAGGATATCGAAGAAATCAAGAGAGAGTTTACAGACAGAATGATTATTGCTGTAAGAGGTAATTGTGATTTCTGCTGTAGCAATAAAAATGTAGAAACAATTACCCTTGAGGGTAAGAAGCTGTTTATTACCCACGGACATCTGTACGGTGTCAAGGGGGGATTGTATACCCTTGCCTGTGCCGCAAGGGAGGCAGAAGCTGACATTGCAATTTTCGGTCATACACATATGCCCACAGAAATATACGACGATGGTCTGTATCTCTTTAATCCCGGCAGTATTATGGGGTATGAGGGCTCATACGGGCTGATTGATATTACTCCCGCAGGGATAATGACAAATACTGTGAAATTTTCAAGATGATTTTTTCTGTAGAAAAATCAGATGTTTTATGATACAATACGAAAAGGTGAGGTGAGGCATAAGTGAATTTTCTCGGATTTGAAGGCGGAGAAGCTGTGAAGGCTCAGCTTGATTCTATGGAGAAAAGCCGCAGAATGCCTCACGCAATAATCGTTACAGGAGGCAGTGACAGCACACGGGAGGCGTTTGCAATGCTTCTTTGCAAGTGGGCTGTGTGTGCAAGTGACGGAGAAAGACCCTGTGGCGAGTGTTCGGGGTGTCACAAGGCAGAGGGCAAAAATCATATTGATATTTACTATGCAAAGGGCTCGGGCAAGACGGACGGTATTTCTGTAGAAGAAATAAGAAATATCACACGAGACACCGCTATAATGCCTCACGAGGCACACAGGAAGGTTTATGTGTTGTTTAATGCTGACAGGCGTATGGGTAATGAATCCATGAATGCATTCCTGAAAACTCTGGAGGAGCCTATGCAGGATATACTGTTTATCCTGACAGCAGAGAATATAAAGGCTGTGCCCCAGACCATACTCTCCAGATGCACCTGCTTGACTCTTGACAGTGTCAGTGAGGTGCCCCAAGAGATAAAGGATATTGCCCGTGAGATTTTGCTTTCAATCATAGCTTCTACAGAGCTTCCTCTATTGAAGGCTACAAGTGCTCTCAGCACCCGACAGGTTGCACTGGAAGTTCTCCCTGTTATAAGGGAGGTTCTCTGTGATGCACTGAGTGTATCAGTGGGAGCAAAGCCCTTGTTTGATGAGGAGCTTGCCGTACAGCTTCGGCAGAGACTGACTAAGAGTAAGATAATAAGGCTCATTGATGTAACAAGTGACGCCATTAATAAAACCAACCGCAATGTAAGTCTTGTGCTTATTTCCACTTGGCTATGCGGAGAATACAGGAGGATATCATGGCAGATGTAGTAGGTGTCCGCTTCAAAGAAGTGGGCAAGATATATTATTTTGCACCCGGTGAGGAGCAGTTCTCTATTGGTGACAGAGTTATAGTTGAAACAGCCAGAGGTGTTGAGTGCGGTGTGATTGCCGCCGGCAATAAGGTTGTTCCTGATGAGGAGATTGTGCATCCTTTGAAGGATATTATCCGCAAGGCAACCGAGGCTGACCTTAAAAAGCTTGAGAACAACAAGGTGCTGGAGAAGAAGGCCTTTGACATTGCTGTGAAGAAGATTGAGCAGCACGGGCTGGAGATGAAGCTTGTTAATGTAGAGTATACCTTTGACGGAAGCAAGGTACTGTTCTACTTTACTGCTGACGGCAGAGTTGACTTCAGAGCACTGGTCAAGGATTTGGCTTCTGTGTTCAAGACAAGAATAGAGCTCAGACAGATTGGCGTGCGCGACGAGGCTAAGATGCTGGGCGGACTTGGCGTTTGCGGTAAGCAGTTCTGCTGTTCAAGTTTTATGGGTGAGTTTGCACCTGTTTCTATCAAAATGGCTAAGGAGCAGGGACTGTCACTTTCTCCTGTGAAGATTTCAGGCACCTGCGGACGGCTTATGTGCTGTCTTAAATATGAGCAGGATGCATATACTGATTTGCTCAGGAATACACCTAAGTACGGAGCTATTGTCAAGACTCCTCAGGGTAAGGGTACTGTTGTTGAGGTTAGCCTGCTGACAGGTATGCTCAAGGTCAAGATGGATAACACTCCTGCAGAGGCTGCACCCCAGTCCTTCAGTGTTAAGGATGTGAGAATCATCAAGGACGGTACTATCCGTGTGGATAAGAAGGAACTTGCAGAGCTGAAGGACCTTGAATGATAAAAGCATAAATGCACTCCTTATGTAGAAAAATTTAGTTTTTACAGGGAATTTCAGAAAAATGCGTCAAAGTAATTGCATTTTCTGAAAAGTGTGCTACAATTATATTTAGAAATTTAAAGGAGGTGCCTTCCAATGGCATATGTTATTAATGATGATTGCATTTCCTGCGGCGCATGCGCAGATGAGTGCCCCTGTGGCGCAATCTCCGAGGGCGACAGCAAGTATGTTATCGATGCAGATCTCTGCGCAGATTGCGGTGCTTGTGCTGATGCTTGCCCCGTTGGTGCTCCTAACGAGGAGTAATTCTCTTAAAGAGGAATGTAACTGCACCCCGCAGGCTTAATTTTATGCCTGTTCGGGGTGCTGTTCTTCTATATGGACTATTTTGATTTTTGGCAGGTGCTCAGATGCTTAAAGCTACAGAACACCTTGAGCCTTTGGGCTCGGGTATAGAGATTATAGTAAGCAGAGACTTTCATTTTACAACAGATACAATACTGCTTGCAGACTTTGCAAACCATAGAAAGAGTGACAAGGCGGTGGATTTGTGCACAGGCTGTGGTACTATCCCAATGCTGTGGATGCGTAAAGATGCTCCCAAAGAGGTCTACGCGGTGGAGATTTTTGAGGAAGGCACAGATATGCTTGCAAGGACAGTAAAGCTTAACGGACTCACAGAGGTTGTAAAGCCTGTGTGTGCTGACATCAAGGAGCTCAAGGGTAAGCTCCCCTTCGGCTACTTTGACCTTGTTACCTGCAATCCTCCTTACAAGCTGTCAGGGGGAGGCATTGAAAGCGAAGAAAAGCACGAGCTTGTTGCACGGCACGAGAATATGTGCAACCTTGAGGATGTAATTGCAACAGGTGCAAAACTTCTGCAGTTTTCTGGCAGGCTGTGTATTTGTCAGCGTCCCGAGAGGCTCACGGATGCCATGGAGCTTATGCGTAAATATGATGTGGAGCCCAAGAGGCTGAGGTTTGTTCAGGGCAAAAGTCACAAGGCTCCCAAGCTGTTTTTGCTTGAGGGCAAGCGAGGCTCAAAGAAAGGCAACCTTGTGGTGCTGCCCACACTTATTGTGGAGGAGGACGCAGGGGGCTTTACTAAGGAAATGAATGAAATCTACGGCACCTACAAAGACGGTGCAGGGAGTAAGTGAGTATGGAGAATACAGGAATTTTATATGTGGTAGGCACACCTATAGGTAATCTGTCGGACTTGAGTCCCAGAGCCGCACAGGTACTGGAGAGTGTGGACTTTATTGCCGCAGAGGATACCAGAGTTACAGTGAAGCTTCTGAATCACTTAGGAATAAAGAAGCCTATGATAAGCTACTTTGAGCATAACAAGCAGTTCAAGGGTGAGGTTATCTGCAAGCGAATACTTGCAGGAGAGAACTGTGCTGTGGTGACAGACGCAGGTATGCCCTGTATCTCTGACCCGGGTGAGGAGCTTATAAAGCAATGTGAAGGTTTTGGCATAAAGACCGAGGTTGTCCCCGGACCATCAGCGGTGATATCCGCTCTGTGTGTGTCGGGACTCTCCACCGGCAGGTTTACTTTTGAGGGATTTCTGTCCGTTAATAAAAAGAGCAGACGGGAGCACCTGGAGTCTCTTATGGGTGAGAAGCGTACTATGATTTTTTACGAAGCACCCCACAAGCTCAGCAACACTCTGAGGGATTTTTACGAAACCTTCGGAGACAGGAAGCTGACTATAGCAAGGGAGCTGACAAAGCTTCACGAGGAGATTATCCGTACCACCACAAAGGAGGCGTTGGAGCGTTATGGCGACGGTTCACTCAAGGGTGAGATGGTGCTTGTCCTTGAGGGTGACACTGCTGTAAAGAAGGATGAGTACACCCTTGAGGAAGCGGTGGAGATTGCAAGGAATCTCATTAATGAGGGCGAAAAGCCCACAGAGGCAGCAAAGAAAGCGGCATCTGTGACAGGTATGAAGAAAAACGATATCTACAGGGAACTGATTTAAATGGATTATAAAGAGGCTCTGAGTAAAATTGAGGTATTAAGAGAATACGGCTCTCAGCCGGGACTTGAGCGTGTAAAGATGCTCCTTGAGTGTATGGGCAATCCGCAAGACAAGCTCAGGTTTGTACACATAACTGGCACTAACGGCAAAGGCTCTGTGTGTGCTGTGGTGTCCTCGGTGCTGAATTGCTCAGGCTATACAACAGGACTTTTTACATCGCCCTTTATAGTTGACCTGCGCGAGCAGATTCAGGTGGATAATACTATGATTTCTGAAGATGAGTTTGCACAGGTTGCGGACTTTGTTTTCTTATTCGTTGATAAGCTTATGGAAAAAGGCGTTATCATCACAGAGTTTGAGTTTACTATGGCGGTTGCCTTTGAATATTTCCTGAGAAAGCATTGTGATGTAGTTGTCCTTGAGGTAGGAATGGGCGGACTCCTTGACAGTACCAATGTGATAAAGAGTCCTCTGTGTGCAGTGCTCACACCTGTAAGCCTTGACCACACAGGGATGCTTGGCAGTACACTCACAGAGATTGCACAGCATAAGTGCGGTATTATCAAGGAGGGTACACAGGTTGTATCAGCTATACAGACTGCTCAGGTGCAAAGGGTGCTTGAGGAAGTATGTACTGATATAAATGTGCCCTATGTGTACGCAGATGCTGAGAGTGTACAGGTGCTGAGTCAGGAGCTTTCAGGTACAATGGTTTTGTATAAGGGCGAGGAGTTTACTCTGCCGTTAATGGGGTTACATCAGGTGCAAAATCTGAGTATTTCCCTTTGTGTACTTGAGGCATTGAGGAAAAAAAGTTTTGATAATATTACCGCAGACAGTATGCGAGAGGGTATAAAAAGTGCAAAGAATCCTGCTCGGTTTGAGGTGGTGGGGGAGCACCCCACGGTGATAATTGACGGAGCACATAACCCTGAGGGTATGAGGACTTTCGCAGACACACTCCACAACTTGTTCCTTGATAAAAAGGGTGTGATTGTGATGGGTATGCTCAGGGATAAGGATATCTGCACTTCCCTTGAATTTATCAACGGAATGTTTGAAAGCGTGTATACTGTGAATATCAATAACCCCAGAGCGATGGATGCCCGTAAGCTTGCTGAAATATGCAGTGCATATTTTGATTATGCAGAGGCTTGTGAGGATGCTGAGTGTGCATTCCTGCAGGCTTATGATAAAGCAAAGGCTCAGGACACATACCTGTGTGTTTGCGGGTCGCTGTATCTTGCATCGCAAATCCGACCTTATATATTAAAAACAATACAATCCCGAGGGGAAGATAGAATTTCCGACAACTGAATAATACAGGAATTTTTGCCAACACTTATTACAATATAGGTGTTGGCTTTTTTTGTTAGCCCTCTTCTTGGAGGAGGGTGGCACAGCGAAAGCTGTGACGGGAGGAGTGAAAAGAAGTTTTGACTCCCTCAGTCTTTGCCTACGGCAAATCCAGCTCCCTCGGGGAGGGAGCCTGTCAGGATGTGAAAATATGGTTGAAATTGAAAATAACGAGAATGTTATGACAGCCGTTCTTTCAGGTGATATTGACCATCACCGATGTGCTGTTATCAGAAAGAAGATTGATGCCCGTGCTGATAGTGAACGGCCTAAGGTACTGGTGCTTGATTTCTCCCGTGTGCAGTTTATGGACTCATCAGGAGTAGGACTTGTTATGGGCAGATACAGGCAGATGTCCCTGTTGGGAGGTCGGCTTAAAGTTATAAATGTGCCTGAGAATATAGACAAGGTGTTCCGCCTTTCAGGGCTTGAGAGATTGGGGGTAATGGAATGAATGTTGTAAATGAGATGAATTTAAGCTTCAGTGCAAAGAGCATCAACGAGAGCTTTGCACGGTCGGCGGTGTCTGCCTTTGTGCTGAGCCTTGACCCGACGATTGCAGAGCTTTCTGATATAAAGACCGCTGTGTCCGAGGCGGTGACTAATTGCATTGTTCACGCCTACGGATATCAGGGAGGTATTATCTACATAAATGCAAAAATCACAGACACCAACAAGGTTATCATAAAAATCCGCGACAAGGGCTGTGGTATTGAGAATGTGAGACAAGCTATGGAGCCTCTTTATACCACAGGAGGAGAGGAGCGGGCAGGACTGGGCTTTGCTGTGATGCAGAGCTTTATGGACAAGGTAAGCGTCCGCTCAACACCCTCAAAGGGGACAACTGTTACAATGGAAAAAGCTATTATCCGATGTGTGAAGAATGAAAGACCGTAACAGCCTTATCAGCGAAAACACAGGGCTTGTTCATGCCTGTGCACGGAAGTTTATGGGCAGGGGTGCAGAGTACGATGACCTTTACTCCTGCGGATGCGTGGGGCTTATTAAGGCGGCGGACAACTTTGATGAGAGTCTGGGGTACAGGTTTTCTACCTATGCTGTGCCGGTAATCTTGGGCGAAATCAAGCGGTACTTCCGTGACGGAGGCAGCCTTAAAATGAGCCGCAGCCTGAAGGAATTGAGTCTGAAAATCACAAGATTCTGCGAAAAATACGAAAGGGAACAGGGCAGAGCTCCCACAGTGAAGGAGATAGCACTCTCCCTTGGAATATCCGATGAGGACGCGGCAGAAGCCTTGGAAGCTTCCCGTCTGCCTTTGTCTTTGTCTTATGAAACAGAGGAGGAGTCCCGTCAGATTGATGTAGCGCAGGAGTCTCAGGAGGAGGCTATCACAGAGAAAATGACCCTGCATACCCTGCTTGCAGGCTTGCCCCAAAGGGACAGAGAGCTGATAAATCTGCGGTACTTCAAGGGTAAGACTCAGGTGTTGACCGCAAAAGAGCTTGGTATGACTCAGGTGCAGGTAAGCAGACGGGAGAAGAAAATTTTACTCAGCCTCAGAGAAAAGATGACAGTTTAAGACTCCCTCAGGGAGGGAACCTATTCTCTCTGTCACAGAGGGAATAGGGAGCCATGCGGACGACCGATGGTCGTCCCTACGCGGTTACACAAGGGAGCAAAAAAGCCTGTGTACTTAATGAAAGTACACAGGCTTTGTGTTATGTATTTATTATTCGTTTATTCGTTTTCTTCTGCTTCTTCTGACGCTACTGTTACATCTTCGTCGCCCTTGACTGCTTTATTGATTGCGGAGCAGACCATATAGTAAACAGGTATCAACAGAAATACTATCCATGTGGGATGCCAGATGTGGTAGAAAAGTCCCACTGCACAGAAGAAAAGTACCGCAAGCACAGGGAATGCAAAACGCTGTGCATCCCTGTAACGGATTGCATCTATGAGTGAATAGTACAGGGGAATTGTCAGAAAGCTCATCCACGCAGTGCTCCATCCTCCTGCCTGTCCGCTGAAGCCCCACAGCAGAAAACCTGCTGTGATGATAACAGGGAAGGGGATATACAGCAGACCGATTATCCAGGGAGTGGTGTCGCTGTGGTAGCTGGTGTTACGGTTAGGGTCATCCACATGGATTTTGCCGCCACCGATGTGAACATGGGTGCCGTCATTGGAATCAACATGGATTCCGTCCTTGAAGCTTATATCCACCTTGTCTCCGTTTTCTGCATTGACATGTATACCGTCACGGAAGCTGACGGAGTCCTTGCCCTTTGACTCAGGCTCGGACTTTGCAGACTCGGGTTCTGAGTCAGGTATAGAAGCTTCCCTTTCCTTATCCGGATTTACATTGAGAAGCTCGTCAAGAGATACTCCGTAGACCCGTGCAAGGGTGATGAGATTATCTGTATCGGGAGAAGCCTCGGCACGCTCCCACTTGGAAACTGCCTGTCGGCTGACTCCGATTTTCTCTGCTAATTCCTCCTGAGAAAGACCGCTGTTCTTTCTGTACTGAAGAAGTCGATTTGCTGTTTCGATGTTCATATTTACCTCCGAAAACCAATTGTTTGTGGTTGTTTTACTGTGGTTACATTATATCCGCAACCGCTGAAAAATACCATACATTCTGGTTTTCATACGCGCAACCATTGGTTGCGAAGTCTCCAAAAATCCCATAGATATGGGATTTATCAGATGTCGAGACCTTCTGTTGTCTGCCAGAAATTATTTAGGTGAGAGAGGATAACCTCTACGCCGCCTTCGCTGTTGCTCTCGATATTCAGGGGCATAATGGGGTCGTGAACAGACAGACGAAGCAGGAACCAGCCGTCGCCATTGTCTGCATCAAAGGATACGCGGATACCCTCACGGTTATCGGGTGCGATGTGCCAGCCTGCGTTATTCTCTGCAAAGGAGAGTAACTGAGCGATAACTCTCTCGCCGCAGGCACGGAAGTCCTCCTCTAAAATCCTGATGCGGATTTCCTTTTCTTCTTTAGCCTCCTTGAGAGTGCTGATAAGGTCAGAGATGTCCTTGCCCTCTTTTCTCAGCTGTGCAGCCTTGATAATGATTTTTGTGCACAGATATGCACCGTCATCAAGGAAGTAGTTCTCCTGCATTGCGGCGTGACCTGATGTCTCGATAGCAAGGGGGCAGGGGATGCCTTCTTTATTCAGCTCTACTGCCTTGTCGATAACATTCTTGTAGCCTCTGCGATAGCGGTAGTGCTTGCCGCCTAAAGTCTCCTCGATAAACTCACGGAGTCCGTCGGAGGTGATGGAGTCCGTGACGATAGTACCGCCTGCACAGTTTTCCAGTGCAATTGCTGATGCAAGTGCTACCAGACGGTTTCTGTTGATTTCGCCTCCGTTGCTATCAACCACTGCACCGCGGTCAACATCAGTGTCAAAAATAACGCCTAAATCAGCCTGTGCGGTGGTAACAGCCTCAGAGATAGCCTTCATAGCTACAGGGGACTCAGGGTTGGGCACATGGTTGGGGAACATTCCGTCAGGGTCAAGGTAGCGGCTGCCTGTGGTGTCTGCACCAAGGACTGAGAGCACCTTGTCGGCATAGAAGCCGCCTACGCCGTTGCCTGCGTCAACGCAGATTCTGAAGCCCTCAAGGGGTTTATCGTAATTCTCAGCATTAACACCCTTTTTGATGATATCGCAAAGGTGCTCTGCGTACTGAGTCATATAGTCAACTTCCTCGATAACTCCGCCTGCGGTTTCCTCGGGGAAGTTTTCATCACTTGCATTTGTAAGGATTGCAGTGATATCAGAGCCCTCAAGTCCACCCTGACGGGTAAAGAACTTGAGTCCGTTACGGTTAAAGGGGTGGTGGCTTGCAGTAATCTGCACAGCACCGTCACAGCCTAAATCAACTGTAGTCATAAACATAGAGGGAGTGGATGCAAGGTTGCAGTAGATAACCTTTACGCCAAAGCTTTTAAGAGTCTCTGTTACAACAGATGCAATTCTCTCGCCTGAAATTCTGCTGTCACGGCCTACAGATACAGTAAGACAAGTGGCATCCTTGCCTGTCTTGTCCATAAGCCAACGGCAGAAGCCGCCTGCCATATTCCTTACTGCCTCGTTGGTCATATTGAGGGGCTCACCCTCTACGCCTTCGCTTGCAATACCGCGGATATCGGTACCGCTTTTAAACTGTTTATAAAAATCGTTGAGCATAATTAATCCTCCGTTTTATATAGTACAAGCCTATTATACATTAAATATATCCCCTGTACAACCTCATTTTTGCGGTGTTTTTTATTAAAAACGGGTCAAATCCTCACTTTTGGAGATTTTATTAAATTCAGAGGCTAGTAGTTAGAAAATTCGGTATAAAGTGACCATAGCAAAGAATGAGCAGAAATTTAACACGCTAAATCTGATATACAATATGCACAAAAACAATTAACGGAAATAGTTGAAAATTATAAACGAAAAGGCATATTGCACAACTAAATTAACATTTTATTGTTGACAATCACGAAAAAATGAATATAATGAAGTTGTCAGGTTAAAAGTCCACCTGATTACTGACCATACACAATCTCAAAATCGGTCGGTATTTTTAGGAACATGCCAAATGGTAAATGGCAGCACGAAAAATTTATACTTATAAAAGGAGGAAACAGTATGACTACAGTCATCAGTTTGCACAACATCGATGTTGATAAGTTCCTCACCGTGCTTGACACTTGCAAGGGCAATGTATATCTTGTAACCCGTGAGGGAGATCACCTCAACCTTAAAAGCAAGCTTTGTCAGCTCATCGGCTTAACACAGCTGATTGAGGGCGGTAAGATCACCGAGGCTTACATTCTCTGTGACAATGTAGAGGACGAGAGTAAGCTGTTCAGATTCGGTCTGTATGGTGAGATTCAGTCAAAGACTGCATAAGCAACTTATCAAACAACGATAAATTCGTTTCACATTGATTTCAAAAACCTAAAAGCAAAAGCACCGCTTGGTATACAAGCGGTGTTTTTGTTTTTTTGAAAGTGCGCTCTCACCGTAGCCTTAAAAAATCGAGGACGACTCCGAATTTGCCGGATAGCGAGTAAATGCTGTGCATTTGCTTGCAGGCAAATTTGGAGAGGACGACGACTTTTTTAAGAGGAGCGAAGGTGAAAAAGCGCATGACAGGGAAGTGCCGTAGTAGGGATGGGCAATGCCCGTCCGTTGTGCTCAAGACAGTACAGGGCGAACTAAGGTTGTCCCTACATTTTTATTGCAATGAGTAAGGGTTTGATGTATAATTAAATTCAATGCTGAGGAGAGTTTCGGACGAGCAATGCTCGTCCCTACGCGCACCTCGGCACTTCTATGTGTCAGTTCGCAAAATCCTGACAGAGATTAGAAATAATCTTAAATCAAAACTACGGAGGAATTCATAATGAACAAATCAAGAAAGTCCGCCACACTGTATATGGTGCAGGCGGCAATCATTGCGGCATTGTATGTTGCTGTCAATTACGCTCAGGAGATGATACTGCCTACATCCTCAATCGGTCCTGTGCAGTTTCGTGTAAGCGAGGTGCTGTGCACACTGGCGGTTTTTACGCCTGCTGCAATCCCGGGGCTTACTGTGGGATGTCTGCTGTCAAACATTGTGTCTGTGGGGGTGCTGCCCCTGGATATGGTGCTGGGTACAATGGCTACACTTCTGGCGGCGGTGTGTGCGTTTTATCTCAGAAACATCAAAGTCTTTACTGTGCCTGTTTTATCCCTGCTTATGCCTGTATTGTTCAACGCAGTGATAATCGGTCTGGAGCTGGAAATCTTCTATATAGAGGGTGGCTTTACATTTGCAGGCTTTTTACTTCAGGGAGCGTTTGTTGCACTGGGTGAGTTTGGTGTATGTATCGTGTTGGGTGTGCCCTTTTACCTGATGCTGAGAAAACTGCCAATGTTCAAGGGCTGATAATATAATTACTGATTTTGCACAAGGAGCACTATATGTACTGTTTTGTATATGTAGTGCTTTTTATTTACCAATATTTCTTGAAATAATCAGCAGGCTTGTTATAATAAAAATAAGGAGGTTATAGAATATGAAATGTTTACTTAACTTTAAAAAGCCTTTGGCGTTAATCATGGTGCTTTGTGTGCTGTGTGCCTTTATGATGCCTGTCAGTGCACAAGAGAGCCTGAGCCTCAACTGCGACAAGGCAGAAATTTTTGTACTTGATGAGAATTACAAAGAGGTTATCGGAGAGATTCCCACAGAGTATCCTGCGTCTGTACAGCTTGAGGTAAATACCGACTCTGACTCGGTGTACTGGTATGTATCTGAGGGTGAGTCTGTTACAGTTGACCAAAGCGGCCTTGTAACTCCCTGCACAGAAACCTGGTACTGGTACAACGGGTTCGGCACAACCTACCCCTTGGATGGACAGGAGCCTACCAGTATAGAGGTAAGCTACATTACAGGTGAAAGCACAGTTGTCTGCGTTGCAGACGGAGAAAGAGTAAGTGCGGTTATAAATGTGCTTGATTATTCCGATGCATTTGTGGATGAGAAAATACAGAAGTATATTGATGCCAATATCACAGATAGCATGACCGACTATGAAAAGCTTGATAAGGTTTGTCAGTATGCAGCAAATTTTGAGTACAGTGTGTATTACTCAGGCTACAAGTCTATGGTGATATTCGGCGGCGGTGACTGTTGGGCAAGTACTACCCTTATCACCTATATGTGCAACGAATTTCTCGGAATTGATGCTTCTGTCAGATACGGAGTAAATGACCCCGGTGCAGGCAGCGGCCACAGAAATGCCGTGGTGTATATTGACGGCAAATATTACGAGGCAGAGGCAGGCTTCTCGGCGCCTGCTCCCAGACCATATTACATCAGTGAGCTTGAGGGTGGTTTTTCATTCAAATCCAATCAGGACGGATATGTAATGTATCAGTATGACGGAATGGAAAATGAGGTTATCATCCCCGATACTTACAATGATACACCTGTTACTGAAATTGGCGAAGCTGTTTTCTTTTATAACAAATGGGACAGCTTTGCACCTGTGAGCGTTACCATTCCTGCTTCTGTGAAAACCATAGACAAGTTTTCTTTCAGTAATATCGGAACACTGGAGAATTTCTATGTTGACGAGGATAACATGGTGTACTGTTCTGCAGACGGAGTGATTTACTCAGAGGATAAGACCACGCTCTTTGCATATCCCTCAGGTAAAGAGGGAGTGTTCATTGTGCCTGAGGGTACAGTAAGTATAGGGGACTACTCTGTATACTATGCAAATGAGCTTACTGAGGTAGTTATCCCCGAAGGTGTTACCCATATTGGAGAGGGTGCATTCGGTGATTGTAAGATGCTCAGTAAGGTTTCTCTGCCTGATACATTGCAGTCTATAGATGAGTTTGCTTTTTATAATGACAGCAATTTGACAGAAATATACATCCCTGCAAGCGTTACTCAGATGAGCGACAATGTGTTCTCAAGCACCGATAAACTTACCATTTACGGTGAGGAGGGCTCCTATGCACAGGAATTTGCACTGAGCAAGGGTATCAACTTTTCGGCGAAAACAACAGACGGTGATGTAAATCAGGACGAAAAGGTTGACATCAAGGATGCAACTGCTATTCAGAAGTACCTTGCAGAGATAATCAGCCTCAGCTCTGTGCAGGAGGATGCGGCTGACTTTGACCATAACGGTAAGGTTACCATTGCAGATGCAACGGCAATTCAGAAAATGCTGGCTGGACTTGAGTATTGATAAGCTGAAATAAAACAAAAACAGGAGATGCAGAAATCACTCTGCATCTCCTGTTGTGCTTTGTAGGATTGATTTGAGCATTACTCGAAGTTGAACTCGTCCTTCCACTTGTCCTTGAACAGCTCAAAGAGAGTGTTAAGAAGCTCCTCATCCTCGATACCCTCGAAGGACTCTGTCTCGTCGTCGATGGAGGTTATCTTGAGGATAACTACCTCGTCGCCGTCCTCCTCGTTTGCAGGGAGAAGGTAAAGGTACTCAACGCCCTCGTACTCGATAACATCGAGGTATTCAAATTCTACCTCGTTGCCAAGGTCGTCCTCAAGAACGATGATGCTTGCTTCTTCCTCCTCGGGAACATTTACTTTGATATCGTCTGCCATATTATGACCTCCTTTGGATAGTTGTTAGTAAAACTATCATGCCTCCCTCTGATGATGGAGGTGGCAAATCCGTAGGATTTGACGGAGGGAGAGACTGTTTTGACTACCCCTCAGTCATTGAGTGTTACTCAATGCCAGCTCCCCTGACAAGGGGAGCCATGGTATGAACATTGAAATATTATTAATATTGCTTACCCCAGTATACCATATGCTTTGCATGCTTGCCGCAGCATACGCATACATCAGAGAGCTGCTCTTCCTCAAAGGGGATGCAGCGGGACTTAACGCCGCCTGTTTCTTCTTTGATTTTTTCCTCGCACTCTACATCTCCGCACCACATAGCCTTGATGAAGCCGGGTGTCTCCTTAGCTGTTGTGAGGAACTCTTCATAGGTGCGAGCCTCAAAGGTCTTTGTCTTCATATTCTCAAGTGCACGGTTGTACATATCCTCGTGGATAATATCAAGAAGCTTTGCAACCTCCTCGGCTACATTGTCAAGGGAAACAAAAATCTTCTCTCTTGTGTCACGGCGGACAAGTACGCATTGGTTGTTCTCGATATCCTTGGGACCGAGCTCAAGACGGAGGGGAACACCCTGCATCTCGTACTGGCTGAACTTCCAGCCGGGGGAGTTGTCGGATGCATCAAGCTTAACTCTGAACTGCTTTTTCAGTGAGTCTGCAACCTCCTGTGCTTTATCGAGAACGCCTGCTTTGTGCATAGCGATAGGCACGATTGCAAGCTGAATGGGAGCAACTCTGGGAGGCAGGATAAGTCCGTCATCGTCACCGTGTACCATGATGATTGCACCAATCATACGGGTGGATACACCCCATGATGTCTGGTGGGGGTAGTGTAACTTGTTATCTCTGCCCTGATAGGTGATACCGAAGCTCTCAGCAAAGCCGTCACCGAAGTAGTGGGAAGTACCGCCCTGAAGTGCTACGCCGTTGTGCATCATAGGCTCGATTGTGTAGGTAGCGATTGCACCTGCGAATTTTTCTTTCTCGGTCTTTTTGCCTACTACTGCAGGAATAGCCAGAGTCTCGCGGTAGAAGTCCTCGTAAACCTTGAGCATCTGCAGTGTCTCTGCCTCTGCTTCCTCTGCTGTTTCGTGCATTGTGTGGCCTTCCTGCCAGAGAAATTCGGAAGTACGCAGGAAAGGACGGGTTGTCTTTTCCCAACGGACAACGGAGCACCACTGATTGTACAGCTTAGGCAGGTCACGGTAGGTATTGATAATCTTTGCGTAATGCTCGCAGAAAAGAGTCTCGGAAGTAGGACGGATAGCCAGACGCTCTGTGAGCTTGTCACTGCCGCCAACTGTTACCCATGCACACTCGGGAGCAAAGCCTTCAACATGGTCCTTCTCCTTCTGGAGAAGGCTCTCAGGAATAAACATAGGCATATATACATTCTCGTGGCCTGTTTCCTTAAAGCGTCTGTCAAGGTCACGCTGGATATTCTCCCAGATAGCATAGCCATAGGGACGGATAACCATACAACCCTTAACGCCACTGTAGTCAACAAGCTCAGCCTTTTTGACTATGTCGGTATACCATTTTGCAAAATCCTCGTCTCGGCTGGTGATAGCCTCAACCATCTTTTTATTGTCTGCCATATTAACACCCCTTCAGGATAATAAACATATAAAGTTATTATACATATAAATACAGATTATTTCAAGTGTTTTTGGATTATTTTAGGGGTTACTTATGCAGCTTGGCAGGGATGACTACCGGCGGTCCGTTTTATGTATGATTTTTCGGACGAGCAGTGCTCGTACTTACGCGAGGGAGTCCTACCTTTACACAAGGGAGCCTTTCGGGTCGTCGTGGGCGCCGACTTCTACGAAAAAACCGACTGAGCGGAAAACTCAGTCGGTGGTTTTGAAAGTTTCAGTTAAACTTTGATTATGCGTTTGCCTCGATGTAAGAAACAAGCTCGCCAAGAGTTCTGATGTTCTCGATTTCCTCGTCGGGAATCTCAACCTCGAACTCGTCCTCGATGGACATAAGCAGGTCTACAACATCCAGAGAATCTGCACCCAGGTCCTCCTGAAGGTCTGTCTCAACTGTGAGAGTATCCTCCTCGATGTCGAACTGTTCTGCAAGAATAGCCTTTACTTTCTCTAAAACCATGATAAAATGCCTCCTGTGGATTCTTTGTGCTGACGATTAATTTTATTTGGCAGCACCTTTTATGCCAAGTAAAGCTAAAGATAGTATAGAATTTTGCCCCTTGGCGTGATTGGTACAGAGAAAACACGGCTATATACTCAGGGCACATAGTACTGTGTATCTCTGATACTAAAAACATATTATTGATAAATGCCTTTAATGTCAATAGTTTTTTGAAAAATAGACAATTTTGTAACTAACTGCAGGGCAATATTCCAGAATGAACCTGCAAATATTATCCCTCAGGATAAAAAAAGCAAAAATATCAGCCGCCAACAGTCAGGGCACCCTCCAAAAGGAAGGTGCCCTGATGATATCCGTTTTATTCAAAAAGGGTGATATATGCCTTACGGCATATAAGAGAGTTTGATTAAACCTCGGGGAAGAACTTATCGTGGAGGATGCGAACTGCCTTGTCTGCGTACTCCTTGCGGATAAGAACGGAAATTTTGATTTCGCTTGTGGAGATCATATGGATGTTGATGTTAGCATCGTACAGAGCCTCGAACATATCTGTTGCAACGCCTGCGTGGCTCTCCATACCTGAGCCTACGATGGAAACCTTGGCTACATTGTCGTTCATAGAGATGCTTACGCCCTCGTGACGGCTTACGAACTTCTCTGTGAGCAGGTCAACAGCAACCTGACCGTTGTCCTTGTTAACTGTAAAGGAGATATCCTTTGTTTTGTCTCTGCCAATGGACTGGAGAATGATATCAACATTGATGTTCTTTGCAGAGAGAATAGAGAACAGCTTGAATGCAAGACCGGGCTCATCGGGAATGTTGGTTACAGAAATGCGGACAATATCGTCATCCTTGGCAACGCCTGAAATAAGTAATTTTTCCATTTTAGTATGCTCCTTTACAATAGTACCTGGTTTGTTGGTAAGGCTTGAGAGTACCTCAAGCTCGATGCCGTATTTTTTAGCAAGCTCAACAGAGCGGTTGTTGAGCACCTGTGCGCCCAGAGTTGCAAGCTCCAGCATTTCGTCGTAGGAAATCTCTGAAAGTTTGATAGCGCCGGGAACCTTTCTGGGGTCTGCTGTGTAAACACCCTCAACATCGGTGTAAATCTGGCACAGGTCAGCGTGCATTGCTGCGGCAATAGCAACAGCACTTGTATCAGAGCCGCCGCGTCCCAGAGTAGTTACATCGTCGTGCTTGTCGATACCTTGGAAGCCTGCAACAACAACGATGTTCTTCTTTGCAATTTCGTTTCTGATTCTTGTGGGATCTACCTTCTTGATACGGGCAGTTGTGTGGGAGGAGGAGGTTCTGAAGCCTGCCTGCCAGCCAAGGAGAGAGATTGCAGGGCAACCCATGCTCTGGATAGCCATTGCAAGGAGAGAGATGGAAATCTGCTCACCCGCGGCAAGGAGCATATCACGCTCACGCTCGGAAGCATTGGGGTCAATCTCCTTGTACTTTTCAATGAGGTCGTCTGTTGTATCGCCCTGAGCGGATACTACAACTACAACATCATTGCCTTTTTTATAGGTCTCGGTTACGATTCGTGCAACATTGCGGACGCGGTCTGCATCAGCAACAGAGGAACCACCGAATTTCTGTACGATTAAGCTCATGTGTTTCAGTACCTTTCTGTATTATAAATTGCCGATTCTGATAGCTGAAGCTACCTTGATACCTGCTTGCTCAAGATTCTCCACAGCCTCAAGGATGTTGCCGTAGGGCATATCCTCGTTTGTTACGAAGGCAAACTCGCCAGTGGGAGCGGAAGCTCTCTCAAGACGGGTGATGTCGCCGAAGATATCCTGTGCTTTATTATATGCGGTGTCGGCATCCTCTGCCAGACAGCGCATATATACTTTAGTAAGTGACTCGGTGTAGGGAGCAATGCAGTTGTCGGTTGTGTCAACCCAGAAGAGATTCTTGCGGGTTTTCAGGTGTTTGCAGCAATCTACTGTGTCAGCAACAACAGCAGAAGCAGTGGGGAGCTTACCTGCGCCCTTGCCGTAGAATACTACATCGCCTGTGCAGTCGCCTCGTACCATAATACCGTTGAATACATCGTTGATGTTTGCAAGCTGGCTTGTGCAAGGCACAAACATAGGTGCAACCACAATATCCATAAGACCTGAGGGAAGAAGCTTGCATTTGCCGATGAGCTTGATTACACCGCCCCAGACGGCTGCATATTCTACATCCTCAAGTGCGATTTTGGTGATGCCCTCGGTATGTACATTGTCGGGATAGATGTGCTTGCCGTATGCAAGGGATGCAAGGATGCAAATCTTGCGGCAGGCATCGTGACCCTCAACATCAGCCTCGGGATTACGCTCTGCATAGCCTAAGTCCTGAGCAAGCTTAAGAGCTTCGTCAAAAGGCATATTTTCGTCAATCATCTTGGTGAGGATGAAGTTTGTGGTGCCGTTGAGGATACCTGCAATCTCGTCAACCTCGTTGGCAACGAGACACTGGTTGATAGGACGCAGTATAGGAATACCGCCGCCGACGCTTGCCTCAAACAGGTAGTTTGCGTTGTTGTCCTTGGCAAGTTGCAGAAGCTCTGCTCCGTGGCGAGCAACCAGCTCTTTGTTGGAGGTTACTACGCTTTTGCCGACTCCCAGACAACGCTTGGTGAACTCATAGGCAGGGTTTATGCCGCCCATGGTCTCGATAACTACACGCACCTCACGGTCAGAGATAATGTCCTCGAAGTCCTTGGTGAATCGGTCACACAGGGGACTGTCGGGGAAATCCCTTAAATCCAGAATGTGCTTCAGATAAATCTCCTCTCCAACAGAGGAAAAGAGCTTCTGTTTATGGGTTGTGAGAATCTCGGCTACGCCTGAGCCTACAACACCATGTCCCATTAATGCTACTGAAATCATGTTTGTATACCCCTTTATATAGCATTTAATTTTTAGTGAATTTATATTGAGAGGGTGGGTGAGAGCACACACCCTCTGCTTGGTTAAAATAGTAAGGTGATTACTGCCTGACAGCAGAAGAGTTATTCCTCTGCAGGGTCGGTAGCAGTTGCTCCCTGTGTGGGAGCAGTGGGCTCAACCAGATCGATGGAAACTGTACCCTCGGTGAAAGTAGCCTCAGTTGCCTCGGTGGTTGCTGCTGTTGTATCGTCCTCGTCAGCACTGATGTTTACACCTGAATGAGAGGTACAGTTGCCGGGCTTGTTATCTGATGTGTACCAGCCCTTGCGTGTATCCTTGCAGATAGAGGTTGCAAGCTTGCCTGTGTGGGTACAGAACTCGAGATATTCGATACCCTCGTCAAGGTCAAACTCCTTGTACTCCTTGTCCTCCAGATAACGGGACATAACATTGGAGAAAGTCTGTGCCGCTACAGCGGTGCCGGGGGAGTAGATTCGATGAGGGTCATCAAAGCCTGTCCATACAGCAAGTGTTGCATAGGGTGAGCCGCCGCAGAACCAGCTGTCCTTATCTTCGTTGGTGGTACCTGTCTTACCTGCAATCTCCCAGCCGTATACATTTGCGTATGCGGCGGAGGTGTGAGCACAGTTATTCACATTATAATGAAGGAGTCTGTTCATAATTGAAGCAGTCTCTGAGGAATAAGCCTGAATGGGGATGTTGTTACGATTATCAAGAATAACCTTATCGTTTCTGTCGGTTACATAGTAGTAGGTGTAGGGCTCGTAGTACATACCGCCGTTGCCGATGTAGGCGTAAGCCGCCGCCATCTCGCGGACTGTTACACCGCCGTTCATACCGCCCAGAGAGAATGCGGCAGTGTTGAACATATCTTCCTCACGGTTCAGGTTATCAAAGCCCAAGTAGTTGACAGCGTGTTCGTAGGCAATATCGGGGCCGCCGATGGTCATTACTGTGTTTGCGGCACAGGCGTTTGAGGACCACTCAATTGCATCTACAAGAAACAGGCCGTTTTTGTGGTTATAGCCATACCAGTTGTTGGGGCCCTTTGTGCCGTCGGAGTAAATCCATGTGTCCAGAGGCTGGTCGGAAATTACAGAGGACCAGTTGATAAGCCCCTCGTCTACAGCCTTTGCATAAGCAACCACAGGCTTGATGGATGAACCGGGCTGAAGAATTGACATGGAAGCACGGTCAAAGAGAAGGTTTGCGTCCTTTTCGTTGGATGAGCCTACTGTGGCGATAACCCTGCCTGTGTAGTCCATCATTGTCATGCCTATTTCAAGATCGGGGTTGTTGGATTTGTTGATATTGAGGGCTTCTTCCTCGATTATCTTCTGTGCTTCAACATCCATTGCACAGTAGATTTTCAGTCCTTCGCTGTATATCTTATCAAGAGCGGCATCCTCGCTGATGTTGTAAACCTTGGCAAGGTCACGGCTAAGGTCGAATACCAGCTCGTCAAAATACCAGTTCTGGATTGTGATGGGAGTATCGTTATCTTCTTCGTCGCCTGAATAATCACGGAAGGTCATATTCTCTGACTCTTCCATAGCTGCCTGATACTCCTCGTCGGTAAGGTAGCCGTATGAGTGCATAGCAAAGAGTACATCCTCACGGCGGATGTAGTTGTTCTCAGGATAAACCAGAGGGTCCCACTTGGAGGGATTCTGGGTGATGCCTGCGATAGCGGCACACTCGGCAACAGAGCAGTCTGTGATGTCCTTGCCGAAGTAACGCTGAGCGGCAGCCTGTACACCCTGACAGCTTCCGCCGAAGTTTACAACATTCAGGTAAGCCTCGATTATTTCGTCCTTGGTATATTCTTTTTCAACCTTTAAAGCCTTGATGATTTCGCGGATTTTACGGTTGATGCTGACCTCGTCATCCTCGGTCAGATTCTTGATAAGCTGCTGGGTGATGGTGGACGCACCGAAGGAGTCGTCACCGCCTGCAAGGTTGAGCATAGCCTCGCCTGTTCTGAGCCAGTCTACGCCTTTGTGTTCATAGAAGCGCTTATCCTCAATGGCAATCTGAGCGTTAATCATTGCCTGGGGTATTTCGTTATAATCAACCCATACACGGTTTTCTGTTCCGTAGAGGGTCTCGTACTCGTAGAACTCGCCTGTCTCTTCGTCCTGAACATATACGAAGCTGGACAGATTCAGTGAACGGGCATCAAGGTCGATACCCGAGGGCTGAGCAGAGAGCTCCATAAGGTAGAAGAATATGTTGAAGCAGACGATCACACCTGCAATGAAGAACACCAGCATCAGTGTGAGCAGGGTTTTGAGCACGCCTGAGAGGACGGCTTTCACCGCAGGGGGAAGTCCCTTCTTATCAGAGTCTGATTTTGCTTTGTAGTTGCTTATGTCTGTTTTACGCACAAGGCATCCTCCTTTTATTCTGAGGTGGCGGACATAGTATAGCGCCGTATTTGCTTGATAAGTTTATAATATCATTGTTGTACAATACGGCTGATTATAATCATATGTTGATTATTATACCACCAAATCCTGCAAAATTAAAGTTTTTTTACTATGTATTATATATTTTCTTATAATATGTCAGTATGCAATGTGAATATTCGCTGTTTTTTGTGAAAAAATAACTGGGAAGGTGTGGTTATATGAATTATAAGAATATTAAATTAACTAAGGTCTTTTATATTACGGCGGTGATAGTGGTTGCCTGTGTTATTGCATCGGCGATTATTGCACCGATAACAACGGAAACCGTGAAGCCTCAAAACGGTGACTCAGGGGAGGAAACTGACACAGGCAGGGTATATGTGCTGACCTGTGACGAGGACAGGTTGGTTGCTTATGTAAAGGGAGCAGACAGACCATATATAGAGACCACAACTGCAGTGAGCTCTTTGCCCTATGATGTGCAGGCAAGACTAAAAGCAGGGATTGAGTTTGATAATGAAGAAAAACTCAGGGACGCCATCAACGAATACTGCAGTTGAGATTATATGGAAAGTACACGGGGTGGGGCTTGCTCCACCCGAAGGTATCTGTTATAATATAAATACAACTTGTTAATCAGGGGTGAAGTTATGAGAATTGTTGCAGTAAATAATAAAAATGAAGCTGTCAGAAAGAACAGTTCCTCAGGAGGAATCTTTTACCTGCTTGCAGAATATGTAATTTCCGAAGGCGGAGTTGTTTTTGGTGCAGGCTTTGACGAAAACTTTCAGGTTTGCCACAGCTATGCGGACAATATGGAAGGAGTCAGAGCTTTTATGCAGAGCAAGTATGTGCAGTCACACATAGGCACTGCATACTCAGACGCCAAGGCTTTCCTTGATGAAGGCAGACTTGTACTTTTTAGCGGTACACCATGTCAGATTTCTGCATTGAAAAGCTTCCTGCAAAATGACTATCCCAACCTGATTACCGCAGACTTTATATGTCACGGTGTGCCAAGCCGAAGAGTCTGGCGTGAATACATAGATGAACTGTCCGCAGGCAGGAAAATCAAAAGTATTAACTTCAGAGACAAAACACAAGGCTGGAGGGTATTTTCACTTAAAGTTGAATTTGAGGACTCAAGTGTGTACAGAAAGAATCTTGATGAGGATATTTTTGTTAAGGGCTTTCTGCAGAATCTGTACCTGAGACCCTCTTGCTATGAATGTAGACACAGAGGCTTTGACCGACCTGCAGATGTTACGATGGCAGATTTCTGGGGAGTACAGAATGTTCTGCCTGAGCTATTTGATGATAAGGGTACAAGCGTACTCATAATCAGAAACCATGTTGTTGAGAAAATCCTTGAGGGGTATTCAGAGCAACTTATAATCAGAGAAATTTCTGAGGATACAGTGAGAAAGACAAACAGTGCAATAGAGCACTCCTGCACTGCTCACCCGAAAAGGGAAGATTTCTTCGGCAGTGAATACAAAAGTGTTACAAAGACTATCCGCAGGATTGTAAAAGACCCTGTGAAAATTGCAGTGAAAAAGAAGCTTTACAAGCTTCTCAGGGGGTAAGCTATGAAAAAGTTACCGATTTTATATAAGAGTAAATCAGAGTGTTCAGGTTGCAGTGCCTGCTTTAACATCTGTCCTGCAGAGGCTATTGCGATGCAGGAGGATAGCGAGGGTTTTGAGTACCCTGTTATTGATGATAATAAGTGCATCAGATGTTATAAATGTATCGGTGTATGTACAAAGTGAATCGAGTGTGCATCGTGGAATATAACTGCTTTTGATTCTGTTTGCTGAGAAGTAACAATAAAATACCGGTGATAAATCAAAACCCTGATGCTATTGCGTCAGGGCTATTTGTTTGCAAAATTTGCATATTATATATCATCGGCGATTTCACATAATAACTTTGCGATGAAAATCAGTAATCGCAAGAAATGATTTTGAAATAAACTTTTGAGAAAAGGAGTAAGTAAAAATGTCTAAGAACAACATCGTAGTTCCTGAGGCTAAGGATGCACTGGAGCGTTTTAAGATGGAAGCTGCTGCAGAAGTAGGCGTTAACCTCAAGCAGGGCTACAACGGTGACCTGACATCCCGTCAGGCAGGTTCTGTCGGCGGACAGATGGTCAAGAAAATGATCGAGTCCTACGAGAGAGGCTTAAAGTAAGAAAAATCCTGATAATACAGGACTGTAAAGCACTACTGCTTTTATAAAAAGACCGTCGGCTACTCAGAAGGTAACCGACGGTTTGTTCGTTTAATTGGAATATGTACTCTGCAAGGATTTATCAGTAGCCCTTTACTGCGTTGAGGGACTCATCGTTGTCTATCCATTCCTCTACATACAGAGCGGTGAATTGATCCTTGGTGTTGCGGATGACAACACGGGAGATACCTGCGTTGATAATCATACGCTTGCACATGGCACAGGCGCTGGCGTTTTCAACATATGCACCTGTTACTGCATCCTTGCCTACGAGGTAGAGTGTGGAGCCTATCATACGCTCGCGGGATGCGTGGATGATGGCGTTCTGCTCAGCGTGTACACTGCGGCACAGCTCGTATCTTTCACCTCTGGGTACATTGTTTGCCTCTCTGACACAGTGGCCCAAGTCGATGCAGTTCTTCCGTCCTCTGGGAGCACCAACATAACCTGTGGATACAATCTGGTCGTTGTTGACAATGATTGCACCATAGTTACGGCGCAGGCAGGTGCCGCGTTCCAGCACGGTTTCTGCAATATCCAGATAGTAGTTTTCCTTGTCTATACGGTACATAGTAAAACCTCCTTGTAATTTATAATTCCGTATCATAAATCCACTTCTATAATGATATATTTAACTGAGGTTGTCAAGGTAAATTTTTTGACAAGGGGTTTTATGATTATTTTGCCATAAGCTTCTGCAGGCAGGAGGCACAGATGAATTTGTCCATATGCTCTGTCAGCTCCTCGTCGCTGTGGCAGAAGGTACAGCAGGAGCCGTACTTGCGGATAACCAGCGTGTTGTCCTCTGTAAACAGCTCCAGACAGGCACCCTTGTCAAAATCAAGGGCCCGTCTGACACGGACGGGGATAACGATTCTTCCTAATTCATCTACTCGTACAAGATAACCTGCTGCTTTCATATTTAATTACCACCCTTTTGAATTATTTTCACATATATCGTACCAATAAATACCAAAAAAGTCAATAGATTACGATATGGAACACAAGGTTGATTTTATCGACAAAAATAGACAGGAGCTGAAATCTATGATGAATTACATATGGGCAGGGATGATAATAATAAGTCTGGTCTTTGCATTGATTACAGGAAACACAGCACAACTGTCTGATGCATTGATATCCGGTGCTGATGATGCAATACAGCTGTTACTTGGAATACTGGGGATAATGTGTTTCTGGTTGGGGCTTATGGAGATTGCAAAGAGGGCAGGGCTCACGGATTTGCTGGCGAAGATGTTCTCGCCAATACTCAGACCGCTGTTTCCCAATGTGCCGAAAAACTCTGAGGCAATGCGGTATATGAGTCTTAATCTGAGTGCAAATCTGTTAGGACTCGGTAACGCGGCAACTCCCTTCGGACTTGAGGCGATGAAGGAGCTTCAAAAGCTCAATCCCATAAGGGACAGGGCAACAGATGCACAGCTTATGTTTGTGGTGCTTAACACGGCATCAATTCAGCTTTTGCCTACGACCTTGTGTGCATACAGGGCAACCTACGGCAGTGAGCGGCCCTTTGAGATAATCCACTGTGTGTGGATAACCTCAGTTATAGCTCTTTTGGCAGGAATCATAGTTGCAAAGGTGTTCTGTGCAGGCAAAGAAAAAGAGCAGTTAAGGAGGTAGTCTGTGGAAATTATAGTACCCTTGGTGGCAGTGGTGTTTATAGTGTTCGGACTTGTGAAGAAGGTAGGTGTCTTTGATGCTTTTCTCTCAGGTGCAAAGGAGGGACTTCACACAGCGTATATGATAGCACCCACCCTTGTGGGACTTATCACTGCAGTGACAATGCTCAGAGCAAGCGGAGCCATAGATATGCTGACACAGCTTATTACTCCTGTAGCCGAGAGGCTGGGATTCCCTGCGGAGATTGTGCCTGTGGCGGTGCTAAGACCTATATCGGGAGGCGGCTCCACCGCCTTGCTTGTGGGAATACTTGAGAAGTTCGGCCCTGACAGCTTTGCAGGAAGAATCGTGTCTGTGATGGCAGGGTCAACGGAGACCACCTTCTATGCAATAGCGGTGTATTACGGCAGTGTAGGCATAAAGAAAACACGGCACACACTCCTTGCAGGACTATGTGCCGATTTTACAGCGGTGGTGTTTTCGGTGCTGACTGTGAGATTGTTTTTTACATAGAAGTGTAAGCCTGACGGGGCGTCGAGGCACTGTCCCCTACGAAATATGATAGATTATCTGAGTCTCAGCACCTTATTGATAAAGGCTTTGCCATTAAAGGGAATAAGGGGATAGAGGTAGCTTTTGCCTGATACGGTTTTGTTAGTGAGCAGGAGCACTGCTGTGATAACAACACCTGCGATAAATCCCCAGAGGTTAAACAGGGATGTGAGTATCAACAGCATTATTCGGATGAACTTGACGCAGTAGCCCAGCTCGTAGTTTGGCTGTGTGAAGCTTGCAAGGGTTGCAAATGCCATATATAGAATTGCGTGGGTTGAAAACCAGCCCACATCAATGGAGAACTCTGACAGTGCAATTGCACCGATGATGCCCATTGTACCCGATAGGGTTGTGGGTGTGTTGAGGGAGGCAAGCCGCAGTCCGTCAATGGCAAGCTCCAGTATTATAAGCTGCCAGAAGAAGGAGATGTTTTGCTCCTCGGCTACAACCACAAAGCGGAAGTAGTCGGGGACGAGGTTCGGGTTTTGCTGTGCAAGGAGCCACAGGGGAGTTATGAACACAGAACTTAATAGGATGAGGAATCTTGCAATGCGCAGGTATGAGCCTGTGAAGGGCGGAAAGTAGTAATCGTCTGCCTCCTCGGTTACATCGAAAATCGAGGTCGGCAGTATCAGTGCTGAGGGGGAGTTGTCCACCAGTATGATAATGTTACCCTTTATGGCGTTGGCGGCGGCTGAGTCGGGACGCTCTGTGTATTTTATTTTTGGGAACGGATTGAACCATTTTCGCGGATAGATTGCTTCTACGAGGCTCTGTTGATTCATGGCAAGTGAATCTACCTTGACATTTTCTATTCGCTGTGTGATGGATTTGAGCAGTTTGTGGTCAACCTTGTCCTCCATATAGCACAGCACCACATCTGCTTTTGAGGTGCGGCTGACAGAGAAGGGTTTGACCGTGAAGTTTACATCTCTGATTCGTCGTCTCATCAGGGCAATGTTGCTGATGATGGTCTCTACAAAGCCGTCCTTACTGCCACGCATAACCTTGTCGGTATCAGGCTCGCTGGTCTGACGCTGAGGATAGGTACGGGTGTCCATCATAATTGCACAGTCAAAGCCGTCAATGAACAGAGCACTGATTCCGCTTAAAATGTTCTGGGTAATTATATTTATGTCTTTCTCTGTGTTGACCTCGATGTAGGGTACACAGGTTTTTGAGAAGGTGTCTGCGTCCTTCATTACGCTTTCGTCCTTGAGCCCGTAGAAGAAAATCATCAGCTTGCCCATAAAGGTGTCCTTTACAAGGCCGTCTATGGAGTAGATTCGGGCTTCCTTGTTGCATATTACGATGTCACGGCGGATGATGTCAAAGCTTTCATCGGCACGGAGCACCTTGTCTATTATTTCTTTGTTTTTAGTTAGATCTTTACTGAGCATATTTTCACCCCGTGGTATTTTATCCCGAATAAGTAAGAATATGTAAATGAATTTAAATTTGTAGGGAACGGCATTGCCGGTCCGTGGTTTCCTAAATATGGTGACTTAGAAGTTTCGGACGACCATTGGTCGTCCCTACGCTATTTTCAGGGAGCCTGTTTTCAGGGAGTCTTATAGGGATTGAAAATAGAAAAAATTTAAAAAATTATTTGAAAGTTGCATAGAAATATGCAATTTTTTTGTTTTTATGGGGTTATGTCGGAGCACTTAACAAGAACAGGAGGAGATTGAGTGAGAAAAAAAGGACTGACTCCAAGAGAAAGAGAATTCTGCAGGCAGTATATCTGTCTGGGTGATTCAAAGACAGCGGCGGCTTCTGCAGGCTACAGCAAAAACCCCGAGGGTAAGGGGGAGGAGCTTCTGTGCCGTGAGGATATTATGGCAGAGCTTGGCAGGCTGTGTCAGCTTAAAAAGCAGACTGCGGCTGAGCTTGCGCGGACAGGGTATCGTCGGCTTGCCTTTGGCAGTATTGCTGATGCGGTGTCCCTGCTTTATATGGACAGCCCCTCGTCGGAGCAGCTTAAAAAGATGGATCTTTTTTCTGTGGCGGAAATAAAACGCCCCAAGGACGGGTCTATGGAGATTAAGTTCTTTGACAGGCTGAAGGCTCTTGAAAAGCTGACGGAGGGAGTGCTTGAGGACAGGGAGATTTCCCCTGTGTACGAGGCTATCCGTCAGGGTGCGTTGGCACTTGGAAGCAGTGAGGTCGGGTCCGATGAAACTTAAAGCTTTCTCCAAAAAACAGATGCTTGCACTTACTTGGTGGGAGGCGGAGTCAAGGTATAAGGATTGTGACGGAGTGATATGCGACGGAGCGGTAAGGTCGGGTAAGACCTTCTGTATGGGGCTGTCATTTATTATATGGGCGTTTTACCGATTTTCAGATGCTTCCTTTGCCATATGCTCCAAGACAATTCGTTCTGTCAGACGAAATGTGACGACTCCTATACTGCCGGTACTGAAGGAAATGGGATTTTCGGTAAAAGAGAATGTATCGTCCAATTACCTGCAAATTGCCTTTGAGGGCAGAGAAAACAGATTCTACCTTTTCGGAGGCAAGGACGAGTCCTCTCAGTCGCTTATTCAGGGAATGACCCTGTCAGGTGTACTCCTTGATGAGGTGGCGCTGATGCCCCGTTCCTTTGTGGAGCAGGCACTTGCCAGATGTTCTGTTGACGGCTCCAAGTTCTGGTTTAACTGTAACCCTGAGCATCCTGCTCACTGGTTTTACAGAGAGTGGATAAAGAAGAAAAAGGAGAAGAATGTTCTGTACATTCATTTCCTTATGGACGACAATCCGTCCCTGTCCCATGATATACGCAAAAGGTATGAGAGCTTGTATTCGGGGAGCTTTTACAGAAGATTCGTAAAGGGTGAATGGACGGCGGTGTCGGGAGCGGTGTACCCCTTTATGGATAAGGAGGAGGCATTCTGCGTGGTGCCTGAGCCTCCTTTTGAGGATTACGCCGTGTCCTGTGATTACGGAACAGTGAATCCTGCTTCCTTTGGCTTATGGGGACTTAAATCAGATGTGTGGTACAGAATTGACGAATACTACTACGATTCCAGAAAGGAGGGTCAACAGCGGACTGACGAGGAGCATTACAAGGCTCTTTGTGAGCTTGCAGGGGGTAGGAAGCTCTCCCGTGTAGTTGTTGACCCTTCTGCCGCAAGCTTCATTCAGGTGATAAAGCGACACGGAGAGTACGAGGTGAAGCCTGCCAAAAACTCGGTGACAGACGGCATACGAAGTGTGACCTGTGCGCTTAAAGAGGGCAGGATAAAAATCTGCAGAGGCTGTGCGGACTCGGTAAGGGAGTTTTCGCTTTATCGATGGGATGAGCGTGAGGGCGTGGAGTCACCCGTCAAGGAGAATGACCACGCAATGGACGATATAAGATATTTCGTCACAACAATTTTAGAAGACGGCGGTGAGGAGTTCTTTGCCTTTGCCGCTGACAGGAGGAAAAGCTGTGAAGTTATTTTCTAAGAAAAGCAGAGCACAGCAGGCAGGTGTACAGACAGCAGTGAAAGGTACTGTAGGTGTGCACCCCTTCACAAGCCTTGACAGGTATTCTCCGAAATCTTACGCGGAGCTGGAGCTTTACTCCACGCTCAGGGAGGCTGTGCCTGTAATTGATGCGGCGGTATGCAAGCTTGTACGACTTGTGGGAGGCTTTGAGCTAAAGGCTGAGGATATGAGATTCCAGAAGCCTCTGGAGCAGTTTGCACAGAGTGTAAGGGTAGGAGCAGGCGGAGTATCACTTAACTGCTTTGTAAACCGATACCTTGACCAGCTTCTCACCTACGGTTGTGCTATAGGTGAGATAGTGCCCAAAAGCGATATGCGTGGAATAGAGGCACTTTACAATGCATCCCTTGAGGATGTGGCGATTGTAAGCGGTGATAATCCCCTTGAAACGCTGGTGTGCCGCAGGGATATCAACAACACTGTGCTTCAGAATCAGGGGCTGATACTTTCCAGTTTGCTTAATCCCGAGGCAGGCAGTGTACAGGGTAATTCCCTGCTGAAGGGCCTGCCCTTTGTAAGCTCCATACTGCTGAAGATTTTAGGCTGCATGGGCAACAACTTTGACCGTGCAGGCAACATCCGCTATGCGGTTACATATAAGCCCTCGGATTCATCGGGTGTAAATGCCAGACACAGGGCAGAGGAGATTGCAAGAGAGTGGTCAAGGGCTATGAGGGATGATTCAAGAGTCTGTGACTTTGTAGCTGTGGGTGATGTGTCCGTTAAGGTTATCGGCGGTGATGCCCAGATTCTTGACTATGATATCCCCATGAGGCATATCCTTGAGCAGATTGTGTCCAAGCTGTGTATTCCGCCGTTTTTGCTGGGACTTTCCTGGTCGAGCACAGAGCGGATGAGCACTGTGCAGGCAGATATACTCACCAGCGAGCTTGAGTATTTCAGAACACTTCTGACACCTGTAATCAGGCAGATTGCACAGACTCAGCTCAGGTTTCTGGGCAGTGACTGCGGTGTTGAGGTTATTTGGAATAACATATCGCTTCAGGATGAGACCGAGCTTGCAAATGCGAGACTTATGAACGCCAGAGCACAGGAGATTGAGAATGCGTTGGAGGTGACACATTGAGGTCAGGAGAGATTATCAAAGCTAAGAATACTGCAGTGACACCGCAGGAGCTGGAGCTTATCAACAGCTACACACGCCGACCCTTTACTGAGGATGAGGTGTATGTGTTCACTGTGGTACTGTGCGACAACGATGTGGACAGGGACTTTGAGCGGTTTACCGTGGAGGCTCTGTTCCAGATGGAGAAGCTCTTTGTGGGCAGGACGGGTATTTACGACCACAGCCCCAGAGCTAACAATCAGACCGCGAGAATCTTCAATTGTGCGGTGGAGGCTGTGCAGGGCAGAAAAACCGCCACAGGGGATGACTACTTCCGACTAGTGGCAAGAGCATATATGCCCAGATGCAAGTCTACCGAGGATGTGATTATGCAGATTGAAAGCGGTATCAGAAAAGAGGTCAGTGTAGGCATCAGTGCAAGCCGCAGTGTGTGCTCTGTGTGCGGAGGTGAAAGACACTCTGCTCCCTGCGGACACATCAAGGGTCAGGTGTACAATGGAGAGGTTTGTTACTTTGAGCTTTGCGATGTAAGTGATGCATACGAGTGGAGCTTTGTTGCAGTGCCTGCACAGCGAGAAGCAGGGGTTATCAAGTCCTTTGGCAATACCCCGAAAAAGGAGTTTGGAAATATGGAAGAAATTATGAAAAGTCTTTCTCAGGGCGAGAGCGTTACCCTGTGCGTCAGTGACGCCAAGCGTCTGTATGAGCACATTACAGGTCTTGAGAAAAGAGCTATGGCGGGTGACGAGTACAGAAAGGAGCTGGAGGGTGAGGTGCTGAGACTCTCTGCCCTTGCACAGACAGGTATCTCCGGAGATACCATGGCAAGTGCTATGAAGGGCTTATCACTTGCTCAGCTCAGAGAGTTTGCGTCTGCGTATAAAAAGAAGGCAGAGGAGGCCTTTATGCCTCAGACAAAGGCTCCGCAAAAATCCTGCACATCCGTTGCAGGTAATAAAGAATTCAGAATCTGACGGAGGTTAATATGAATATCAGTTTTAATGGTTTTATGGAAAACACAGTTACCTTTCAGTGTGATGAAAGTGTCAAGGCAGGTGCACCTGTAAGCATCTGCCAAAGCGGTATGGTAACAGCCTGTGCAGATGGCGACAAAATCTGCGGTGTGTGCCTGAGTGTACGCGAGGGCTACGCGGCGGTCCAGCTCAAGGGCTTTGTTGAGTTACCTGTAAGCGGTGAGGTGGCTACAGGCTATGTGAGCATTGCATCCGATGCTGACGGTAAGGTGAAGGTAAGCGACAGCGGTGTGCAGGTGCTGTGTGTAAGCACAGAGGGCGACACTGCAGGCTTTATTCTTTAATGTAAAGGAGAAGATATAGAATGGCTAATTATGAAAAAATCTCTCTGGAGAGAGGTATGTATTCCTACAGCGGCAAGAGTATGACAGATATCTTAGAGGAGCTTGACCCCTCTGCTAATTATGCAGGCAGTGAGCTTGAGGGTCTGGATGCATTCTCCCGTCAGCTCAAGCGTTTTGACATCAGAGTAAGCGGTGCAAAGTCTGACCCTGTGGAGAAGTTCTTTGCTACTACTGATTCTGCGGCACTGTTCCCTGAATATGTGTGCCGTGCAGTAAGACAGGGTATGGAGCAGGCAGATGTTCTGTCCGATATTATTGCGGCTAAGACTACAATCAACGGTATGGACTACAGAAGCATCACATCAACTCCCACTGATGACGAGAAGTCACTGGTAAGGGTATCTGAGGGTGCGTATATTCCTCAGACAAAGGTATCTACACAGGAGAATCTGGTGAAGCTTCACAAGCGAGGCAGAATGCTTGTAACCTCTTACGAGGCGTTGCGTTTTCAGCGACTTGACCTGTTCACAGTGACACTGAAGCAGATTGGTGCTTACATTGCCCGTGCACAGCTCAAGGATGCAATTGATGTGCTTATCAACGGCGACGGTAACGGTAATCCCTGCAAGGGTATCACAGCAGTGAACACAGGCGATATCTCTTACAGCGACCTTGTGTCTCTTTGGGCTGAGCTTTCTCCCTATGAGATGACAACAATCCTTGCTCCTACAGATGCTATGGTGAAGCTCCTGTCTGTGTCAGAGCTGAAGGATGCAACAGCTTCTCAGGACTTCCACGGCTCGGGCAAGATGGTGACACCTCTGGGTGCAAAGCTTATCCATACTACTGCAATGCCTGAGGGTACTATCATTGCTATTGATAAAAACTGTGCACTGGAGATGGTACAGGCAGGTGAGATTATCACTGACTATGACAAGCTTATCGACAGACAGCTTGAGCGTGCTACTATCAGCTGTATCTCAGGCTTTGCTAAAATCTTCACCGATGCAGGTGTGAAGCTCACCTACTGATAAGGAGGTTTAGGCTTGAGACTGAACGAGGTTATTAACAGGTTTGCGCTTGTGTCGGGTCTTGAGCCCGGTGAGGTTACAAGATGGACTCCTGTTTGCATTGATGCGATGAACGAGTTAAAGAGCAAGCTCCTGCCTGATGCACTGAGCAGTGAGGAAAACATCCTGAGGCTGTCTGCCTGTGCAGGAGTGCTTGCCTACTACAGATACTGCCTGTATAAATCGGGCAGTGAGCCTAAGTCCTTTACTGCAGGAGCAGTGAGCGTTACTGTGTCTGAGCTTGATGTGGAGAAGGCGTACAAGCTCTGGGAGTTTGAGAAAAAGTCTGTGGAGAATCTGCTTGCATCCTCTGAGGATTTCTGCTTTAAGAGGGTGAAGGTATGAGTGTGTATAAATGCATCGATGATATGATTTATAAGTACGGCTGTGATGTAACTGTTAAGGATAAGTTCGGCTCCTTTGACGGTAAGGCGATAATCCAGCCGCTGATGTATAAAAACAAGATGTACCTTGGCGGAGAATACCTGCCTGCCGGTTACTATGATGCAGGGCACTACCTGATGATTGCACCCTGTGACGGATTTATCCGCGACTACAGAAGCACCCTTATTATTCAGGGCGATGTGACCTATACCGTAAAACGCAGTGAGAGAGTCAGTGCAGATAACACAGACCTGTACATATGGGCAGTGCTGACTCTCTACTCTGCACCGTCGGAGGATGATTATGCTCAGACCTGAGAATGAATTGGATTTATTTGTAAGAGGACTCAAAAAGCTTGAGTCCTTCAAGGGTGTCAGGTTTATCCACGCCAGAAAACCCATAATGCCTGAAAAGCCTGTGGAGAGCTTCTTCGTTGCCTGCTCGGTAGGTACAGTGCATAAGGAAAAGAATACAGCAGGCAACAGAAGGTTTGAGGCACAGCTTGAGTTTAATATCTATGCTCCCTATACAAAGGGTGCAAGGGAGCTCGGAGTGCTTGCGGTGAGCCTAATGGACGGGCTTGACAGACTTGACTCTGAGGGTAAGCTTTCGGACATAAAAATATCTGACCCTGCATATGACAAAAACCTTTGTACTCAGTACCAGAAGGTGGAGGCAACGCTTTTGTGGGAGATAGTACCTGAGACTCCTGAGGAGTTGCCGCTGAGCAGTACAATGCCCATTACTGTCAACGGGGTACAGGTACAGGCGGTGTCTGCCGTATATCAGGCGAGCGAGGATGTGTATGTGCTCAGAGAGCTCCTTGCAGGAGAAACAGACAGGTACATATCCAAGGGGAAGGCTTATAAGCTGAGCATCACCGTGGAATCGGTGAGGGACCCCTTCAGGGATATGGGAACCTTTGATATTTCCTATGCTTTGGCAGGCACGGTGCGTAGCTTTGCAGGATGCAGAGTGACTAAAATAACAGAGAGCAGAAATTCAGACAATGTGCCTGTGAGGGAGTATGAGTTCTTCACAAGGCAGAGTGATTTCAGAGAGGAGAGCGGTGAGCAGAATGAATGAATATTTTTCAGATGTGGCATATATGCAGGAGTCAGCAGAGGAGCTGAGCCTTGCTTTTGAGCGTGACTCAAGACGCTACAGCCGCTTTATTTCTGAGGATGAGGAGGATGCACAGTGGTAATCTCAAATATGCGGTTTGATTCCTTTGAGTGGGCTCACAATCCCCTCACGGTTCAGGTTACACACAAACGGAGAATGACTCAGCAGAATATGGCAGGAGGCGGCAGCTTTGTAAGCAATGCAGGCTGTGAGCTGAAGGTTATAAAGGGCAAAGGTGAGCTTGCAGGAGAGAACTGCACACAGGAGTTTCAGCGGCTTTGCGATTTGTTTGAAAGAGGAAAAAGAGGACTCCTGACTCTGCCCTTTATGGCTCCTTTTTATGCATACTTTACGGATTTGTCGCTGACAGGTGAGCCTACCCCTGAGCTTATTACTTATACCTTTGAGTTTACCCAGGCAGAGAACTCAGAGTATGCCCTCACAGCTGACGGAGAGGCTGTTGTTAAGGAGTCAGAGACTCTGTTTGATATAGCTTACAGATGCGGTGTGGATGTAGAGGAGCTTGTAAGGCTCAATCCGCAGATAAAGCGTCCTGATGAATTAACTGCAGGAGAGGTGGTGAGGCTGTGCTGACCTTTATGGGAGTAAACACAAGGGGAGAGAGGCTCAGCCTCCCTTCCCCTGTGGAGGCGGTGCTGTGTCGGGATGCAGGTACTCCTGCAGACAGCCTGACAGCAGTGTTCCCCTGTGTTATTTACGATGAACTTTGCTATATAGCCGTGTATAAAGACGGCAAAGAAATTTTCAGCGGTATTGTGGACGAGCAGATTACAGTCTCGGGAGAGAATGTAAAGACTAAGCTTGTATGCAGAAGTATGGCGGCACTGCTTGTTGACAACGAGGCACAGCCTTGTACCTTCAGGGATGTGTCGGCTTCTCTAATCTTCAGCAGATATGTAAAGCCCTTGGGGTTTGCAAGCTTTACAGGTGAGGACAAAACTCTCAGGGGTGAGTTCAGGGTAGCAAAGGGTGAGTCCTGCTGGCAGGTGCTTGAGGATTTCTGCAGTAAAGCCTATGGTGTGTTTCCCGTTGTGGAAGGCAACAGGGTGTATATGCAGGGCACAGAGGGTAACAAAGAATGTCTTGTGTTCTCAGATAAAGGTGACGGTATTGCCTACAGCAACCTTGAGCACAACCTGCTTCGTTGCAAGCTTATATCCTGTGTCAGGTGCAAGGTGACACAGGGAGAGGATTATACCTCATATATCTGCAATGAGGATGCACAGGCAAGAGGTGTGCTCAGAGAGAGGTACTTAAATGCCGATGAACTGTCAGGCAAGAGCCTTGCTGATGCAGACAAGCTTATAGTATCAGCAAGAGCCAAAGCAGAGAAGTTTACATTGCTTGTGCCTCAATGTATGACGGATATACCGGGTGCACAGGCGGTTGTGTGTGACAGTGCTGTGGGTGAACACAGGGGGCTTTATGTGACAGGTATAAGGTACAGCCTGAACAGTACGGGAGAGACAACAAGACTTACATTGATGAGAAAGGAGAACTGATATGTGGCTTACATCCTTTATGGCAAAAAATATTAAAGATAAAAAGGCAGTGTCCGCAGGAAGCGTCACAGCGACTCGGGACGGTAGGGTTGAGGTTGACTCAGCCTCCCGTCATCTTAATTTGCCTGTGGTTGCACCCTACGGAGTTGTGTATGTGCCCCCTGTAGGAGAGCAGGCGGTGCTGGTGTCTACATCCATGGGAGATGCCTGTGTAGGAGTTGTGAATCAGAAAGCACAGGGCCTCAGTCCCGGTGAGCTTATGCTGTGCTCTGCAGGAGGAGCTTCTATAGTTCTCAGAAACGACGGCACTGTGCTTATTAACGGAACGGAATTCGGAGGTGCATAATGGATATAAAAATCAAAGACGGAGATATAGTGCTTGACAGCACAGGAGAAGCAGTTGAGATTCAGGGGGATGAAGCTGTGCTGCAGCAGGTTATTATGTGCATTACCGCAGAAAAAGGCGGTTTTATATATAACAAGGATATGGGTGTGCCGCCTGTGACGGATGTATCGGGCGAGCGTGAGTGCAAACGCCTTGAGGCGTTGCTTCGTGAAGCAGTAAGCTCTGTGGAGGGTGCAAGGTTGTACCTTGACGAGGTGGAGCAGCTTGTAGACGGCAGAAGCCTTGCAAGCATTACAGTGACCTATAAGGATAGCATTATGCCTGTGGAGGTGATTATCTGATGGAAAGCTACAACAGCATCCTCAGCAGGATGAAGAATAAATACGCAGAGCTGTCGGGTAATACCCCCTCGGATAATTCTGATATATCTGTGAGGCTTTCTGTGCTTGCAGGAGAGATATACTCATCCCTTGTGAATATGGAGTGGCTCAAGCGTCAGATGTTTGCATCCACTGCACAGGGGGAGTACCTTGACCTTCACGCACAGGAAAGAGGTCTTGTGAGGCGTCAGCCATCCTGTGCGGTGGGCAGTGTAATCTTCTCTGTTTCAGAGCCTGCAGTTGCGGATATTAATATCCCTGCAGGTACAGTGGTGGCTACACAGGAGGAGACACCACTCAGGTTTGAAACCACGCAAGCGGTGGTTATCCCTGTGGGAGCAACCTCTGCTCACGCACAGATAAAAGCAACGGACACAGGCAGAAAATACAATGTATCCGCAGGCAAGATTACGGTTATGGTTACACCTCCTGCTTCTGTGGAGTCGGTCACAAACCCTGACCCGTGTATATCGGGTACGGATACAGAAGGTGACGAAAGCCTCAGAGCAAGGATAATCGAAAGCTACAAATTTGCATCCAACGGCACAAACTGCGCTTATTACAAGACAGAAGCCTTACAGGTTGAGGGGGTTGCAGGTGCAGGGGTTGTGCCCAGAGGCAGAGGTGCAGGCACTGTGGATGTGTATATCTCAGGCGAAGGCACAGAAGTGTCTGAGGAGGTTATTGCACAGGTGCAGGAGAAGCTTCAGCTGTTGCGTGAGGTTAATGTGGATGTTATGGTGTACTCAGCAGAGAGCGAGAGCGTTAATATGCTCATTTATCTTGATGTAGAGGACGGCTACGAGTTTGACGAGGTAAAGGATAACTGTACTGATGCCATTACGGAGTACATAGGCAGTCGGGGAGTAGGCGGCTCGGTGCTTCTCAATCAGATTGTGGATTTACTGTTTCACCTTGAGGGTGTCAGGGATTTCTATATCCCCTCAGGCTCAAACTATAACATCAGATGTGCCGAGAACAAATTCCCTGTGGCAGGTAGTATCAGATTTGTAGAGGGTGTTGAATAATGAGCGTACTGGATTCATTGATTCTAAGGCATCAGCCCTTACGGATATATAATATAACCGAGGACAGCAACCTTCATCGCGAGCTTGAGTGCTACGCCGAGGGGCTTACACTGTTAAGGCAGGAGCTTGGTACTATGCTCACAGAGTGTTTCTATGCAACAGCCGAGAGCTACGGGCTTGAAAATGCAGAGCGGATGTGGGGTAGGGTGAGAGATGACCTGAGCCTTCAAAAACGCCGACAGATGCTTATAGACAGAAGCTCCTTCGGATATGATGATTTTACTTTGCAGGGTATACAGAAGCTGATGAGCTTTCTGGGTATAGACGGAATTGTGTATGAGTATCCCATGGCTTTGAGAATGGTGATAGATACCAAGAGTAAGGATTACACTCAGGGTCAGAAGAACTGGATATATGCACAGCTTGCCGCTCTGCTTCCTGCTCATTTGGAGATTGATGTGCTGTGGGGAGACTTCTGCTTTAATGATATAGAGAATAAAAATCTTACCTTTGACCTGATGGATGCAAAGGGGCTCATCTGGTCAGAGATTGATGTATACGAGGAATAAGGAGAGTAAATATGCCATCAGCAAACAAAACGGAACGGTTGGGGCTTAACCTGTGGGAAGGCACAGACAGACCCCAGAGAAACGACTTCAACAGTGATAACGCCATCATTGAGCAGGTGCTTGGTGACCATATGGAGGATACGGATATCCACCTGACCTCTGATGAAAAAACCAGAGTCAAAAGACCTATGGTGACAGTGTCGTACCTTGGTGACGGGGAGGCAGAGCGTGTAGTTACACTGCCTGCTGTGGTCACATCGGTGATTATCTTTTGCGACAGCACTCCCTGTGCGGTTATGGATTCTGCCACAGATTGTGTCAGAAACTATATGGGCTTTTCTATGTACGGGGCAGGGTCATCTGCAGGTGTGGACTTTACACTCAGTTCACTTACGGTGACTCAGGATGCAGAGGCAACAAACGGAGCCATGACCTGTCTTAACGAGGACTCAAAGACCTACAGGGTAATCGGCTTCAGATAAAACAATATAACAAATTGGGGATTGTTCGCCGTCTTGTGTATCAAGGCGGCGATTGTTTATGTGTAAATCCTTGTGCAGAAAATATGCGTGAAGAAACCCACCTACCATTCGAGGGGCTTTTTTGTGGTGATTGGCATTATTTGCACAGATTATGGCAGTCAATTGACGAGTTCTACAAAAGATTTAGGATATTTTTGGTAGGTTTGATGTTTACAATTTTGTTGTAAATTTTACAATCCATGATATAATTATATGTATAAAATAGCAAAATTATCTAAACTGGTATCATAATGTTTGCTATTTTTATTAAGTTTTTCCTCTCAGAGCCGATTTTCACTGAGATTTGGCTTTTTACATAAATCGTCACGGTTTTACTGTGGCTATACATTATTATGTGGCTGTGGAAAATATCCGTGCCTCCCTCTGATGAGGGAGGTGGATTTTGCCGAAGGCAAAAGACGGAGGGAGAGAAAAATGCAGATGCATTATGAAGTTTTAACTACCCCTCAGTCACCTGAGGTGACAGCTCCCCTGACAAGGGGAGCCATGGGTGCCACTTTATAGACAAACTAAAATATAGGTAGATAATGCCGAGGCTTTATCTGGCAGCCTGTATAATGTGCGAAGTATGGATATTCACTGTGCTTCGCAAGGAGTACACCGTACTTTGCGTATTGTATAGGTTGTCCGAAACCTCCGGTGGTCAGACGGCAGGCAAAGACTAATGGCATTTCGCAAATAACAAAAAACAAAACTTAAAATCTTTAAGGAGGAAAAATTCTTATGAGAATTTCTAAAATTTCTGCAAGACTTCTCTCTGTAGTTCTGGCAGTTATGATGCTGTTCTCTCTGGTTACAGTTGGCTTCACAAGCGCATCTGCAGCTAAGGTAGAAGTTGCTGAGACAGGCGCTACAATCCCTGAAGGCACAGTTCTTTACCTCAAGCCCAACTCTAACTGGGTACAGTCCAGTGCATGGTTCGCTATGTACACATGGGGCACAGATGCAGCAACATGGGTTAAAATGGAAAAGGTTGACGATTCCAGCACAACTGTTTATAAGGCAACCATGCCCGCAGGTACACGCGACAAGGTTATCTTTTGCCGAATGAATCCCAGCGCAACTGCTCTTGATTGGGCCAGCAAGTGGGATCAGTCTGTTGATCTTACTTACGATGGCACAAACAACTGCTGGGCACCTGCTTCAGGTCAGTGGAATAACGCATCCGGTTCCTGGAGCGTTTATTACGAGCCCCAGCCCGCAACTGCTCCTGCAACTCCCGAGGCACCTACAGTTACATTCAACAATACCCTCGGCGGTACAGGTACAGAGGCTGACCCCTATCTGGTAACTCCCGAAGAGAAGACCAGCATGATCGTTTCCGGTACACTGGGTGAGGCAACAGGTCTTGCTTACAATGTAAACTACACAGCTTCCAAGGTTGACTGGGCAGCAGGTTCAACTTCTATTCTTTATGAAGACCTTTCTGCTCCTGCTCTTGACGCAACTTTAGCAGTTAATGTGTACCTCTGGGCATACAACGCAACTGCAACAGATAAGGCTTACTCCGCAGAGTATGCTACAACAACTGTTTACATCAAGGGTTATGTTCCTGCAGAGTCTTCTGAGGATGAGCCCGTTGTTGACAACACATACGCAATTCCTTACGAGGTAACTGACGGTCTCTATGCTTATGCAGGCACAGAGGTTGCAGGTACAAACGCATGGCAGAGATGGCACGAGGCTGACGGCATCCGTCACTTCTTCCTGCCCACATCTGCTTCCGCAACAGAAGTAATCGTTCTTAACACATACGATGCTGCTGTTCTTCTTAACGGCGTTATGATTCCTGCACATGAGTATGCAACCGTTCCTTATGTTGACGGCACAACATACACTTGCTCCGGTGCAACAACACAGCAGGTTTACATTGCTAAGACTGACGCTGAGGGTACACTGTTTGTAAACTCCGCTGACGGTATGACTACTATTAACGATGACGACGCTAAGACAGAGACAGAGGTTAATGCAACCTACGACCTCTACGCTTTCCTTACAGGCGGCTCAAAGAACCGCGAGGTTAAGGGTGCATCAGGTGCTGTTGCTTCTGAGGAGAACGGCATCAACGAAGAGGCTTCCATCAAGAAGATGAAGGGTCGCGGTAATACCACATGGTCCGAGACCAAGAAGCCTTTTAATATCACATACGATAGCAATATCCAGCTTGACGGCATGAAGGGTAAGAAGTGGTCACTCCTTGCAAACGCAAAGGATGGCTCTCTCCTCAGAAACCGCCTTGTTTTCGATATGGCTAACGAAATTGGCATGACCTATGCTTGTGATTCCCGTTTTGTTGACTTCTTTGTAAACGGCTATTACAAGGGTTCCTACCAGCTCACTCAGAAGATTGAGATGGGTAAGAACACTGTAATGCCCGACCTTACTGAGCCTGAGGTAGAGGATGTAATAGAGGACGACGGTACTATCACAGAGTATCCCAAGTCTGACTTCGACTTCATCCTCGAACTCGACACAGAGGAGAACGCAGCAAATGCTGGCGACAAGGGCTTCAACACAACTGAGGGTCAGTGGATGACCTACAAGACTCCCGACTCTCCTGCTGCAGAGCAGATTGAGTTCATCAAGGCTAAATATCAGGCACTTGAGGACGCTCTCTACGGCAACGATATGGCAGCACTCGAGCAGATTCTTGATCTTGACGACTTCGCAAAGGCATACCTTATCAACGAAATTTCCAAGAACATCGACTCCGGTGTTACAAGCTGCTATTTTACATATAACAGCACAACCGGTATGTTCTACGCATCACCTGTTTGGGACTATGATAACTCTATCGGTAACCTCCCTGACAACAGTGCAAGAACTGATATGAGCGGCAACACTCTTGACCTTGACGGCCCTGCAGGCTGGTATGCAAGAGAGCTCAAGCACTATGCAAGAAACGCACGCAGCGTATTCTCTCAGGCATGGTACAACACATCCACAACAGCTGACGGCAAGACCTTCGAGGACATCGTTCTTGAGGTTTGGAACTCCGAGTTTGCTGACATCGTTGATATCCTCAACGGCGAAGCAACTGCTAACGGCAGACTCCAGTCCTACGAGGCATACATGGCTAATCTGTCAAAGACAGGTACATGGAACCAGAAGGCAGACGGCGCTTATGTAACTGCTGACTGGAAGGCAAACAAGACTTCCCTTACAATGTATAGCTTCGATGCAGAGGCTAACACCTACACAACAACTGCTAAGTCATACGATGCTACCTTTGAGGGCGAGACTCAGTATGCTACAGACTGGACAATCTCCAGAATCAATTGGATGGCTGCTCAGTATGCAGGCGCAAGCATGGAAGTTCCCGATGGTTATGTTACAATCTACTTCGAGAACAACTGGGCATGGCCTGATGCTAAGATTTACTACTGGGGCAGCACCATCGGTACTAACCCCGAGTGGAACGGTATCGCACTTACAAATATTGTAGGTCAGAATGATCAGGGATTTGACATCTATGAGATCGTTATCCCTGCTGATATCACAGGTATGCTCTTCAACGGTACAGGTGAGTACGGTGCTGAGCAGTCTGCTGACATCAAGGATAGCAGTTGGGTAGACGGCGGCATCTGCTACTATATGACATACGATGCAGCCACAGATACCAAGCCCTGCGGCACTTATCCTTATACTCCTGTAGTTGAGGAGACAACAGCTCCCGCAGAGACAGTTCCTGCAGAGACAACTACAACTGTAGTTGAGGAGACAACAACAGCTGCAACAGCTGACGAGACAATTCCTGCAGAGACAACAACTGCTGCTCCCGTAGTTGAAGAGTACATCACAATCTACTTCTCCAACTCATGGGCATGGACAGATGTTCGCGTTCACACATTCGGCAGTGCTTACGAGGCTGACACAACTTGGCCCGGTAAAGCAATGACACTCCTTTACACCAATGATTACGGCCAGGAAGTTTACTCAGCAACAATTGCTGCTGACGTAACAGGTATCAACTTCACAGGTCTTGACAATGGTACACTCAAGCAGTCCGCTGACATCGTTCCTGAGGACGGCTACGGCTACTACATGGATTGGTCAGAGGAAGAGGGCAACCATACAGATAAGTATCTCTATGAGGAGCCCACAGTTGAGACTACAACATCTGCTGCAACAGCAGACGAGACAACTACAGCTCCTGCAGAGGAGACAACAACCGACGCTGAGGTTTCCGAGCCTGAAACACCTACATATATCACTGTTTATGTTGTTAACTCCGCAAACTGGGCAGAACTTTATGCTCATGTATGGGGTGCAACAAGTGCTGCAGATACAACATGGCCCGGCCTTGAAATGACAAAGACAGAAGAGACTGTTAACGGTTTCGAAGTTTACACAATCACACTTGAGGCTGATTACACAGGCATTGTATTCAATAACAACAACAATGGTTCACAGACTGCTGACCTCACAATCGAGGATGGTAAGTACTATGACATCAAGAGCAAGGCATGGTACGCTTCTGCTGAAGAAGTTCCTGTACCCGATGATACAGTTGCATCAAATGTATATCTGGCAGGTACAATGAACAGCTGGAGCACAGTAGCTGACGAGTTTATGTACGCAGGCGAAGGCGAGACAGTTGCTACTCTCACACTGACTCTTGAGGCTAATACAACTTATGAATTCAAGGTTGTTAAGTCCGGTGCATGGCTTGGTAACGATGGTACAATCACTGAGTCTGTTGAAGGCTGGACAATGAAGGAAGCAGGCGACTGTACACTGACAACTGCAGCTGCCGGTGAGTATGTATTCGCATTCGACACAGCAACTGACAAGCTTTCTGTTACATATCCTGAATCCACAGATGATCCTGTGGATTCCACAACACCTGATGAGGAAGAGCCCGAGGATGTTACATATTACATCCACGCTAACTTCAACCTTGACGGTGCAGAGTGGAACGATGTAACTCTCGAAGGCGAAGGCACAGTTATTACAGCAACTGTAGAACTTCCTGCTGGCGAGTACAAGTTCAAGATTGCTGATTCCAACGATGTTTGGTACGGCAACAACGGCACATTCACAGACACATGTGAAGGCTGGACAATGAAGGTTGAGGAAGGCGACTGCACATTCATCGCAACAGGCGGTACTTACACCTTCACATTTGATACAGAGACTAAGAAGGTTTCTGTTGACGGTGACTACTATGGTATTCACTACGCAGCAACTTGGGACGAGGCTGACATCTTCACAGTTGTAACAGATATGGATGCAACTGCAATTAAGGAGAACACAGACTTCACATTTACAGTTGAAGTTCCCGAGGGTTACATCGTAGCAGGCGTTATCGCTAACATGGAGACAATCTATGCTGACGAGAACGGCGTTTACACAATCACAATGACAGAGGATGTTGCAATCCTTGTTGTTACTGCAGAGGAAGTTGTTGTTCCTGAGACAAAGAAGACATTCACTGTAATGTTCGTTGATTACGACAACACAATCCTTGCAGTAGCTAAGGTAGAAGAGGGTACAAACCTTCCCACACCTGACGCTCCCACAAGAGATGGTTACGAGTTCACTGGTTGGAGCCAGACAACTGACAATGTAACTAAGGATATGATCGTAGTTGCACAGTACAAGAAGATCGTAACACCCGTAGAGCCCGCAACAGAGGGAACTCTGAGAATTGAGGTAGCAGGCGGCACAGGCTTCACAATTGCTATTGGCGAAGGCAACGCAAGACCTCAGGGTACATCCTACATGAACACCAAGGCACCTATCGGCGCAACAGTAACAGTAGTTGCAAACGCATCTGAGAATACATTCCTTGGATGGGTTAATGCAAATGGCCTTATCGTTTCCACAGATGCAACATACAGCTTCACAACAACAGGTGACGACTATCTGAAGGCAATGTATCAGACAGATATCGCAGAGGCAACTCTCGTAATCTTCAAGAATGACAAGGCTAACCAGATTCTTGATATGCAGTACTATGTAGCAGGCGACGAGATTACATTCCCTGCATATCCCACTAACGCATCTTACCTTGCAACAGGCTGGACAATGAGTGCTGAAGAAATTGCAGCAGCAGTAGCAGCAGGTGAGGCAGTAGTAGTAACACCCGTATGGGAGAGAATTCTTGTATACGTTAACGTAACAGTTAACGGCGGTACTGCAACAGGTATCACAGACGGCAAGGCTCTCAAATATAGTCAGGTTATAGCCACAGCAGAGGCAGCACCTGCAGGCCAGAAGTTTGCATACTGGGCAGACGAGAACGGTAACATACTCAGCTATCTTGCAACATACACATTCTATCCCGGTGAGGATATTACAGTAACATCAGTTTATGTTGCTGAGGATGCAGAGATTGAGTATGAGATTATCCTTAACTTTGTTATGGATACATCAGCTGAAAGCCCCGACACTAACCCCTTGATGCTTTCATGGGAAGTAATCGAGTCCGATACAGTTAAGTTTGTACAGGCAGGTGCACTTGTTGTAGAGAGTTCCAAGTACAACGAGACAACATTCGTTAAGGGTACAACTGATACAAACGTAACCAAGTGGACACCCGGTGCAGCAAACCAGATTCCTGTTAAGACTATTTCAGCTAACAAGAAGGGTGTTGCAAACGGAAGTACATGGATTGGTCAGGGTTGGATCACTGTTGAAATCAATGGTGAACAGAAGACAATCTACACAGATCTTATGTACTTCGAAAAACTTTAATTGACCTACATAGAGTCGTATCTTAAAGTTTAAGACGTCAGAGATAATCTGACGATATGAAAATCCCCCGACAGATTTCTGTCGGGGGATTGAATTGTTTCAATACATTAATGCTCAAAGAATTGCGTAAATGATTTGTTTTTCTTCTTTCATGACAAAGTGTACATAGGGATACAAAACTATATTATGATGTAATATAAAAGCAAAAAAAGAAGAGGCGATAAACGCCTCTTTCTTTTTTAATGTTAAATTAAGAGATTAGAGATCGCCCTCGGAATCAACACCAGGTGCCTCTGTTACAACAGGTGCCTGTGTGGGCTCAACAGTAGAAGCAACGATAACATCCTCAGCCTCGAACATTACGATCTCCATCTCAGGTGCTACATATTTCATTCTAAATTCACCTCCTTATATTAATATAATAATAGTACAACAATTGAATGGTATTGTCAATATTTTTGTAAATATTTTTACATAAATTTCTGCAATTGATTTTAATTATGTTATGATTTAAAAAGTGCTTTAAAGTCGTCCGATAAAATTCGGATATGTACTGCATAAAGCTGTGTTTTGTTGTGGCTTTAAGCTTGGAAGCTCTGTCTGCTCTGAGTATATTTTATAATCACTTTTGTATTTAAATGAGTAGTTTTTACTACCCGCATAAGTAAACGGATAGTAAAAGTGATTATCGTTTGTTACAGAATTGTATAACAGACGAGAGGCTATATGTACGATGTAATTCTTAAACACAATATATTGGTGCTTTGCTGATCATTCAATCACAAAATATCTTTATAATTTTTTAAAATTTTCTAAATAGTAGTTGAAAAATAGATATTATTATTGTATAATAATAAAAAATATAACTATAGGTGGTGAATTGAATAATGAAATACACAGCACCCGAAATGAAGTTTGTTATGTTCGAGGCTGAGGAGGTTATCGTTGCTTCTGCTGTTGTTGAGACTACTACAACTGAGGAAGAAGTAATCGGCGGCGTTACAGACTAATTTTTTACAGTTAAAAAGGCATGCACAGGCGGTATTAATCGCCTGTGCCTTTTTTATATAGATTTTTTTCAGCTCCTGGTATTCTGACTTTAATTTTTGTATTGAAAAAAACGAGCCTTTGATGTATGATAATATTACTACTATAAATTGAGTGAATTGAGAAAGAATTTAAGGAGAAGATATAATATGAAAAGATTATTAGTACAGCTTTTACTTGTTATTATGTGCGTGTGCCTTGTACTAACCAGCACAGCTTGCAACGGCTCTGGGGATAATGATACAACCACCACAGGGGTACAGAACACAACTGCATCAGAGAATACTCAGGAGGGTGATTCTACTGTTGCTGCAGGAGCTACCGAGCAGCCTGCAAGTCCTTCTGAGAGGGGTGACGCAGATACAGCCGCTGTTGTTCCTGAATCAGCCAAGGTGTCTGCAGATTATTTTGATAATACAGCCTTTGTTGGCGACTCTGTCAGCCTCAAGCTCAGCTATTATGCGGCGGCTACAGGTGCACTCGGTAAGGCTCAGTTCTTCACAGCAGGCTCTCTGGGCTGTGCAAATGCACTGTGGGAGGTTTCTGATGAGTCTGTACATCCCTCATATCAGGGCACAAAGATGTTGGTTGAGGATTGCGTTGCTGCCTCCGGTGCAGATACACTCTACATTATGCTTGGTATGAACGATATCGGTCTTTATGGCATTGATGATACTATCGAGAACTACAAGACACTTTTGGGCAAAATAACAGCAAAGTCACCCCAGATTAAGATTGTTGTTCAGTCGATGACTCCTATGACAGAGACCAGCACCATTCTGGGTGATAGCCTCAACAACGAGAACATCAAGATATACAACAGCTGTCTCAGTCAGATGTGCTCTGACAATGGTTGGGCTTTTGTAGATGTGGCATCTGTGATGTATGACGCACAGGGAGTAAATCTTAACCGTGACTTCTGCAGTGACCCTGACGGCTTAGGTGTACACTTCACCGAAGCAGGCTGTGAGAAGTGGGTAGAGTACCTCTCTACTCATACACCCTGAGATAATAGGGGAGGATATTAATATGAAAAGACTTATCGGTGCAGTGCTTGCACTTATGATGATATTTGCACTTTGCGCTTGTTCAGACAGCAATGATAACACCGCCGTGGATATTGCATCTGTAAAAGCAGAGATTATCTCTGAGCTTAAAATGGATGGCACAATGGATATCGACTCCTCCAGACTCCTTGACCTTTACGGTATTGAGGAGGCTTGGATTGCGGATTCTCAGTGCTTTGTCACAATGGACGGAGTTTTCCCTGACGAGGTAATTATGGTCAGAGCTGCTGATAAATCTGCAGTGTCAAAGATTGAAGAAAAGCTTGAGGCAAGACTCAGCGAGGTTAAGGTACAGTCCCAGAGCTACGACCCCGAGAACTACGCCATTGCACAGGAGTGCGAGGTTATTACCCACGGCACAGTGGTAGCACTTTTCCTTTCTCCCGACCATCAGGTAATGGAGAAAATCTTCGAGACAACCCCCGATGTAGAAATCACACAGGGATAAAATTGACAGAATAAACGCAAAGACCGCCTGTTTTAACGACAGGCGGTTTTCGTGTATATATTTAGTTTTCTGTGATTTCTGATGTTCAATCGGTCAGCAGTCTGATGGCTTGTTTGTATTTTTCAACACGTTGCAGGGCTTTTTCATCAACGGTATCAAGTCTGCTCAGGTCGCTGTTGTGCCTTAAATCCGCAAGTTTGACTGCCCTTGCAATGGGGTTTGTTTTGATTTTCGCCACATAATCCATATAGGGCACTTCGGGTGAGTGAGTCATCAGCGCGATAGCCTCAAGTATATCCTCGTTGAAGCCCTGCTCTCTTAGGTGTTCAATGGTCAGGTCTGTGTCCTCGATGGTGTCGTGGAGCAGTGCAACTACTGTAGTGGTTTCGTCCTCCATCTGCTCAGCAAGATGAAAAGGGTGAAACACATAGGGCAGACCGCTTTTGTCCCTTTGCTCTTTGTGTGCATCAAAACAAATGCACAAGGCTTTCTTTGTCATTTCAGTGTATATCATTTTACCACCTCAGATATACTATAACATATTTACACAAATAAGCAAGTCCGCTGTTTTTCTCACCTGCGGACTTTTGGTTTTAGTTGACTTATTATACTATGGTTGCGTTTTGCAGTTGCTCTATGATGTATGCGTGGACATCAGGACTTATGTATCTGTCTTTGCCGAAGATAGTGTTGTGTGCCATGCCTGTAGGGTCCTCAAGTATCTCCCAATATTCTTCGTTTGTGGGGTAGATGTATGATGTAAACTCTTCATCATCAATCACACCTTCGTAATGAGGGGCGGCTTTGCTGGCAGGCCAGTAGTAGTTTTTGCCGTTTGTAAGTCCCTCGGTTTGGTTTGTATCGGGACCGATATACCTGAGCACAGACCAGTCCTCTTTTATATTCATCGCCATAACCTGATTCAGATACTCTGTAAAAAGGTCGTATATATAAGGCTGTGTGATGAACCTGTCTGCGATTTCCCTGACTTTTCTGTAGTATTCCTCATAACTGTCATATCCGTAGGGTATAAGACATTCGTTGTCAGAGGTGTATTTGTTTACTATGTCGAGCAATTGTGAGGGATAACTGAATACCTCACCGCCGTGTTCACTGCAGTAGGGGAGCAGGTTGTATTTTCTGTGGGAATCGGGAATATATGCCATTGTAACACCTCCGTTTGTTCTGTCTATAGAATACCATAACCTGTGTACCATAAACAGGACAGTGGTTAAAGGGACGAAAAAACTCCTGCAGATTAGGGCAGGAGTAGGGTTTGCGTATGTGTTAATGTGGGAGAGTAAAGATTATTGTCAGGGATTGGTTGGTTAATTGCGGTGGTCGGGGGTGAGCAGGGATACCTCGTATTCGGAGACCCAGGTTTCGCTCCAGCGGTCGTGCTCGCCGTCGCAGTTGGGGTAGTGGTCAACATAGTGTGTATGGCCGAACTGAACACGGATTGAATCCTCTTCCCAGATAAAACGGATTTCCTTGAAACACTTTTCGGTTTTCTCAGTGTGGAGTGCAATGCTGTCATCAGTGTCGTAAATAACAACTTCGCCTTCGTTGGAAACGATAATTGTGCAACCCTCAAAAGAGGTTTTTCTCAGAATTTCGTTGCCGATTTTAATTGAAAAATCGTGGGGTTCTACAATCAATTTGAGTTCTGATTCACCTGCAAAAGCAGTGCTGTCCTCAGTTGTGTATGCTCCCAAAGTGTTGTATTTATACAAAATCTCTCTCATGGCACTTACCTCTGTCTCTCAGATTATACTGTTATTATATAGTGTTTTTGGTGGGAACACAATAAGCACGAGTATTTTTTCAGTGATATTTTAAATCAGATGCTTGACAATTGAAATGTGCTGTGGTAACATAATCGTACAAATTATACGCTTATTTTGCAAATGTTCGGAATTTCCTTAGGGGAATTCTGCCCGTTTGCAGGATAGGCTTTTTTATTGCCTTCCTGTATAAATTTAATTTAATATAGGAGGAAAAACTATGAGTTATCGTTCAGACCCCACAGCCTCCATGGCACTTGGAGGAATCAACAAAGAATTCTCACGCCTTGAGAAAAGAGCAAAAATGCTCGTGAATCTTCTGGAAGAAGGCAAAATCTCTCAGCAGGATTTTGACAGAGCACAGGGACAGTTCAAGGGCATATACAGCCACGTGCTGACCATTGCCCTTGAAAAAAGAAAGAGCAAACAAAAAGACGACACAACCCTCGCCGAGGAATCTGCGGGGATTGTTTTATACTATAATATAAAATTGTGAACACAGATTATAAAATCCCCACCCGAGTGAACGAGTGGGGATGATTTTATATCTGAGCTATACTATTGTATATTGCTTACCTTAGGGATTAGCCCTTGATAGCTGTCTGTGGTGCATACAGTAAAAGGGAGAGATTAAACTTTCTGTTTCATCAGTCCGTGTTTATTGCAATAGATATACAGATAACCTCTGCCTCTGAATTGGAATCGGGTTTCGGCATTGCCTTCAGGATAGAATTTTACAAATTGCACTCTGTCGCAGGTTAAGTAGGCAATAAACGAAATGTAATGCTCTTTTGTCATATCGTGATTAACTGTAATAAAATCCTCATCTTCCACTTTTTCTATGGCTATTCTGTGACTTTCGTCAGTTTCTTCTGCTTCAAGCGGTGGCAGTGTTATTCCGCAACAACTGATAAGGGCATCTCCTGTTGTGCGGATGATATTGCCGCAAATAGGACAAACATAGAATTTTGAAAGCAGTATGTTTGAGGATATGTTTTTGTTTGTAGCAGTATCTCCTGATATCAGCTCCATAACCGAAACCGATAGTGCTTTCGCCAGTGGCTCAATTAAGGTTATATCTGGAAGTCCTTTTGCAGTTTCCCATTTTGAAACCGCCTTGTTGCTGACACCTAAGATGTCTGCCATCTGTGCCTGAGTCAGACCTTTTTTCTCACGAAGTCTTTTAATAGTAGAACCTGTTATATAAGTATCCATATGAAACACTCCTTTATGAATTCATTATAATGTATCTATACAAATACCGCAACCTACTCTGTGTGGATAAAGTTTATTGTTATCAATCAACCCATAAAAGCTTCGGTGTTGCTATGTGCTGAAGAGGGAAGCAATTTCAAATTATTGCAAATAAATCGTATTTATGATATGATTACAGAAGTACCGGTATTATTTTAAAAAGTGAGGATTAAGGATGAATACGAATTTGATCAGGGATAGAATAAGAGGTTCATTGATAGGCGGTGCGGTTGGCGATGCGCTTGGTTATCCCGTTGAATTTATGAACGAAGAACATATTTATAAAAAATACGGAAACACGGGAATTGAGTATTATGATGTTGACAGAAGTAGAGGCGTAGCGGTTGTTTCTGACGATACACAAATGACCTTGTTTACCGCTAACGCGCTATTGTTTGGTGCGTACCGTCAACGTGAGCGAGGTATCTCCGCTGAACCTCGACACTATGCTTTGTATGCATATTTGGGTTGGTTGCACACACAACAGTTTTCTTACTCCGATGAAAATCGAATTCCTGAAGATTGGCGTGGTTGGGCATCATATTTGTTGAAAGATGTTCCCGAACTTTATGTAAGACGCGCACCGGGAAACACCTGCCTTGACGGATTGAAACGCAGAAAAGAAAAAGTTGACAACAACATACATATTTCAGATTATATTGCCGATAAAATCAATGACAGCAAAGGTTGCGGCGGAATTATGCGCGTTGCACCATTAGGTTTGGCTATGAGATTTTGTAAAATGGACCGATTGGATATGGAAGGCGCACAACTGGCGGCTATCACACATTCCCATCCCCTTGGTTATATGCCGGCTGCTGTACTGACTCACATTCTCAACAGGTTGGTTTGTTGCGAAGGTGATACCGACCTTAAAGCAATTATCTTGGAGTCAAAAAGTTTTGTAAATAATCTTTTTGCCGAAAATCCTTATATTTCAGAGTTGAACGATATTATTGATAAGGCAATCTTACTTTCTGATAATAACGATTCAGATACTGCGAATATCAGCAAATTGGGAGAAGGTTGGGTTGCAGAGGAAGCTTTGGCGATTTCACTTTATTGCAGTCTGAAATATAATGATAATTTTTCCAAATCAGTTATTGCTTCTGTTAATCACAAAGGCGACAGCGATTCTACCGGTGCAATAACCGGAAATATTATGGGTGCTCTTTTGGGTTATGAAAGAATTGAGCAAAAGTGGCTTTCTTCACTTGAGATGCACGACCTTATTCTACAAATTGCCGATAAACTTTATAGTGACTTTGCTTAAAGTATACTCAAAGAAAAAATATTTGCATCACAAAAATCCCCACCCGTGTGAACGAGTGGGGATTGAATGTTTAGTGTGTAAAATTACTTGATTACGCCAACCTTGTGGAGGATTGCAAGTACGATGCCGCCTGTGCAGTAAACACCAAGCAGGTAGCTTGCAATGCTGAAGGTGAAGCCGATGTAGGGGATTCTTGCGAGCAAGCCCAGAACAACGCCGCCAACTACGGATGCAACTGCGTACAGTACGATGGTGAGGACGAAGTCCTTAGTTACCTCTTTGGGCTTGAATGAGAAAGGGAAAAACTTCTTGAGAAAATCCATTTTTATTATCTCCTTATCTGATTAATACTGTCTCCTATGCAGGGACAGTATAATATGTATTTTTTGTTAAAATCCCCACCGAGGTCGCTCGGTGGGGATAGGTTTATTTATGAGTTAACTCAGATTTATTACTTCATATCCTTGATTGCTGCCTGTGCTGCTGCAAGACGAGCAATGGGAACACGGAAGGGTGAGCAGGATACATAGTCAAGACCGATTGTGTGGCAGAACTCAACGGAAACGGGGTCGCCGCCGTGCTCACCGCAGATACCGCAGTGAATCTCAGGACGAGTTGCCTTACCGTTTGTAACAGCCATCTTCATCAGCTGACCAACACCTGTCTGGTCGAGCTTTGCGAAGGGATCGTTCTCGTAAATCTTTGTATCATAGTAAGCGTTCAGGAACTTACCTGCGTCATCACGGCTGAAGCCGAATGTCATCTGAGTAAGGTCGTTGGTACCGAAGCAGAAGAACTCAGCCTCTGTAGCAATCTGATCAGCTGTCAGACAAGCTCTGGGGATCTCCATCATTGTACCAACCTCGTACTTGAGCTCTACGCCTGCTGCTGCGATCTCTGCATCTGCAGTTGCAACAACAACATCCTTAACGAACTTGAGCTCCTTAACCTCACCTGTGAGGGGGATCATGATCTCAGGTACGATTGTCCAGTCTGCGTGTGCCTTCTGAACATTGATAGCTGCACGGATAACAGCCTTTGTCTGCATCTTTGCAATCTCAGGATATGTTACTGCGAGACGGCAGCCACGGTGACCCATCATGGGGTTGAACTCGTGGAGAGATGCGATAAGAGCCTTGATGTCAGCAACTGTCTTGCCCTGTGCCTCTGCGAGAGCTGCAATGTCAGCTTCCTCAGTGGGAACGAACTCGTGGAGAGGAGGATCAAGGAAACGGATGCAAACGGGGTTGCCCTCAAGTGCCTCGTAGAGAGCCTCGAAGTCGTTCTGCTGATAGGGGAGGATCTTCTCGAGAGCTGCCTCTCTTGCCTCAACTGTATCTGCACAGATCATCTCACGGAATGCAGCGATTCTCTCAGCCTCGAAGAACATGTGCTCTGTACGGCAGAGACCGATGCCCTCTGCGCCAAGCTCACGAGCCTTCTTAGCATCTGCAGGTGTATCAGCGTTTGTACGAACCTTCAGTGTTCTGAACTCGTCAGCCCACTGCATGATTCTGCCGAACTCACCGGCAATCTCAGCGTCAACTGTGGGGATGATACCGTCGTAAATGTTACCTGTAGAACCGTCGATGGAGATGTAGTCGCCCTCGTTGTAAACCTTACCTGCGAGCTCGAACTTCTTGTTCTCTTCGTCCATCTTGATGTCGCCGCAACCGGATACACAGCAAGTACCCATACCACGAGCAACTACTGCTGCGTGGGATGTCATACCGCCACGAACTGTTAAGATACCCTGATAAGCCTTCATACCTGTGATATCTTCTGGATATGTCTCAAGACGAACAAGAAC
>JAFUJH010000051.1 GCA_017473775.1 Ruminococcus sp.
ATCTGCGTTTTCTCTCCCTCCGTATTTTGCCTTCGGCAAAATCCACCTCTTCTGCGAAGACGGCAACCCTTTTGTCTGCTTCGCAGACATTTCCCCTAATAGGGGAATTTCCTCGTCAGAGGGAGGCACGGACTTTTTCTATAGTCACACAGGCATTGAGTATACACTCAATGCCTGTTTTGCTATGTTTATCTTTGCTTAATTTTTGGTTTTAACCTTTGATTTCTTCAACGGCTGTCTGCAAATCCTCGTACTCAAGAGCTTCAAAGAATATCCGTGATACTACGCCTTTGCTGTCAATTACTACAGTGTAGGGATATGTGCCTCTGCCGCCGAGGGTGGTGTAATAGCCTGCGTTTTCGGTGTCACAGGCGAAGATTAAATTGCTGTCAGGGTAGTGCTCCTTGATATAAGCAGGAGCTGTGTCGCTAAGGCTGTCTGTATGTACAGCTATAACCGAAACGCTGTCTTTGTAATCTGTTGCAATTTGGTCAAAGTAGGGAAGCTCGTTTACACAGGGAGTACACCATGTACCCCAGAAGTTGATAATGGTTATCTTGCCGGTCTTTATGGGATTCACTGTATCTGCGGTGATACCGTCAGCTGTTATTATGTTCAGGTCAGCACCGTAGCAGTTATCGCCCACCTGATTGCCGTACTCGGTTTCTTGCGTGGATACGGAGGTGGCGTCTGACTCGTTCCAGTAATAAACCACTGCCGTTACCAGTATTGCAACAAGGAGCACTGCAGATATTATGCGGGTGATTTTCCGTGCCTTGGGATTGCCCTTTGCATTATCACCGGGGGTAGTACCCTTGGGCTTTTGCTTAATCCCCTTCCAGCTTATAGCTCCTGTGGGGCAAACACTCATACATTCGCCACAGCTGATGCACTCGGAGTCTCCCACCTGTCTGATGTCCATTTTACATTTGTTGATGCACTTGTCACAGCCTATGCACTTGTCTGTGTTGAGCTTTACTCCGAAGAAGGAGATTTTGTTGAACAAGCCGTACAATGCACCTAAGGGACAAATGAATCTGCAGAACATTCTGAAGATAAATATGCAGGCGACACAGATACTGACAAGGAGCAGGAACTTCCATGTAAACAGGGGACCCAGCATAGAGAAGTAGCTTTCGTTTACCTTGTTTGACAGAAGCCCTAAGCCTCCCTCAAGGGTGCCTGCAGGGCAGATATACTTGCAGAACGCAGGCAGAGGAGTATCTCTGAATGCATATGTAATGGGAACAATAAACACAAAGAAAATCAGAATTACATATTTGAGGAATGACAGAATCCTTGTGACGAAGCTTTTCTTCAGTTTGGGAGTTTTTATTTTATACAATAACTCCTGAATAAGTCCGAAGGGACACAGCCAGCCACATATCATTCTACCCAGTAATATGCCGTAAAGAGCAAGGATTCCGCACACATAGAATATAGTGCTTTTGCCTGCACTGAAGCTGCCCTGAAGCGACCCAAGAGGACAAGCTCCCACAGCACCCGGACAGGAGTAGCAGTTAAGCCCCGGCACACACATCTGCTTTGTGTTGCCCTGATATATGTTGCCTGTTACGAAGCCCTTTAGGTTTGCATTGAAAAGCAACGCAGTGTAAAGCTGTATGATTTTTCGTCTGGTTGGTTTCAGAGAGGCTAATTTAGCAAAAAACTTTTTCATTTTTCCACCTCTTATCCTAAGCCTATACATTCTGTGCAGATGTTCACAGCCTTTGTCAGCACATCGGCCGCACCGCCTGCCAGAAAGCCGTAAATCAATATACCTGCACCTGCAAGGAGTATTACACACCTCAAAATCAGAAGCTTCCTGTCAGCCTTGTCCGCAGTGGGCAGGGGCTGTGAGGAGTCTATTTTTACAGAAGGGAGCTTACTTATAAGCTCACATTCCTGCTTGTAGCTTTTGTTGCGGAGTATATGGGCAATAACCGAGGCGGCAAGCATCACGCACAGGCAGGGGAGTAATACCTGCATCGCATTTATCATAGAGCTGTTTATCTGAGAATTATCATAGTTGCTGCCATTGAGTGCATATACGAGGAACACTGCACCGGATACGGCTACGACAACTGCCTGTATAATTGTGAAAAGCCTGCGGCTTTTCTTTTGTTTGTTGACAGATGCCAGCATCTCACTGTTGCAAGCATCAAGGTTTTTCTTTGAAAGAAGAAGCGTCAGTCGGCTTTTGGCGGAGATGGTCTGTTTAGCTTTTTTACAGGAGTCGGGGAAGATAAGGTTAATCACCAGACTCACCAGAATCAAACCAAGGCAGATGTACACAGGTACTGCAATGAGGCTGAAGGCATCAGCCACCGCCTGCCGTGAGTAGGGTTGGTCACCTGAATAATATATGGTCAGGCACCCGTAAATCAAGCAGAGTCCTGCCGCGATTATGGAGGCACTCAGCAGTATTTTGTAAATTCGGTGAAAGCCTGCAATGGCTTTGTCTGTCATATTATCACCCCAAAAGTAAATTGACAAAGCTGTCAGAATTGTAAAAATCAAGCTTGTATAAAATTATTATAGCATCAGTATATAAAAAAGTAAATTACATTATAATTGAAAAAGTATGCAATTTTTCTAAAAATACGGGAAAATTCACTTGTTTGTTCTGTCGAAGTGTTGTATAATATAATCGTATATGTATATCTATGCAGTTATATACGACTAAGCATAAAGGGAGAGTTTACGCAATGAAGAAACTCAAAGCTAAAAGTATAATCAAAAGCGTGTTTGCGTCGGCTATGGTGCTGGCTGTGGCGTTCAGCTCGTTGCCTGCAATTCAGGCGGCTGATACAAGCACACAGAAAAGCTCAGCCAATATCAGCAAGGTTGAGGGTGTGGCATCAGACTACACTCAGTACCTTAACGATAAGGTTGCTTTTAAACTGCCTGACACTGTAAAGGACAGTGACGAGATATCAGTTATCGTTACCCTTGACACTGTGAGCATTATGGATGCTTATGAGGGCACTGATAAGACTATGAGTCTGTCAGAATATGCCGGTGTCAGCGATGATGCTGTAAATACAAGAGCGGATATCGCCGCAAAGAAGGCTCAGTTTCTGTCGTTACTTGACAGTCAGAACATCTCCTACACAACAGGTGAGGATTATTCTACTATTCTGAGCGGCTTTGAGCTTCTGATTAAAGCAGGTGATTTTGAGAAAACCTGCGGCTCTCTTACAAAAGGCATGGATATCATCGTAGGTGAGGAGTACAACACCTGCAAGACAGAGCTGGTTGAGAACGAAGTCAATGTTTTTGACACAGGTATCTTTAACAGCTCCGACTCAGGCTATGACGGCTCAGGCATGGTAGTTGCCGTGCTTGACACAGGTCTTGACTCCAACCACACTGCGTTTTCTGTTGATAACTTTACATCTGAAAAATTAGGTCTTACCTATGATGATGTGGCAGATGTTATTGATAAAACAGCGGCAAGCGAGCTGCTTGAGGGACTTACTGTTGACGATGTATATATCAACGAGAAGGTGCCCTACGGCTTTGACTATGCAGATAATGACCCCGATGTATACTCCACACACAATAACCACGGTACACATGTATCAGGTGTTATAGTAGGTAACGATGATACTATCCGCGGTGTTGCTCCCAATGCTCAGCTTGTATCTATGAAGATATTCTCTGATGTTATGGACACTGCAAGAACAGCATGGATTCTGTCTGCGCTGGAGGATTGCGTTGTTCTGGGCGTTGATGTTATCAATATGTCAATCGGTACTGCCTGCGGATTCAGCCGTGAATCCGACGAAGAAAAGGTAGACGGTATCTACGATAAAATCCGTGAGGCAGGCGTCAGCATGGTTGTTGCTGCTTCCAACAGTTTCAGCTCTGCTTTCGGCTCTGAGTCAAACGGTAACTTGGGACTTACCTCTAACCCCGATACAGGTACAGTAGGCTCTCCCTCTACATACGAGGGTGTTATGTCTGTTGCTTCTATCAGCGGTGTTGAGACTCCCTACATCAAATTCAACAATACAATTATCTACTTCACAGAGTCCACCAACTCTGCCGCAGAGGAAAATAAATTCTGCGATACACTTTTAGGCGAAGAAAAATCCCTGACTCTGGAGTATGTAGTTATCCCCGGTGTGGGCAGAACTGCAGACTACACAGGTGTGGATGTTAAGGGCAAGATTGCTCTGGTACGCCGAGGCTCCAACACCTTTGAGGAAAAGGCGATGATTGCTCAGGAGCAGGGTGCGGCAGGTATCATCATCTACAACAATGTATCCGGTGATATTAAAATGAATGTGGGCGATGCCACACTGGCTGTATGCTCAATCTCTCAGGATGATGGTGAGATGCTGGTTGCTGCAGGCGGCGGAAAGCTCAAGATGAGCCAGACCCAGACCTCCGGTCCCTTTATTTCTGACTTCTCCTCCTGGGGACCTACACCTGACCTCAGAATCAAGCCTGAGATTACAGCTCACGGCGGAAGCATTCTTTCTTCCATTACAGGCGGCTCCTATGACCGTCTGTCAGGTACATCCATGGCTTGTCCCAACCTGGCAGGTGTGGTAGTACTTCTGAGACAGTATGTGGTTGAGCAGTTCCCTGACATTGCAGAGGACAACCTGAAGGTTAACGCAATGGTCAACTCTCTGCTTATGTCTACTGCCGACATTGCAATGAACACCAACGGTCTGCCCTATGCTGTAAGAAAGCAGGGTGCAGGACTTGCAAATCTGACAGCTTCAATTGAGACTCCTGCATATATCACAACCTACAACAGCGACGGCGAAGCAATGGATAAGGCTAAGCTGGAGCTGGGTGACGACCCTGACAAGACAGGCGTCTATGAGATGACCTTTGATATTACAAACTTCGGCAAGAAGGCTGTCTCCTATGAATTAGGCTCCTATGTAATGACCGAGGGCGTCAGCGAGACAAAGACCAACGCAGGTGAAACTACAGTTACCGAGGAGGCATACATCTTAGAGGGTGCATCCTTTGAGGTTGTTTCTGTAGAAAACGGCAGACTCGTCGGCAATAAGGTCAGAGTAGGCAAGAATAAGCAGGCAACCGTAACCGTTAAGATTACCCTCAGCGACGAGGATAAGAAATATCTCAACGAGTCCTTTGAAAACGGAATGTATGTTGAGGGCTTCATCACACTTACTGCCAAGTCAGGCACAGATGTTGACCTGAGCGTACCCTACCTTGCATACTACGGCGACTGGACAGTTGCTCCTTTGTTTGACCTTACCTACTACGATACCAACGCTGACGAGCTTGATGACGGCATTGATGTTGAGGATAAGGTTATGGCTGATGCCTATGCATCAAGACCTGTAGGCGGTATCAGTGATGACTATGTAAGCTATCTGGGCTCCTACTACTTCCTGCAGGATTCCGACGATATGGTAATTGCCGCCAACGAAAACTACATTGCACTTTCCAATCAGGAGGGTACAATCCACTCCCTGCGGTTTGTATGGGCAGGACTTCTGCGTAATGCGGCGAAGATTGTAATCACAATCACAGACGACACTACAGGCGAGGTTATTTTTGAGAAGGAAGAGTTGGATGTCCGTAAATCCTACAGCGACGGCGGTGCTTCCATCTATCCCTCCAATGTAAAGATTGAGTTTGATACCGCTGATTATAACTTGGAGAACAACAGCGAATACACAGTAAAGCTTGTAGGTTATGTTGATTACGGCGAGGGCGGACTGGAGACAAACAGCAACAATGTGTTTGAGTTTCCGCTGGTTTCTGACTTTGAGGCTCCTACTGTTACTGATGTTCAGTACCGCAGTGAGTACGATAAGACCTTAAAGAAGAATCGCTTGTATGCTGATGCATATATCTACGATAACCACTACACAATGTGCTCACAGCTGGGCTATATTACCACCGAGGAGGACGAGGACGGTAATATGTCTCCTGCTATGAAGGCGTTTGAGCAGTATATGACTCCTGTTTACTCAGAGCGTAACAGCACTACCAAGGTTACCTTTGAGCTGACAGACTACATTTATGATATCAAGAACAACGCAACAAACAAGAACTCCTTTGCACTTAATGTTTATGACTATGCACTGAACTACGCTACCTTCGAGATTGGTCTGCCTGATGACTTCACAGACTTCCGGTTTGAAGGACTTGAGGACGGACTTGTGCTTAATCCCAACGAGGTTTACACTCTGGAGCCTGTGGTTACTCCCTCTGACCAGTGGGCAGAGCTTCTGACTTATTCCTCCTCAAAGCCCAGTGTAGTCCGTGTTGTTAACAACAAGCTGGTTGCAGTTGCAAGCGGCAGTGCAATCATCAAGGCTCAGGATCCCAACACCAACGAGGGTGTTACCTTCAATGTAACCGTCCGCGGTGAGGAGGACGAGGGCTACAGACGCTATGACAAGCCCGTTGTAGATGTATTTACGCTTGACGGCTTCTATACCACAAAGGCATACTATGTGGTTGAAAACGACGAGAAGGATATCGGTGATACAGACAGCACCAACTACTTTGAGGGTGATTTCAAGCTGGAGATGTATCCCTCTGAGAGCGTAGTGCTCAACTACTCTCTTGACTCCTACTTCCCCAAGGATACAACTGTAGAGTTTGAAAGCAGCGACGAGAACATCGTAACCATTGACAATAGCGGTAAGGTTACCGCTGTGGCAGAGGGCTTTGCCTCTGTATCCATCAAGGTTATGCTTGATGACCAGAGTACATATTACTCTGAGACAGTTTCTGTTGAGGTTAAGGACCCCTATATTACCACTGGTGCAAGCCTGACTCATTACTATGGTAACGGCGGTCTGGTTGATATTCCCGAGGACCTTTCTCTGACAGAAATCGGACAGTTTGCTTTCTCAAACTTTGAGTATATTATGAAGACCGAGGAGGAGCTTGCCTTTGATGATGCAGAAACCTCAAAGGCATGGTACATCGGTGACAACACCATCACCAAGGTTATTATCCCTGAAGGTGTTGAGAAGATTTCCTCCTATGCATTTGCAAACCTGACTGCTCTTGAGGAGGTAGTATTCCCCTCAACTCTTGAGCATATTGATTACGGTGCATTCTACGGCTGTACTTCACTGCAGAAGATTACCTTCAGCGGCGAGGACAACCTGAAGATTATTAACCAGAATGCCTTTGAGAACTGCGACCTTCGTAATACTCTGGAGCTTAAATCCATCTGTGTTATCTCTGACTATGCCTTTGCAGGCAACCAGAAGCTGAAGGGTATCAAGTTCACTGATACAATCTACTCAGTAGGACAATATGCCTTTGCAGGCTGTAAGAAGCTGGCAGATGTAGAGATTGGTGCTGACAAGGTCAAGTACGGCCCCTATGCCTTCACAGGCTGTCAGGCACTGACCGAGTTCTATGTAAACTCCTCTGTACTGCCCGAGGGTATGTTCTATGAATGTAAGATACTGGCATCAGTTACAATCGGTCCCGATGTTAACGATATCGGCGTGTTTGCCTTCAGAGATACAAAGGTATCTGAGTTTGAAGTTTCCAAGGATAACAAAACATATAAGGTACAGACAGCCGACCACATCCTCTCTGCTGACGGAGACAAGCTCATTGCTGTATCTCCCCTTGTAGATGGTAAGTTTACATATGACAACATCGGCGGTAATAAGGTAAAAGAAATAAGCAAGGGTGCTTTTTCTCACAATCAGAAGCTGACCTCTGTTGTAATGGAGGAGGTAACCGCAGTAGGCGACTACGGTCTTGCTTCCAACAAGGGACTTGAGTCAGTTACTCTGGGTGTGCTCAAGGATGTAGGCGAGTATGCATTCTTTGAGTCAGCTATTACAGAAATGCCTCAGCTTGACGAGAAGGCAGATGTAGGCAGATATGCCTTCTCCTTCACAAAGCTCATCTCTGTAACAGTACCTGACAAGGCAACTGTCGAGGAGGGTACCTTCAGCGAATGTGTTGACCTTGAAAAGGTAGTAATCGGCAACGATGTAACCATCGGTGATTACGCCTTCAGCCTTAATAAGGATGTAGCCTTTAAGGTTGTCAAGGAATACATCGACGGCGAGAAGCTTTTCGGCTATGAGTTTGTATCCTCACTGACCTCTGTTACTATCGGTGATAATGCAAAAATCGGCGAGAACGCCTTTGCAAATGCATCCGCTGTAAAGAAGGTCACACTGGGCGAAAATGCAGAAATCGGCAAGATGGCATTCTATAATATGTCAAGCCTTGAGAGTATCGATTTGTCCAAGGCAAAGTCCCTTGGCGACTATGCTGTTTCCGGTGATGTTTACTATATGTGTCTGGACGAGAATATGACTGTTGCAGATGTAACCTCTGACGGACATTACAGATACACATACCACGGACCTCAGATTGAGAGCGTGGATGTATCCTCAGCCGAGAGCATCGGCGAGTATGTATTCTCCTACTGCAGAGTCCTCAAGGATGTGACTCTGGGCGAGGAGATTAAGGAAATCCCCCAGTATGCTTTTGCAGGCTGTGATTCCCTGAAGAATATTAACCTTGATAATGTTGAGACCATCGGCGATTATGCCTTTATGGAGTGCGGACTTGAGAAGGTAGAGATGCCCAAGGCTGAGACTATCGGCGAGTATGCCTTCGTCTCCAACAAAAACCTTGCAAGCCTGACACTTTGCGAGGAAACTGCAGAAATCGGCGAGGCAGCGTTCTCTTACTGTGAGCCTTTGAGCAAGGTTCAGAATCTTAATGGTGTAGAGAACATCGGCGACTATGCCTTTGCATATACTGCTATTACAGAGGCTGACCTGACAGGAGCAGTTACCATCGGCAGAAATGCATTTATGAAGGAGGAGCTCACTCCCTTTAAAGTAACTCTCGGCGATGATATCGAGAAGATAAGCGACAACCCCTTTGCAATGTGCGATGTGGAGCCCTTCTGCTCTACAGAGGACGAGGCTGTGGTATATACCTATGAGCTCAGCGATGAGGTACAGGTAATCGACGGCTCACTGTACTGTATGAATGAGGAAGGCCTTGAGCTTATTACCTTTGCAGGTACAGAGGAAAAGGATGTTACAGTTGCTGATGACACTGTAAGAATCACCGCTTATGCCTTTGCAGGCAGTGATGTTGTAAGAGTCAAGATGCCCTTCACAACAATAGCTATCGGCCACAAGGCGTTCTATGATTGTAACTCACTTGAAATGGTAATTTTCGGCAGTTACAATGTTCCCGATTTTGAGGAAGAATTTGACCCCCAATATTATCAGCTGTTTGAGAATATCCCCGGCACAGGTGACTACGGCACCTATACCGATTATGACGGCAACGAGGTACAGATTAACGGTACAGGATTGCTTCCCTACTATATGTGGAACGCAACTGCAGATATGTATTCCAATGTATTCTACGGAGCAAACTTCGTAGATTATGTAGGCAGGGTAGAGGACAAGCTGACTATGGTTAAGCCTGTCAACGGCGTTGGCTACGATTCATTTATCTGCAACCAGTACTTTGACCTGACTATCGACGGCCCTGCCGCTCCCGATAAGGTTGCATCAGCGGCTATCAAGGCAATCAAGAACATCCCCGAGCGAGTAACCTTTGACGATAAGGCACTGGTTGAGGCGGCAAGGGATGCATACACAAAGATTGCAACACTTGAGCAACAGGCTCTGGTTACAAACTATGCAGACCTTATCTCTGCAGAGCAGCGTATCAAGGCACTTGACCCAGCAAACGCAGAGGAAAAACCCGAGGCTGAGCCCCAGGAGGAAGAAAAATCCTCAGCTCCCGTTGCACTTATAGTGATTCTTTCAATTGTTGCATTTATTGCAGTTTTGGTAGTTCTTTGCAGAATATTCAAGGAACAGCTTGCAAAGCTCCTAAAGCCCGTCACAGACAAGCTTGCCCCTGTTGTAAAGCCTGTCACAGATAAAATAGCAAAGGTATGTAAGCCTGTTACCGATAAGGTAGCCAAGGTGTGCAAGCCTGTGCTGAGTAAGATAGGACAGGGCTGTAAGTTTGTATTAGGTAAGGTTGCAACCTTCTGCAAGTTTATCTGGAGCAAAACCGTAAGCTTTGCAAAGCTTGCAGTGGCAAAGATTGCCGAGACTTCAAAGAATCTTGTAAACAAAGCAAAAGAAAATAAACAGAAGAAGGCTGAGCATAAGCCCGCTGATGAAGGCGAGGGTGCACAGGAGCACACAGCTTCCCATGAGCCTGAAGCAGAAAACACAGCAGAAGAACAGGAGGCAGAGGAACAAAATGAAGCTGAAGAATAAGGCTGTAATATCAGTTTTGTTAAGCCTTTTGGTTTTATTGCTATGCACAGGCTGTGCTCCTCAGAGCACACCCTATGCCACAAACGATGAGGATAACTACACCGTTAGCGTCAAGTACGACGCTAACGGGGGTATCTTTACTACCAATACATCTGTTATCGTTGACTCCTATAACCTTAACGATGTAAATAAGAACAGCTCCTCACAGGCTGAGATAGCACTTATCTCTCCTGATAATCCTGCCAGAGGCAACGATGCGTTCACTGCTATGAACAGCGGATATTTCCTTGCAGGCTGGTACAAGGAGTGCACAGAGACAACGGACGCCGACGGCAATAAGGCGTATTCCTACTCAGGTAAGTGGGATTTTGACAATGACATCCTTACTGTTGATGCTAATAAGGAGTACACCTCCGCCGAGCCTGTGCTGACTTTGTATGCCGCATGGGTGCCCCTGTTTGAGATTGAGTTCTATGCTCTTGATACAGGTGAGTTCGTTGACGAGATGAAGTTCGACCCCACTGATAAGACAGAGTTCAATATGCCCTTGTGGGATGAGGAAACAGGCGCAATCGAAATGTACAACTTCCCTGAAAGGTCAGGCTACACCTTCAACAAAGCCTACCTTGACGAGCAGGGCAAAAGTGAGATAACAAGTACCACCATTACCCACCCCGGTGCCGTTAATTACGACACAGGCACAGCAGATAACTCTGTATTGAAGCTGTATGTTGATTATACAGAGGGTGAGTGGTACCGCATTTATACTGCTGAGCAGTTTGTTGAAAGCGCAAACCTGAACGGCAACTATGAAATCCTTGCTGACTTGGATTTCTCTGACGAAATCTGGCCCACTGCCTTTATGTACGGTAACTTTACAGGTACTATCAAGGGCAACGGACACAAGATAAAGAATGTGGAGCTTACACAGACCAACAACTCCAAGGTCAACGCAGGTCTGTTCGGTAATCTTACCGAGACTGCAAAGATATCCGACCTGAGCTTTGAGAATGTAACCTTCACCATTAAGTCAGGTACACGAGTTGTAGGTACAAGCTACGGTCTGTTTGCAGGTACTGTGTCACAGGACGCACAGATAAGCAAGGTGAGTATCCTTGCAAGCACACTGCAGATTGACTCCTCCTGTTACTTCGGCGTAGACGATTACTCCATAGGTCTTGCCTGCGGTATGGGTGACGCGTCAGTGTTTGACAAGGCTGAGGTTGACTGCAAGGTTGTAGGCGATGAGCCTGACAGCATCAGCGTCAGCACAAACGGCAATACTGTTACTCTTGAATTTATAAGTGATTAATTTTTATTAAAATATATTAAAGGAGAGTCACAAAATGAAAAAGAGAATTATCTCATTAATCCTATGCGCTGCTTTGTGTATAGGTGCGCTATCCGCACTGTCGGGCTGTACCGGCGGTAACTCAGATGCTTTTGTTATTATGACAGAGCAGCTTGACGGTTTGTTCAACCCCTTCTTCTCAACTTCTGCCAATGACGGCACAATCGTGAGCATGACTCAGATTGGTATGCTCTCATCAAAGTATGTTGACGGCGAGGTTGAGGTTGCATACGGCGAGAACGAGGCTGTTGTAGTTAAGGATTACGACATCGTTGAGAACGATGATGATACCGTAACCTACAATTTCGTTCTCAAGAACGGCATCAAGTTCTCTGACGGACATCCCCTGACAATGGAGGATGTACTCTTTAACTACTATGTATATCTTGACCCTGTTTACACAGGTTCATCCACACTTTATTCTACAGACATCTTAGGTCTTGCTGAGTACAGAACCCAGACAGTAGGCTCTGCATCTGACGACAGCGACGACCTTATCACATCTCAGGCGGCTTCCAGAGCTTCTGCCAGAATCAACGAGCTTGTTAACCTGTTCAACTCTGAGCTGAAGGCATCCTCTACAAAAGAGGTAGGCTACGATGCAATGAAGCAGGCTATCACAGGCTACTCTGTCAGCAACGGCTACAAGGCGGCTATCTCCAACGATGCTGACTCTGTTACAAGCGAGAACCTGCTTGCTGACTACGACTACGCTCTGGAGCTTTTCAAGGAAGAGCTTGAGAACGACTACCTTGGTGCACAGGAGTCCTACATTGACGAGCCTTACAAGTCATACGAGGAGTTCAAGGATGAAATCTTCTGCTTTATGTACACAGAGGGCTATGTTGAGGTAGAGTACGCAGAGGGTGAGGACGGCAAGATTGACCGTACCAACATCAAGACTCTGACTCCCTCATATCCTTCCTCTATCAACACTAAGGAAGCCGCAATCGACTACATCTTCAACGATAAGATTGCAAGAGAGCTTGACATTATCCTCCAGTACTGGGGCACAGCTTCTACTCTGACAACAGAGTACACAGCTAAGGCTAAGGAGGTTATCCTTCACGAGAATGTAACTGACGACAGCACACTGGCTGTTCCCTCTATCTCAGGTATTGTATCCCTCGGTCACACTGAGTCCGCAGGTCAGACAATCACTGTAAACGGCACAGATTATAAGATTGCATCTGCTCACAACGATGACGGCACAGTAGCTGCAGACGGCGAGTACGATGTGCTCTCAATCACTATTGACGGCGTTGACCCCAAGGCTATCTGGAACTTTGCAATTCCTGTTGCACCTCAGCACTACTACGGCGAGGGCAGTAAGGTTGGCGTTGACATTGAGAACAACCAGTTCGGCGTTGAGTTTGCAAGCTTTGACTTTATGACAGATGTTGTTCAGTCCACAAGAAACATCAAGCTCCCCATGGGTGCAGGTGCTTACAAGGCTACAAACACAAAGAACGAGGATGCTCCCTCTGAGAGTGACTTCTATATCAACAATGTTGTATATTTCAAGGCTAACGAGCACTTCAACACAGTTGGCGAAGGCATTGAAAATGCAAAGATTGAGAAAATCCGTTATCAGGTAATCAGCTCCTCCAATGCTATTGCGGCACTGCAGGACGGCAATGTTCACTATATCTCACCTTCTCTTACAACAGATAACTACGAGAAGCTTGAGGACCTTTCCTCCAAGGGTATCGTAACACTTACAGAGGACCAGCTTGGCTACGGTTATGTAGGTATCAACTCAGCAAAGATTAACGATATTAACCTGAGAAAGGCTATTATGTGTGCAATGAACACATCTCTTGCTCTTGACTACTACCGTGCAGGTACAGCAGAGCAGATTTACTGGCCTATGTCAAAGGTCAGCTGGGCATATCCCAAGGGCGCAGATGCAGAGGACAACGGCTTTGACTATCCTCCTCTGGGCGTATGGAGCGAGGAAATCGCAAGAAATAATGTAGAGAAGTATATGCAGCAGGCAGGTGTAAGCGCAGGTGACTCTGAGCTTTCTGTTAAGTTTACAATTGCAGGCTCCAGCCTTCAGGACCATCCTACATACAAGGTATTCAGAGATGCAGCAACACTGCTCAACGACCTTGGCTGGGATGTAGAGGTTGTTTGCGATACACAGGCACTGACAAAGATTAACACAGGCTCACTTGAGGTATGGGCAGCTGCTTGGTCATCAGCCCTTGACCCTGACCTTTATCAGGTATATCACAAGGATTCCACTGCAACAAGCACACTTGCATGGGGCTACAACTACCTGAAGACAAGCGGCACAGCAGAGGAAATGGACATCCTTGACGAGCTCAGCGACCTGATTGACGAGGCTCGTGAGACCAACGACCAGGACGAGCGTTCCGAGCTGTACAAAGAGGCTATGGAGCAGATTCTTGACCTTGCTATTGAGCTTCCTGTATATCAGAGAAGCGTGCTCTACGCATACAACTCAAAGGTTATCAATCCTGACAGCCTTCCCTCTGAGTCAGAAATGAACCCCTATTCATCACCCCTTGACAGAATCTGGGAAGTTGAATTCGCATAATGCGACGGAGTAACTAATGTTTAAATATATTTTAAAAAGATTAGTAATGTCCGTGTTCATACTCTTGGGCGTTTCAATGATTATTTATTTTCTCATCCGATTGATGCCCGTTGATTTTATCCAGGATAAGATCAACGCCATCAATCAGGGTGGCGCCACTGTCAGCGAAGAAACAGTAAACGCTATGTATGAGATGTACGGACTGGGCGACAACAGCTTCTGGGGTATCCTGAAGGGATACTTCAGCTGGCTGTCCGCATTGGCAAGATTTGATTTAGGTACAAGCTTTGTATACGGCATCCCCGTAGCAGATGTTATCTTTGAGCATATGGGCGTATCCTTTGCCATTGCTCTTATTGCTACGATTTTTGAGTTCCTCATAGCCATACCGTTGGGTATCACGGCGGCAACCCACCAGTACAGCTTCCGCGATTACTTGGTAACCGTTCTGGTTATGGTGGGTATATCCCTGCCGTCGTTCTTCTTCGGTCAGATGCTGAAGGACTTCTTTGCTTTGAAGCTGGGGTGGTTCCCTGCATCGGGACTTGTTGACGCTACAGCCTCCTACACAGGACTCTCCTTGTTCGGCGACTACCTGCGTCATGTGTTCCTGCCTATACTGACTATTGTAATTCTCAGCATCGGTCCCCGTATGCGTATGACCAGAACAAATATGCTTGAGGTTATGAACTCCGACTATATCCGTACTGCCCGTGCAAAGGGTCTGAAGGAGAGCGTTGTTATCAACAAGCACGCATTCCGCAACACACTCATTCCCCTTGTAACCTCTCTGGCAGGACTTTTACCCTCACTGTTCTCGGGTGCTATTATTACTGAGCAGGTGTTCGACCTGCCCGGTATCGGTAATATCGCTCTTGATGCTATGAACCGCGGTGATATTCCCTTTATTATGGGATACAATATGTTCCTGGCATTGCTCAGCGTAATCGGTGTTCTCCTTGCTGACCTTATGTACGGCATTGTTGACCCGAGAGTTAAATTGGAGTAAGGAGGTACATTATGGACGAAAACACAAAGAACGAAGCTTTGGAGCAGTCTGTTGAGTCTGAAGTACCTCATGACAAAACAGTAAGACTTATGTCTCCCACCCGTATGGTGGTACGCAGATTCTTCCGTTCAAAGCTGAGCGTTGTCGGCTTGATAATGGTTGTAGGACTGTTTATTTTCAGCTTTTTAGGCCCTGTTATTTATACACAGTGGGGCGAGATACAGTTGGATGAAAGCGGTAAGACAGAGTACTCTGTGTCAGAGACTACATACACAGTTAACGGCGAGGAATACACCCTCAGACAGACAACAGAAAAATACCTGAAGGATAACTTCCTTGCACCTCCAAGTGCAGAGCATATCTTAGGCACTGACAACGAGGGCTATGATGTGTTCGTACGCCTTATGTACGGCGGCAGAATCTCTCTTATTGTAAGCTTTATTGCAGTTTTCCTAATTACCATACTTGGTGTTATTATGGGCGGTATCGCAGGCTACTTCGGCGGTGCTATTGATAATGTAATTATGAGACTCTGTGATGTGCTTATCTGCCTGCCCGGTATTCCGATTCTGCTTATTATCAGTACTATTCTGGATGCATCAGGTATTGATGCAAAGTACCGTATCTATCTGCTTATGATTTATCTTACCTTTATTTCATGGCCGGGTACTGCCCGTCTTGTAAGAGGTCAGATACTGTCACTTCGTGAGCAGGAGTATATGATTGCCGCAGAGGCAATGGGCTTCTCCACTTCCAGAAAGATTTTCAAGCACCTTGTACCCAATGTTATGCCTCAGCTTATTGTTCAGATGAGCCTGAGCCTTGGCAGTATGATTCTGTACGAAGCAACGCTTTCCTACCTGAATCTGGGTGTAAAAGCTCCCTATGCCGCATGGGGTACAATGATTAATATTATTTCTACCAATCAGGATGTTCTGCAGAATCACCTGAATGTATGGGTGCCTGCAGGTATTTGCATAGTTATAGCCGTGCTTGGATTCAACTTTATCGGTGACGGCTTGCGAGATGCACTCGATCCGAAAGCGAGGCGGTAAGTTATGAGCAGTAATTACCTTTCGGGTAAAGAAATCCGAGCTATTGCAAAAGAAAACAAAAAGGTTATGAAACGCCTTGAGGCATACAAATACCGCAAGGCTGACGAGTCGGAGTACCTGACTCAGATGAGGGACAGCTCCAATATTCTGGAGATTGACTCTTTGCACACCTACTTCTTTACAGAGCAGGGTGTGGTCAAGGCAGTAAACGGAGTATCCTTTGATGTTCCTCAGAATGCAACTGTAGGCGTTGTAGGCGAATCAGGCTGTGGCAAAAGTGTCACAAGTATGTCTGTTATGCGTCTTTTGCAGGGCCCTACAGGACAGATTTATTCAGGCGAGATTCGCTTTAAATCCAAGGATAAGGATGGAGTAGAGAAGGTCTACGATATTGCAAAGATGCCTATGGATGACATCCACAAAATCCGCGGAAATCAGATTGCAATGATTTTTCAGGAGCCTATGACCTCCTTAAACCCTGTGTTTACTATCGGTCAGCAGCTTGACGAGGTGACCTTCATCCATAATCCCGATGCTTCAAAGGAAGAGGCAAAGGCAAAGTCCATCGAGATGCTGAATCTTGTGGGTATTGCAATGCCTGAGCGTGTGTACGGTGCTTTCCCCCACGAGCTGTCAGGCGGTATGCGTCAGCGTGTTATGATTTCTATGGCACTTGCAAGCAACCCAAGACTTATTATTGCAGACGAGCCCACCACTGCACTGGATGTAACAATTCAGGCACAGATTCTTGATTTGCTCAGGGATTTGAAGACCAAGATTGACGGCTCGATTATGCTTATTACCCACGACCTTGGTATCATTGCAGAGATGGCAGATTATGTGGTTGTAATGTATGCAGGCAGAGTTATCGAGAAGGGTACAGTTGAGGAGATTTTCCACAACCCTATGCATCCCTACACCATTGGTCTGCAGAAGTCAAAGCCTACCCTGAGCTCTGACAGCGACACTTTGTTTAACATTCCCGGTAATGTTCCCAACCCCATCAATATGCCTAACTACTGTTATTTTAAGGAAAGATGTTCCAGGTGCGTCCACAAATGCTCAGGGGATTATCCTGAAATGGTTCAGGTCAGCCCCACACATTTTGTAGCCTGCCACCTGTACAATGAGGAGTAATAAAATGGCTGAAGAAAAAATTACAGAACAATTTGATACTGAGGCAATTTTAGAAGTCCGCAATCTTCGTAAATGCTTTCCTTTGAAAAAGACCCTGACAGGTAAGGTTACTCAGGAGCTGGTTGCAGTTGACAATGTTTCCTTCAAACTTAAAAGAGGCGAGACTCTGGGTATTGTAGGCGAATCAGGCTGCGGCAAGACCACACTGGGCAGAACTATCCTTAAACTGCATCAGTCAAACGGCGGACAGATTATCTTTGACGGACAGGATATAACAGACCTGAAGTCCTCACAGATGCGTGATATCCGCAAGAAAATGCAGATTATCTTTCAGGACCCGTACTCATCCCTTCCTCCCAGAAGTACCGTTGGCGGTATTCTGTCAGAGCCTGTTGAGGTGCACAAGATAGTACCCAAGAGCGAGATTAAGTCCTATGTTCTGGATTTGATGGAAAAATGCGGACTCCGTGACTATTATTACGAGCGTTATCCCCACGAGTTCTCAGGCGGTCAGAGACAGCGAATCTGCATTGCCCGTGCACTCTCTGTCAATCCCGAGCTGGTTATCTGCGACGAGCCTGTATCTGCACTTGATGTGTCCATTCAGGCACAGATTATCAATCTGCTCAAGGAGCTTCAGCAGAAACTGAACCTGACCTATGTGTTCATCTCTCACGATTTGTCTGTTGTTAAGTTTATCTCAGATAAAATCGGTGTTATGTATTTGGGCTCTATGGTGGAGTTCGGCAGTAAAGAGGATATTTTCTCAAATCCTCTGCACCCTTACACACAGGCACTTTTCTCTGCTATTCCTCAGCCTGACCCCGACATCAAAATGAACCGTATTATCCTCAGCGGCGATATTCCTTCCCCTGCAAATCCCCCCAAGGGCTGTCGTTTCCATACACGATGCCCCAAGGCTACGGATAAATGCAAGGAGGTAACTCCCGAGTATAAGGATTACGGCAACGGCCACTGTGCCGCCTGTCATCTGTTAGGTTAAGATTATGAGCGAGAAAAAACCAAAGAAGGAAAAAATCACATACATCGATGACGGCAGGACAATCGCCGATATGTCAGGCTTACCTCCCCGTGCCGCTTGGACACAGAAGGGGACAACCTCAAGCTTTAAGGACATCTGGCGTACATACTGGTCCGCTGTCCGTATGATGATACGACCCATGCTTGTTGTGATAGGATTTATCATAGCAGTATTTGCCATTGCGACTCTTATATTCTGGCTTATGTAAAATCAAAACAACCTTTAGTCCGCACTGAACAAGGTGCTGTGGCTAAAGGTTGTTTTTGCGTTAAGGCTCAATGAGATGGTGTCGTTGACGGGTGGGTTTCGGCAAGATTGTTAAGAAACAGAGCGGCTATTTGTGAGTTGTGACAAATTTGTGCTGTGTGTGTAGAAAAGAAGCGGTTGTCCTTTCCATTTATGTCGCAATGTGTTACTATGTATATAAGAATGTACGGTGTTATTATGTCCTTGACGAATACTCGCGAAGGAGAGGATTTCATTGAAAAAACTATTCACTAAAGCGGTGTCTGTGATGCTTGCTGTTATTATGCTTGTGTCCTGCCTGACAGCGGCGATGCTACCTGCTGCTGCCGCCACAGAAAACGGCTACGACAGAGGCTATGACGGTGGCTTTGCAGGCGATGGCACTATTTACTGCAAGGGTCTTGACCTGTCATCGTGGCAGGCAGGTGCAGTAAACTTCACTGCTATTGCTGCCATGGGCTACGAATATATCATCCTCCGACTGGGTACCTCTAAGATGACCTCTGTGGATACCTGCTTTGAAGAATTCTATGCAGGTGCCAAGGCGGCAGGTCTGGATGTAGGTGCATACTTCTACTCATATGCCACCACCGAGGCGGCTGTGCAGGAGGATATCGCAAAGTGTAAGGAGTGGCTGGGGGACAAGCAGTTTGAGTACCCCTTCTATTTTGACTATGAGGATTCAAGTCAGGCTGACCTGCCTACAGATACAGCACTGACCATTATCAATACCTTTATCGAAGCTTTTGTTGAGGAAGGCTACCTGATGGGTCTGTACAGTATGAAAAGCTGGATGGTGCAGAGCTGGATTACATCTTCCTCTCTGCCCTCTACCTACGAGGGATGGGTAGCTCACTATGCAGGTGACGGCACCTATGACGCAGGCTACGACAAATACGGCGAGACATACAGCACACAGTACGGTATGTATCAGTGGACAGATAAGCACTACTTTACATATAACGGAGTAAAGTACGGACCCTATGATGCGGATATCTGTTATAAGGATTATCCTGCGATTGTCAAGGAGTACGGCTTCAATAATTACGAGGCATCAGGCACTGCGGCCGCAAGAGCACAGCTTCAGACAGCTATTGACCTTGCAGGAAACATAACTCACAGGGACTACTCTGAGGCTACAATCACAAAGATAAGAGAAGCCTACAAGAATGCAGTGACTGTCCTTGCAAATGTGAACTCTACCGAGGAGTTGCTTACCTCTGCAGAGGCTACATTGACAGCTCTGCTTGCACAAACAGGTTCAAACACTATTGCATATAACAACGGCGGTGTAGAGATAAAAGGACGGAATCAAAAGATTACATCAGGTGATTGTATTCTGTATTCTCCCACATGGAACAACGGACTTATCACTGTAAGCAACGCAAATATTGCATATACTGTCAATGTTGTTTTTGAATGGGATGCAAACCAGTGTATGAATGTTGTTAAGTCTGTTACTGAGGGTATAGGTGTGAACACCCCCTCTATCCAGCTTGGAAGCAACGAGTTTATGATATCCGCCCACGATTGGGAATCAGGCGTCACATCAGGCGCAATTGAGGGCAGTGCTGAGAATTACAGCCTGCTGAAGAATCTGCAGGTTGGTGACAGAGTCAGACTCTCAGGTGCAACAGCGCTTAACGCAGGCACAGATGTAGAGCCTGGGGCATTTGCTAAGTTTATGCCTAAGGAGTCAGCGGCACTTTACGGCAGGAACACTGCCGTTACAGCAGGCAGTGCAGTGCTGTTTACACCTACTTTTAACGAGGGTCTGCTGACCTCTGCCAATGCAAATATCCACCTGACTCTTAATCTGAAGTCCAAGTGGGATAACGACCGGAATTCATGGGTAGTAACCGAGAAATTCTCAGGCTCAGGGGTTGAGGGTGAAAGCTCAAATATCGAGCTTGAGTCTGACGAGATTCTCTTTGCGGCTCATTATGATTTGGACAATTCTGCCAGCATATATAACTGGGGTATGATGAACAGTGCTGAGGTAGGCGACAAGATTACCTTCTCAGGTATCAGTCCTCAGTCCTACTCAACAGGAGTTTCTGTTGCTGCTAATATTTCTTTCAGCGATGGTGCATCCCCTGAGGTACCTACTCCTGAGAAGGTGACATCTGCTGTTGCAACTGCAACCACCCCCGGAGATACAGGCTTTGATGCTTCGCTGACAGACGGTGTGGCAGATACCGACCTTGAGGGTGCATGGTTCGGTTTTCTCAACAACGCAGACAGCGAAAACTGCAACACTCAGTCAGGTGTGGGTTCTGTTACCATTGACCTTGGACAAAGATACAATGTGAGCACAATTCTGGCTCACTTCTATGTAGGCGACGGCACTGATACCATCTACGGTGACAGCGTGGGTGCTCCTGCGTCTGCTACAGTTTATGTATCTGTGGACGGAAGCGCATATTACGAACTCGGTGAGCTTCCTGTGGACGAATGCTCTGTGGGTACTTGCTGGGCAACCTATGCAGGCGTGAGTTCCGTGGCAAGATACATCAGAATCGATGTGGCTTGTGCATATACATGGACACTCCTCAACGAGGTACAGATGCTGGGCACAGTCAATGACTTGAGCGGAGAGAATGTGGCACTGGGCAAGGAGTGTGTTTCTCCTGTATATACAGGCTCTCCCTATACTGCAAGCCTCACTGACGGCAAGGCAACAAGTGTTTTCCAGGAGGGTGTGAACAATTCCTCTTGGTTTGGCTTCTATAACTCAGGGAACGAGAGCACAGGTAATATCAACCCTAACAACAATAACCGAGCAATTGCTACTATTGACCTTCAGGGTGTGGCAGAGATTACAGGTATTAACATCCACACCTTTATGGGTGAGAATACAGTGGGAGCCACAGCTTTTAATTATATCAATGTATATTATTCTATGGACGGCGTTTCATATCTGTATCTGAGTCCCACAATCTCGCCTACTGCGGGAAAATCTGCTCCTTACTGGGCAACACTGGATGCAAGCGCAAGCCCTGTATATGCAAGGTATGTGAAGTTTGCAATCAGTGCAGATGCAGGTGAGCTGGTACTTATCAACGAGATTCAGGTTATGGGTACAATGCTTACAGGCAATTCCTCTGCACAGGCAGGCGAGATGTCTACTGTTGCACTGGTAGGTACCTTCAATAACTGGAACGCTACTCCCAATATGCAGACTGTGGATGAGGACACAGTATCCACCACAATGGAGCTTGCAAAGGGTACATACGAGTTCAAGATTCTGGGCGGTAACTCCTGGTACGGACATACTGGCACTATCAATAACACAACTATGACTACCTCACAGGAGGGTGTGCTCTTTGTATATGACGGTGCAAGCAACTGTGTACTCAATGCATCCGGAGGTACATACACCTTCGTATATAACAAAATGACCAATTACCTGCAGGTGTTCTATACTCCCGATATCTGTTATCTGCGCGGCTCCTTCAACAATTGGGGCACAGACAACGAGATGACAGAGAACGAGGACGGCACCTTTAGCACAACTCTTGTGCTGTCTGCAGGTGAATATGAGTTCAAGGCGGCAAACGATGACTTTACCATGGAGTGGCCTCAGTTCAATGCAACACTCAGCCTTGACAGAAAATCACAGGTAACCTTTACACTTGATATTCTCAATGACACAATTACCGCTGATATAGATGGACTTGAATTCACAGTGACCTTCTCAGACAGATATGGCACTTTGCTCAGTACACAGACTGTTGATAAGGGCACTGCCGCCACTGCTCCCGAGGCTCCTGAGCTTGAGGGCTTCCGTTTCTCAGGCTGGAGTGCAGACTTTGATAATGTAACAGAGGATATCATTGTAAAAGCTATGTACGAGAGGACAATCGGCTCCCTGAAGATTAACATCACAGGCGGTACAGGCTTTACAATCTCTATGAACGGCAGTGCGGCGAGACCCCAGGGTACAACCTATGTGAACTCCAAGGCTCCCATTGGTGTAGATGTAACCGTTACTGCAAACACCATTGAGGGCAGAGAGTTTATCGGTTGGATGAATCCTGCCAACGGACAGATACTCACAACAGATTACAGCTATTCTTTCATTACAATGGGTAACGATTTCTTCAAGGCTGTTTATGTGACTCCTATTGAGGGGGTTAACACTGTTATTTTCAAGAACGACAAAGCCGCAGGCGGTCTGGGCATGGTGTTGGATATGCAGTACTATTCAGCAGGGGATGATATAGTTATTCCTGAGGACCCTGCACAGGTAGGCTACGATTTTGCAGGCTGGAATATGACAGTTGAGGAGATACAGGCTGAGATTGCGGCAGGCAACGATGTGACAGTACTTGCAAATTGGACAAGACAGATAGTTAAGGTACAGGTTACTGTCACAGGCGGTTCAGGTACAGGTCAGTACAACGCAAACGCCGCAGTAACAGTTGTTGCTAATACAGCACCCGAGGGACAGAGGTTTGCATACTGGACTATCGACGGAGTGGTAAAGAGCTACAGCGAGACACTGAAGTTCTATCCCACAAGCGACTGTCAGGTTGAGGCAGTGTTCGTTGCAGAGGATGCAGAGATTGAGTATCAGATTCTGGTTAATGTAGATACAATTGATACAACATCAATTGCAGAC
>JAFUJH010000052.1 GCA_017473775.1 Ruminococcus sp.
AAAGGTCAGGTCAACCTTATTCAGCATAACTCTTCACATCTGTTTTTCCTCAGGCGCCATTGGCGTCAGCTTTGTTGTGCCCTTTTTCACCGTCTTCCAATTCACAACATTTCAGCCTTGACTTTTAATAGTTAGTCTTTCATCTAAGACTTTTGTAGATGGTGTAATCAAGTACACCGTTGATTCTTTTGCAGGCGTTTTCTTCCAGTTCATTAACCATAAGGCACTCGGGGGCAGGAAGCCCGACACTCTCAGCGGCAATTATGCCGAAGTCAGCTGATGTCTTAAACCCTCGATTTCTGTAATTCATCGGGTTACCCTCAACGATAACCACCTTGAATCCCATCTTCTTTGCCTTATCTAAACCATATTCGATAAGCTCTTTTGAAATATGCTGTCGCTGTAATTCTGTTTTTACTGCAACAGGAGTGAGAAGCAAAAGCTCATCTGAAAACTTACCCTCAAGGTGGAATCGTGAAAACTGAGCATAGCCTATTACTTCGTCGTTTTCATCCACCATAATAAGTTCAAGCTCAGGTATATAATAATCATTTGCCCTTATTTCCTCAACTAAGTTTACCACAATCTGTGCGTCCTCGGCACTCTCGCTGTTTGTAAATGTTCTTCTTATCATATCGAGTGAACTCTGCAAATACTTATTTTCCATTGATTTAATTGTTCTGTTCATTTTAAAATTTTCCTCCAAAATCAGTTATAGTTAAAATACTTCTTTCAACCGCCGTTACTGAACATTTATTCTGTCTGAACCTTTCCAAAGGCGTTCTGCCCTCCCGTGGCTAACGGACGCAAAAATGCCGCAGAAATTACCCCAAGGGATTTCTGCGGCTGAGCAAACAGAGTGATTTTTGAAACAAAAAAGCACACCCTTTTGAGTGTGCCATAACATCAGTCATAGAATTCACGAAAGGTTCCTTAAAATGGTACGGCAAACAAAGGGGCTAAAAAGTCCCGACTTTATTAAACGCACCAATATTCAGTTAGCGGTTAATTACCTCGCTGTAAATCATACTGAAATTCTCCTTTCGCGTTTGCTTTTTATATTAAGTAAGCAAACTAATATGCTTAAAGTGTACTACGCAAAAATATGTTTGTCAATTATTTTTATCTTAAAATTCCCGCTCTGCTCTCAAACCATCTTGCCAAGAGAACAGGAAAACTTACGAATTTTTGCAAATTGGGAATTGTTATTTCTTTTTACTCATCAAGAAACAACTGATCGCCACAAACAATCCAATTAATATCCACGGGTATACGATCTGTAAAACCCAATCATAATTTCATCTCTTTTTATAGATTACAAGTTCGGGACTTTCTCCGTTTTCCTCGTATGTACATACAAGTATAAACTCCATATTTGCAGCAAGGCCAAAGCATCTGTTGCCACCAAATATACAAGGGAGCTGGTTGCCAAGATATGTTGCATTATCATCCAACAACTTAACAACTGTGCCATTCGGAAATGTGTATTCAAGATTTATAAAACTGCCTGAAAGCACATTCAGACTTTCCACTTCAGGAAGTCCGTCTACATTAAGAGCGTTGAATTCGCCAATAATCTGCTGTTTGAATTTTTCAAATTTTTCTTCGCCGCCAAGTTCTGAATATCGTTTCCAAAAATCCAAAGTAAATTCGCCGTCACTGTAACACCACTTACAGTATTCTTCATTAAAAACACCATCGATTTCTTTACTGGTGGTGGAATCATCCAGACACATTCCGCAACAATGGCAAACCATCTGTCGAGGTGAACCCAAAAGAGTGTTAATGGAAACATCAAACAGTTTTGATAGTAGTTTTAAGGTTTCGGTGTTTGGTACCGTTTCACCGTTTTCCCAACGAGACACCGCCTGACGGGTTACAAAAACTTTTTCAGCAAGTTCGTCTTGTGATAACCCTCGTTTCGTTCTAAGTTCAAGAATAATATCTTTTGTATCCATAAAAATCATCACCTCACAGTTATTATACTGTGAGGCCATCAAATTAACAAGCAACGCGCTGTTGCTACAGTTCTATAAATTGGAAGTTTACATTATGATTTCTGTATGAAAGTACTGTTCCTGAAATGCCACCGACTGCATAATATCGTCTTTTGTAAAGGAAGCATCTTCCGGTGCCACGACCCACTTCTCCTCCACATCATCAAATCTATGAATTATTGCAATCACCTTTCCCACAAATTCTTCCACAGGCTCATTCACACCAAGTATGTATGCATCCTGTTCTTCCCCATCCGGTGCCATAATCCCCTGTACATAGCCATAGTTGACCGAATAGTAAATATCTTTATGCTTTGGGTGGCAGGTTCCCAAGGGTCTGTCAACAATTACTTTTACAATGTTTCCAATCACAGCACTCACCCTCACAATTTCCTATTTTATCTCCTACCTTGTTGAACTTTTTAATCGTCTATCAGTGCTCGGGAAATATTCTTTTCAATGTATTCTACTCTGTCAAAAACCAACGGTTTAAAATATGCAGTTATTGCAACAACAATATTGTTATTTTTATCAATATAGATAATGTTTCCACCATCACCTATGGCAGCAATCACATCACTCGTTCTATGAGGAAGCCACCACAAAAATCCGTAGTCCTGATTTCCAAACTTTTCATCAGTAGATACATAGGACTGTGTCATTGAATCAATCCACGCTTTGCTTATAACTCTGACATTATTGTACATTCCGTCGTTTAACACAAGCAGACCAATTTGTGCCATTTCATACGCAGAAAGAGACAATCCCCAACCGGCAGTCGGCATATTGGTAGGGTCTAAAAACCATACTTTTCCGTGATCTTCTTTGTTCATCAGGTATGCAAATTGGTCTTCTTTAGTTTTACAGTTGGCATTGGTTCTTGGAAGAATTCCCAAAGGCTTGAACAGGTATTCATTGGCAAAATCCAACACCTCCATACCGCTTGCTATTCTGATAATTCCTAAAAGTATTTGAACTCCAAGTGTATGATATCTGAATTCATTGGTGATGCCGTTTCTACCACCTAAATAATCCATAGTGGCAAGTGTCCAATCTTCGGATGTACATATTTTTGTCCAAGGTTCACTTTTTCCTTTATAAGGAGCTAACATTGTGAGCATATGTTTAATAGTAACATCATAAATGGTCTTTTCACCTCTTTTTGGGGTATAGATGCCCTTATAATAATCCATTATGCAGTCATCAACACTTTTAATAATACCTTTATCAATGGCAATACCAACCAACAACGATGTTACAGATTTAGTTACACTCATAACATTCATTGTGTCTTCTTTTTCAAAGCCCGCTCTGTATTCTTCAATTTCAAGTTTGTTATCTTTATACGCTACAATTTGCCTTATATTTACATCATTTTTACTTGAGTAGATATCCAAAATACTCTTCACTCAAACCGCCTCCGATTTGCCGCCATACTAAAGTTTATCAAGCTGATTATAACACACTCATTCCGAAAAGCCAACACTTCGCCATAAATCCCTTGTGTCGCTTTTAATGCGTCATTCGTATCTGTTCCCTATTTATTCAAACAAACTACACACAGGGCAAATTTCCGCAAACATGATTCATTAAACCTTTTCTTCCTCGAAAATGTAAAGATATAAATCTTCAAGAGTGGGTTTGACTTTTATTGCAGATACATAGTCGGGTGGATTATCTGTGACGATTCGTACCTTTACGCTATTACCTTCTCTGAGGATATTGCTGACTCTGTAATTTTCTTGGAGCTTTCTTACAAGTGCAGAGTCCTCGGTGGTAATCTCAAAGGTTTTATCCTCAACGGATTTTAAGAGTTCTGCGATATTATCACAAGCTACAAGCTTACCGCTTTTAAGAAGTATAACTTCTTTGGCAATGAACTCAATATCAGAAACCACATGAGTAGCGAGTATAACGATTTTATCCTCGGCAATGTCGCTTATAAAATTACGGATACGGATTCGCTCTTTTGGGTCAAGTCCTGCGGTAGGTTCGTCTAAAATTAAGATTTCGGGTTCATTCAGGAGTGCTTGGGCAATTAAGGCTCTCTGCTTCATACCGCCTGAGAAAGCACCCAACTTTTTATGGGCAGAGTCAGTAAGATTAACTGTGTCTAAAAGCTTTGTGATTTTCTCCTTGGCTTCTTTTCGCTTTAAACCTTTGAGCGCCGCCATATACCATAAAAAACGGTTAAGGGTAAAGTCATCATAAAGTCCCTGTTGCTGTGGCATATAGCCTAAAACACTACGAAAATTCTTGCCAAGCTTCTTTATATTTTCGCCGTTATAGGTAACCTCGCCTGAGTCTGCATTGAGGTTGTCTGTAATGATATTCATAAGGGTAGACTTACCTGCACCATTAGGGCCAAGCAATCCGTAAACACCAGGGGTTAAAGTAATTGAAAAATCATCAAGGGCTTTTACTGCTCCCTTTTTGTATATTTTACTAAGGTTATTTATTTCCAGTTTCATATTTAAACCTCCTCAGAGAGATTCCCGTAAAGGTAATGAAATTATAAATTAAAAGTGAAACTAAAATTATGGCTGACATAATAATGATAAGTGTAAGCATCCAAAGTCTGCCGTTTTGGAAAAGTGCAAATATTCTTAAACTCGAATCAAAGTAAATCAGTAGACATGGGATAAGAGTAACTGCAGTTGATACAGTCATAGCAGTTACAGTCGATTTAAGTTTCTCGGACATAAGGAGTATAAAAGACACTGCCGCTATCCCTATGAAAATATGAGCAATGTTTTCTAAAATCAAAGCAGAAAAAATACTCATATCGTTTCCAAGCCCCGCGAAGCCCTCTAAGAATACAAGAGGCTCTGAAAAGATGTTTGTACCAAAAGTCTTGATGAAGTTCACCATATAAGGCAGATACAGAAGAATGTAAATAACAATATATGTTATTGTGGCAACCGAGAACTTTGAAAAGAAAAGTCTGCCTTTTCCTTTTTGTGTAGCAGAGATAAGCTTGCTCATTTCACGCTTATGCTCGTAGGCAAACACACTCGAAAGTGTGAATACACTCAGCACCAAAAGCAGAGCAAAGTAATTCCACTCTCGTGCAGAATTTGCCATAAGCCTTGTTCCGATATTTTCGTTTATAAAATGAGGCGTAATTCCTAACTCATCACCCACAAAAGTTATAGTGCTGTACTGAAGCATTACCTTTTCGAAACCTTTGCCACGGGTGTCAAGGATGTTCTCTACAGCCATAATCTTCATAGATTTCTCGTCATCCGTAAGAGTTGTGTCACTGTTTATAGTCTCGATTTCAAGGTAGAGAGAGTCAAAGTAAGATTGTTCGTTTTGCAAGAATTCTTCCTTTTCCTGAGTTACTTCACCCTGAAGTTCGTTCATATAGGCAGCATAGGCAACATCCGCACCGCTCGAATAGGTAATGCTTATATCATCTGTAAAATTACCATAGGCAAAAAGCAGAAGCACAAGCAACACAAGCACCACCTTGGAACTTATGTAATGCTTGAAACACTCACCGCCAAAAACGGTAGAATTGTGCGAAAAAATATGTATTTTTCCGCGAATTTTATCTGCGTACTTTGTAAAGGGATTTTTAACACCAAACTGGTTTTGCTTTGAAAAAGCTAAAGCCGATGCAACAGTACACATGCAAAAGCAAAGAAGTAAAAATCCAAGATAAGTCCACAGGACATTTACAGGCTTTGTAAAGAAATTGAGATTGAGGTAACTGCCGAAAAGTCCGTTACCGCTTAGGAAGTAAAAAACATTTATGTACTTGAGGTGATTAAAAGGTGCAAGTGCATCAATAAAATTGAAGCACGCAAACTCTGCACCTAAGAAAAGCGCAAGGACAATGTAAGTAATGTTTGTGCTTTTAATAAGAGTAAAAAGCAATGCAAAAACCATAGAAACTGCGCAAAGTGTCAGCACCTTTTGAACCACCCAAAGGCATAGATATTCAAACACAGACACCTTTAAGTTACAGTTCATATACTCAGGTACAGACTGGATACTTCGGCTTAAATCACCTAAACCAAAAGCAAACTCACTTGTGAGAAGTATTGATACATAGTAAAGAATCGCAAAACCTGACACGGTTATAGCGGTTACGAACAGTTTGGCAAAGAGAGTTTCTGTCCTGCCCATTGGCGTTGACTTCACAAGGATGGTAAGCCCCTTTTCACGTTCCATTGCAAAGAGAGTGATGCACACAAGCACTACAAGGAAAAGTGTGAGGTAATCTGTAAGTTCAAAGGTGGTGGCAAACTTCAATCCTAAGTCAAATCCGGGGGTAATTTCTGTGTCCTTTAATTCTTCAAAGTCAGAAGGAGTTTTTGCTATATTGTTATAGGCAAAGGTGCCCGACTTTGAGAAAATAGAGAATTTTAGCTGAGAATCGGCACGAGCCTGCATTTCCTGAACAAAAACTTTGTACTGTTCTATGTAATCAAATTTATTAGCAAGAAGGTTAATTGCAGTAAGCTTTTCTACGCTGAAACCGTCACTAATAATCTCCTGAGCTTTTACGAAAGCTTCAGGAGATTCAGCCTTATAGTTTTCAATAACAGTTTCTATATACTCGGCATCCATACCACTGCTTGAAGAAGAGTTAAGCGTAGAGGCTATCTGATAAGCCTCCTGCATCAATATAAGCTCTGCTTTTGCAGTTTCTGTGTCCATTTCAAGATATTTCTCAAGCTCTGCTTTATACTCATCGCTTATACTGAGTTCGTACTCATATGCCCCATCATTTGCGGACATAAAGTAAAACCCAACGGAATTTATTACAAGAAACAGCACAAGGCAAATTACAAAAAGCCTGCTTGTGAATAACTTTCTGAATTCTGCACCGATTATACGCAAAAGACCACCTCCTCACACATAATTGCATCAGTAAGTATTTATTCGTTATTTTCTTTATAAGAAAACTTCTTGATCCATTCTTTGCCGTTTAAGTTTCCAAATTCTGACTTATCATAGTAAAAGATAATATCGCCTTCGTTGCCCTTACCGCCAAAGAGGAACATCTCACTGTCCACAGACAATATATGCCAAGTGGTCGCAGAGCCTGAACCAAAAGAAAACTCATCAAGCAAATTAAGTTTAGAGTCGTAAACTTTTATGTAGCGCTCGTCTGTTTTCACCTCATCATTTTCTTCGAAAAGGTGAGGCATAACGAGGGTGTAGAAATTATCCACATAAAGATACTTACCGTCACAGAATACACTTTCTCCATCATAAGTTTCGAAGAATTTTTCGGGGTTATTACCATTAAAATCCGTTTTATAGTAATAGCATTTTCCGTTCTCATTTTCGTCTGAAGTAAACACAAGAGAATCGCCAAAAAGCCTTGGACGGGAAAGGGAAACCCCGCTTTCGGTAATTGTTTCACTTTCTTCAAAGGTTGTGAGATTGAGTTTTATACTCTTGCGGATTTCTTCATTCTTGGTGCCTCGCTTCATACCGTAGAGGTCAAAGTAAAGGTTATCGCCATAAGCCATAAGCCCGGAAAGCTGTGCATCTCTTTCAACTTCCTCCGCAAAATAAACCTTCTCAGATTCTTTATCTTTACTTTCAAGAGGCAAACGGTAAATATATGCATCGCACTTATCAATATCTAATAGTCCTGTATAATCATCAAGTTTGAATTCTCTTGTGGTGTAATAAAAATACCCTCTGTGTACTATAAAGTCTCCATAATCTTTGTCTATGTAATATATATTTTCCTTTGTACTTCCGTCAGCAGAAAGTTTAACCAGATACGAGCCGATAAATTCCTTCTCAACTCCCGCAGAGGCAATATAGTAAACAAAACCATCTGAAAAAGCTATGTTGTCTACATTACCAATAACTGCCGAGCAGTTTTCGTCACTATGCAGACAGTTAGGCTTTGAACACAAAAGGGTTGCTCCTAAGGACACTCCGTCAACAAAATAAAGCTTACTGCCTACAAGCACATAATAACCGTTTTCGGACTTGGCAATGTTAACATTTCCAATATCCAAGGTGTTGGCAATCTGAGCATCTGTAAGGTAGTTATAACTGTCTGAAGATGTTTGATTATTACTGTCACAGCCAATAAGACTGCATACAACCGCCAACACCAGAATCAAAGCAAAACTTCTTCTAAACATAAAAACACTCCTTTTACCTTTATACTATTTATACGATTCTAAAAGGCATTCGGTTTTAATCAGTTAACAATTTCAATGGGCTTTTCTTCCCATACTCCACCATTTATACTGCCGATTTCAGTTTTATCAAAGCAAGAAAATTTGCCGTTTTGGTCCATACTCAAAAAACACTTATCATCAACAGGGCGGAAAGACAGTTCGTAATCTCCCACATCTAATGTATCTATGAGTTTTAAGTTGCTGTCGTAAACTTTTAGTTGACGGCTGTCGGCTTTCTCAATTGAAAGCAGTTCACTATTAAGGAAGTTTGCAAAATTATCCTCGTAAAGATATGTACCATCGGTGAAAATGTTATGATATTCATCCTCAAGAGTCATTACTTTTTCTATGTTTTCAGAGTTCAAATCGCAACGGTAAATTTCATATCCTGCCTTAAAAATCAGCTTATCGCCTAAAGGATAAATATAACTTATGCCGAACTCATAGGGGTTGTTGTCACCTTCAGGAATCGCAACTTCTTTCTCAGTATTACTGCTCAAATCGTAGCAAATAAGTTTATCTATAAGTTCGTCTTTTTCTGTATAGTATTGATAGGAATAATAAAGGTAATCATCAAAAACAGCAAGGTAACTGAAGGAGGAATCCTGAAGAAAATCTACGGAATCAAAAAGGATTTCAGTCTCGCCATTACTGCTAAGAGATACTTTTTCAATTACAAGTCTGCTAATGTTGATATTCTCCAGCTTGTCCTCAAGGCGATACTCACGATAAGCATTATAAAAACACCCTCTGTGCACATCCCACTCGTTTGTGATATGCTCTTTTGAGCAAACGGCTTCACGGATGCCACTTCCATCAGTAGCAACACGCATCAGAGCACTTCCGTCCATAGTCTCTGCACTATCGCCTATGTAGTAAATATATCCTTCATTATAAGTAATACTGCCATCAACCCCGATATGTGCGTTACATTCAGTATTGTAATAAACACTATTATGAAGGCAGTTCGGTTTATTGCAAAGTATAGTAGCAGACTGACTTTCTATATCTGCAAAGTAAAGATAACCGTCACTGAGCAAAAAATAGCCGTCACGACCCTTGGCTGCATAATGGTCGAAAGGAGGATTTGCAACGTTCACCTGACAGTCGGTTTCGAAATTATAGTAAGTTGCCTTACTCGTATCACCATTTACCGTAGGGGTGTTTTCGGAACAACCGCAAAAAGCAAAAGTAATCATCATAACAGTACATATAAAAACTAAAAACTTTTTCATGCCAAAACCTCCGTTGTGTCTTTGATTTATTTAAGATATCAGACGAGCGAAACTAAATAATCCTTATGATTAACAAAGATTTTCACCGTCATACATATAACAATCAAAGCTCAGAAATGTTACGCCTTGTTTCAACCTTTTCTCATATTCTTTGCCTAATTATCTATGGAACTACCCTCCACTTTATACGATTGAATTTTACAAATGTAACCGCAACGGAAATTACTGTAGCAAGCAAACACAAGGTTACAACCAAAATCACAAAGGATTTCTGGGTATTGTTTAAGAATACAGCAACTGTTCGTACATTGGTGTTATTTATAAACAGTACACAAGGAATCAGAAAAAGTCCGCTTGAAACAATCATTGTTACAAACTGATTTTTCAAAAGGTAAGACAGCATATAAATCAAGGCTGTTGCAGTTATAGCTACAAGCAGGTGAAGCACATTCAGTACACACAGATATTCAAAAACTGTTATGTCGCTTATAAGCAGATAAAAGTCCTTTACAAATGCAAGTGGTAAATCAAAGGAGCCTGTGCCGAAAGTTTTAACAAGATTTATCCAATATGGCAGATACACAAGAATGTATGAAATTACTGAAGTTATCATAACTGTCATAAGCTTTATGCTAAGCAATCTGCCTTTACCGAATTTGGTTGCACTTATGAGATTTACCATAGACTTCTTATACTCACAAGCGAGGATATTGGATGTGCAGAATGCAATTACTGCAAGAAGGAGAGTAAAGCACTTCCACTCTCTGTAGGTATCCTGAACAAATCTTTTGTTTACAAGTTCGTTTATAAGGGCAGGTGGCTTGCTGATTTCTACCGCTTTACTCTCAGCATAGGAAACCTGCTTACATATAGTTTCAAAAGCCTGACCTTTGGTTTCGATTATATTCTGTATTCCTTGAATCCGTTCTTCTTTTTCGTAATCCGATAGACTTGTATCGGCAGATATCTGAGCCTTTTGCAATTCAAGCGAGTCAAAATATTCTCTTTCCTTTTGGATGAAGTTGCACTTATCAGATGTCAGTTCACCCTCTAAAGTCTGCATATATGTATTATAGTAACTTTCCTCGGTGTTTTTGAATTTTATGCTCAAATCTTCATTAAGGCTCTGATAACCCACAATAAGCAACAGTACAATAGCGACAAATGCAAAAGAGGTTTTGTAATGCTTGAAGGCTTCGCCTTTGTAAATACTTGTACTCCCCTTTATCTTCTTTCGGCTGTTGATTTTTGAGGTGAGCTTCTGGAAAACTGCTATTTTCCCGTTTTCCATATTGGACTTTGAAAAAGCAATACTGCTTCCTACAACTCCAACAATACTCAATAAAACTACAAGTATTATAAACACAACTGTTATTCCGACAGGCTCGGAAAACACATTTACATTCTGATAAACTCCAAAAATGTTATTACCGCTTAAGAGATAGAAAATGTTAATGTATTTTAACGCACCGACCGTCGAGGTACCGTTTACAAACATATACGCCCCAAATTCAAATACGCCAAACACACCTAAGATAATGTAGGACAAAGCAGGAGATTTTACGGCGGTAAAAAGCAGCGACAAACTTAGTGCAAAAGCACACAAAAACAAAGTTTTACCGCTTACCCACAGAATCAGATAGTCCCTGATTGTAACATCAAAGGTACAATTCATAAACATACTGCTTGACTGCACGCATCGGCTCATATCACCAAAACCAAACACAGCACCGCTTATGAGTACATTACAAGCATAGAACAGAACGCTCATAACAGCAGTTACTGATACACAGACAAACAGTTTTGAAACGATTGTAGGCAGTCTGCCGTTTTTAGTAGAGCGAACTAAGGAGTACAAGCCTTTTTCTCGTTCAACGGTAAACACTGCTATGCACACAAGGAGAATTAGCACTAAGAGCAGATAATCCGTTAATTCAAATGTAGTAGAAACCTCAAGGGCTTTGTTGTTGCCGAGGGTTGGGTTTATATCTGCCACTCTCTCAAAATCCACAGGTGTTTTCTGAATGTTTTTATAGGAAAAGCTATTAGGCTTTGCAAAAATCGCAAAACCTGATTGCTCCTCTGCTCTTGTTTTCATATTGGTTATAAATTCATCAAAACTGTCTATGTGTGCAAGCTGAGATGATATATCGCTAATCATTAAAGACAGGTTATTAAGTTCATCTGCAGTAAGATTAAATTCAGATGCCTTTGCAAACTCCTCAGGATGTTCCTCTTTATATTTTGAAGCAGATGCATCGACATTAACATCTACACCGTTTTCAGCAAGTCTTAAAAGCCTTAGCGCAATCTGGATTTCGAGATGTTTGCTCTCTATAAATGCCTCTTTATCGGCAGAATTTGTGCAATCCTCAATTATCTGTTCATAAAGTGCAACATCGCTTGCAATCGCAGAATCCTCTATATCTTCTGACTGTGTCATCAAGAGGAACATAGAATTGGCAATGAGCGCCACACAAAGGCAAATAACAAATATTCTGTTTAGAAAAAGCTTTGAGTATTCACCCCATAACTGTCTCATAACCCACCTGACTATTCTGTATAATAAATACCGTTACTGTTGTTTTGTGCCCACTTAAGTTTACAAAGCTCGGTGTACTCAATAACCTCACCATTTATAGAACCTATCTGACTTTTATCTGCCATAACAATGATGTGTTCATCATTCTCATTAAAGCACTCGAAGATAAAGAAGTCCTCATCCTGAGGTGCAAAGAAGCTGTAAACTTTCATATCAAGTTGTGGTAATCTGAATGTATCAATTTCATTAAGGTCTTTGTCCATGACTGTTATTATTTGTTCACCATCACCGCTTCTCATAGCAACAGCCTGATTGTCTTTATAGAGGTATGTTCCATCACCTGTCATAGAGGTCTTTTCGTTATTCTGCTGAGTAAAAAAGGGTTTACTGTTGCTTCCGTCCAAATCGGCAATCTCATAATATTTGCCCTCATCATCTGCGTTTGAGATAATCATTTTATCACCGAAAAAAGCCTCGGGCCCTGCGGGCTTACCATTTATCTCAAGAGCGTATTTTTCAAGCGTTTCTATGTGGATTGCGTGAATCCTTAAGCCACCATTAGTTACTGTTTCATCCCTTTCGTCTGTTTCGCAGTACACATAGTTCTGATAGGCAAAGGCGTTATAAAATGAGTTGTGTCTGTCTTTGAAAAATCGCTCTAATTCGTAAACAACCTGTGGCTCCGACTTCGGCGAATCCATAGGAACTCTCAGAAGCTGTGAATCGGTACAATAATACAAGTATCCTCGGTGGATAAACCAACGAGCAACAGGAAAATCAAAGTACTCGGTTATCTGTTCTCTGCCTGTACCGTCCAAATTCATTTTCATAATATAGATATTGTAGTTTATGTAGCTTTCGTCATACTCTGCACAAAGAAGATACAAACTGCCCTCATAATACTGAATTAAGTTGCCCGTTGCACCGAATATAGTATCAACTGCTACAGTTTCTGAACTGTTTACATAAGCATCGCACTCATCAATATCATCATGCATACAGTTGGGCTTTGAACACAAGGGAGTGGCTTTTCTGCTTTCTTTGTCTATGTAGATAACTATTCTTGTGCCCCTGAGACCTTTGCCTATATAGTAATATCCTGTATCGGATTTGGTCATAGGCACACCTATACTTCCACCTGAACACAGATACATTATTTGCATATCGGTTGAGTAATCCATTGAGAATTCACCGCTACCCTTATCACATCCTGATAAAAGGCAAGCAAGTACCAATAATAGAGCAAGCAACACACAGACAGATTTTTTCATCATAATCACTCCTGTTATTTAAGGTGTAATGATATTGTAAAAATTCCTTTTTGGGTAGAAGCTTTCATTTTGCACTTGTGTAGCTTAACAATTTTGCGTACGATACTAAGACCGATTCCGTTGCCCGACTTTTGTCCGCATTTCGGATGGCGATAGTAGGGCTTGAAAAGCCTCTTTATATCTATTTTTGTAAGGTAGCTGCAACGATTGCTTACAGAAAAGACTTTACCCTCAAGGTGTACAGTTATCTTGTTACCTTCGCCGTATCTAACGGCATTGTCAATAAGGTTTTCTGCCACTGTTCCCATAAGGGTTTTGTCGGCGTTTACATATACATCTGCCTTTTGGTCAAGCACAATTTCCTTATCACAATTTGAATAGCTATCCACTATATTTTTAATAAGTTCTGAGAAATTAAAGCTTTCGATATTGAGCTTATATCCACCGCTTTCCATTCGTGAAAGCTCAAACATTTTTCTGACTCTTTCATCCATAACATCTACTTGGCTTAATATGGTTTTGGCATAGTCTTGTTGCTCAGTATCAGCCGTAAGCGCCAAAAGATTTTCTGCGTTTCCGCTGATTACAAACAATGGAGTTTTCAAGTTATGAGCAAGAGAGTTTGTAATTGTAATAAGGTTTCTTTCGTGTTCAAGGCGTTTCTTTATATAAATGTAAACCCAAACCGCCAACACACTACCCACCGATAAAAACAGAATGATAGTATAAGCTACCACAAGCTTTATATCGCTGATGCAGTTTTCCAACACATTGAAAGTCTCTATATATGTAACTGTATAAACATCTGAAGAAGAAACAATACTTTCGCCTAAAATCTCGTCCGTATATTCTTCTAAATAGATATACACCTGTTCAGTGCTCCTGTAAGCGTACTCAAAGTTTCCTAAATAATAAAGGTTTTCGTAGTTTGAATCTGATTTTGATGTGTTGATTTTTTCATTTATAATGTCAATACTTTTTCTGCCAAAGAAAAAGTCCTTGTCGATTACATTTCGTTTGCTGTCAGAGCTTTTGTGTAGTACACCATGTACCTTCGGGTCATAGGTGTAGCTTTCGGTATCAACTCCTGTGTCAAGCTCAAAGGTTTCTATAACCTCATCTTGTACATACCACACATTGGCTTCCTGAGTCTTTACAATCTCAATTACCATAGGAATAATCTGCGAATCTTTATACAGGTAATATGTGCAAAGCAAATCGTAGTATGAGCCTCTATCATCGTTTATTTCCGTATTAAGATATCGGCAAATCTTGTCATACTGGCTGTCGGTCATAGAATCACGAAAACTATCGAAACAAATGTATCCGTTGGTGTAATGATTTGAATTTCGTGCAAAAGCAACTTTGATATAATTATTTGACTCGGGTATTTCCTCAACACTTGCAAAATAACTGTATTTATTTGAGGATTTGTATTCCCCATAATTTGAGTTGTTTATAGAAAAAAAGTTTTCCTTGAAATTCTCGTTTTCAGCTTTGTAATGAAAAGATGTACTTCTGTCATAGGCACTGATATATTGAATCTGTTTTTCAGAATTATATTTTACTGCAGAGTAAAATACAGATACACCTACTGAAAACAGAAGAAAAACTGCAAATATCAGCACACAAAGCCTTATGGGTTTTGCTTTCACATCTGCACCTCCAGTCTGTAACCGCGTCTTACTACTGTTTTTATCATAGAGCCTGCTACACCTAATTTTTGGCGTAACTTTTTGATGTGATTGTCAAGAAGTCTAATATCTCCAGAGTTATCGTAACCCCAAACCTTGTCAAGAATAGACTCTCTGCTTACGACAGAGTTTTTGTTCTCCATAAGAATCTTGAGGATCTCATACTCTTTTGAGGCAAGATTTAATTCCTCCCCGTTAAGAGTTACAATACCTTTGTTGGGATCGAGGGTTATGTCTCCAACAGTTAAAGTGTTATATCTGATAAGCCCCTTTGAACGGCGAATCAGAGCCATTGCTTTCTCGTAAAATACCGGCAATGAGAAAGGCTTTACTATATAATCATCACAACCAAGAGCATAGCCCTTGAGAATGTCCTCCTGACCTGTGCGGGCAGTTATAAACATAATAGGCACATCGCTTCGTCTGCGTACTTCCTTGCAAATCTCAAAGCCGTCAACCTCAGGGAGCATAATATCCAGAAGCAATAAATCATAGGTGTTCTCGTAGGCTTTCTCCAAGCCCTCCTGCCCATCTGAAGCAGTATCAAGAAAAACACCATTGCCACTCTTTATCTTGAACATATCCGAAATCATCTTGCGGATGTCTTTGTTATCCTCAACCAGTAAAATCTTATACACAATTACCACCTACTTTAATATAACAGGCTAATCTGTTTTTTATCTATCCTAAATAACAATTTTAGCATAACTCGTAAAATCAACAAACTTTTTTCATTGTTTATGTGTATCAGTTTTCGCCCTTTACCTCCCTACTTACACACATCTCAAATCAATGCTATACCCCCTTGTCATCTGACGAGGGGTATTTTTCTGTTTGAGGAAGGTCCAAACTGCTGATTTTGCATTACCTGACTTATTGGTTTTTCTAAGGTAACATACCCGCACTTGAGATGGAGATTATGGTTTTTACCATCTGCCTGATACGCATTGACAACCTGAAATGAAATTAACGGCTTTATCAACAAATCCCCCACCTGAAATCGTGGCACGGGAGTTCCTGTTTAATTAAGACCTCACATCAGGGTGGAGTTATATCCCGTGCCGTCACGCTATTTTCTTTGATTAACCTTAACACTATAGTGCAGATTCTTCAATTTGCAAACAAATACTGATATAGCAAAATGCCGAAAAGTTCGACTCAACTTTTCGGCATCACTTTGTCATTAAACTAATTTTTATATGCTATAATTGCATCCAGATTATCAACTACAAACATCTGAGCGTTTCTGTTGCACACTGTAACGGTATACTCTCCTCTTTGACCGGTCCGTTTCTCGGTAAACATACCGATATTCACAGCATTCTCAGTGGGCTTTTTCGCAGTTTTACCATCAGGCTTTGTATATACACAAAGCATATCTACCGACACAAGCCACTCTGCGATATCTCTGTATGCAATCTTCTTCATATTTTCATTGGTAACAAGTGCGTTTAAACGCTTTGCAATTTCGCTTATCGGTATTGGCTTATCAGAATATGTAAATCCTGATCGCTCCTGTAACGACAACTCAAATGGAATATATGCTTTCTTTTTGTTTATGCCACCGTTATCAATCACCTGCCTGAGAACATCGGATACATAAAAGAAGCAATGGCTGATTCTGACATTATTAACAATGTCCTCTTCCTTAACTAAAGAATCATCAATGGGATTTATACCATTTGCCAACTTATCTATAAAAGATTTTGCATAAGCAATTTTCTCTAACTCTGTCATTTTCAAACCTCCAGAAACTGCTCAAAGTACGAGTACGCATCTTCAAGCTGTTCGATTTCTCCCTTCAGCAACCCATTGTCCAAATCCAACCTATAATCACGATAATCCCATATCAACTCACTATTGTATTTCGTAAGATACCGATAATCAGATTTTCCTGTTTCATCAATATTATTAATTATTTCTAAGGTTTCTTCAGCAGGAATATCGTCTAAAATCCTTCTGCCCTCTCCGCGTAAGATTTTGGGATAAGCTGTTCCTGTACCTCTTGCCATTGGCGAGACATCAGTAACTTCTATATCAAACACCTGCTCACAGCCAAAATCATATATCATCTGAAGCTTATCACCTACACTCAACTTCAAATCTTTGAGTTTTACACAAAAAAGGCACTCCTCAGGCTTTATTCTTGAATCATCCGAGGGCAACTCAAAAAGTTTTCCTTTATACTCTATATTGAACAAATGATAAGCAAGGGTATCAAAAGTAGTAAGCACCATAAAACCAAGTTTGCTGAGGTAAGAATTATCTGAAATTTGTGCTTCTCTCCATATTCTGTTGTCACAATCTGCGTATGTGATTTTTAGTGTTATTACCTGAGCCATAAAGTAACCTCGCTATTCTAATATTTCCTGTACAAGTAAAGCACAACCTTTACTCGCGTGAGCACATCAAATTTTCGCTTCAATAACATTGTATACACAAATATGACGAAAATCAACAGACCAAAATAAACTTTCATTATAATTTCAACAATTATTTTACGACCATAGCCAACAGCGCCCAAGGCTGATGTTAGTAAAGAGCATCAGCCTTTGATTTTTATAATCATCAAAATATCATCTGTTATTAATATAAGTAAAGGGTAAATTTGCAAAAAGCATCAAAACAGCATCAATATATGATTTTGTGAAAGCATCACGAAATCGAGGCACGCGGTCTTTCTTCAAAAGCAGCTTCAAGTCCTTCTGCTCCTGCCTCGTCGTCGCAGACTGTAGCAGTTTGCGACGATTTCATAAAATCGCCGCATCACCGCATCGTCTCTCCTCCTCTCCCCAAAATCTCAGATTTAAGGGACCTCTATATAAAGTTAAGCCGCTTTAACTCTCGTTAAAACGGCTCGCTGTTTTTTGTTATATTTCAGAATACTTATCAGAAACCGCTGAGAGTAAATGCGATAAGCTCCATTGCAGACTCATCTGCGCGTTCCTCGGTCATAACTGTGAGGATACTTCCATCTGAGAGCAGTGTACCGCCACAGAACCAAGGATAGTTTGTTGAGAACAGTTCGTCATCGTCAGCGTAACCTGCAAACGCGCCTGTGTTATCCCAGAAAACAACTTCTCTCATATTTCCGTCCAGACCAATGTAGCCTTGTGGAATCTTTGCCATAAATGTAATGCTGCCCAGACTTTCGCCTTCTTCGTCTGCAAGTGTTTTCTGGAGTGTGCCGTTCTGATTATAAACAAACACCTTGTGTCCGCTGTCATCTGCAGCGTTTCCTGTAACATAGATATTGTCCTTATCAATAATAACTGTAGAGATTGTATCTACCTCAGCAAAGGTAATTGCCTCGGTTGTAATCGTGTCGCCCGAGATAGTGATTTTCTCACATTCAGAGCCTGAGAACCAACTGATACCCCATGTGCCTGAGGGATGCATTGTTACATAGTCAGTACCATCGTAAGCTGCAGTCTGTACGCCGTCCTTGAGGCACACAAGGTCCTCACCGAAGCCTGATATCCACACACTTCCGTCATCAGTTGCGTTGATGTGGCTGTAGTCGCCGTCAAGGTCAAGGTTTTTCACATACTCCAGAGTTTCGCCGTCAAAGGCATACTGCTTAACAGCACCATCACCTGCTATATAAGCTGTGTTGCCTGTTACTGCTACTGCATGGTCAAAGGTCTCGTTGGCAATAACACACTCGCCAAAAGGAATCCACTTGCTATTAACCGAGAATACGCCTACCCCAAAAGCTTTGTCCTCTGCAGAGAACGCTTCACCCTCCCAATACCAGGGAGCATCTGTGTTGCCTGTATCAGTCAGAGTGAACTCAAGACCTGCAAGAAGAGTTTGTACATTGGCGTCCTCGTAGTCACCGATTATCTCTACAAACACAGTAGTACCTGCACCCTCGTCACGGCCAAAGTATCTTACACAAGGTTCACCCCAGTATTCGCCTTCATGCTTCACACAATCCACGCCGCCAACTTTTGTAAGTTCATAAGCGTTGTTTACTGCATACTCATACTGGTCAAAGTCATAGTATGTAAGATTGTCACGGAAACCTTCCGCATCTTCAACAGATGCTCTGATTTCCGCATTTATCAAATAACCGTCACCATCAGGAATAATAAGAATGATCTTTGAATAGTCATCCTCATCAGAAAATTCGTCCTCATCAATTTTCCACACTTTGGAATCATATGTAAGTTTCCAGAGAGTTGTTTCTATTGTTTCACCATCTACAGAAACTTTCGGTGCATCTGTGGGGTCGTTTTTGCCGCCGTCATCGCAAGCTACCAATGACACCAACATAAGCATTACCATTACTAAAGCAAGTAAAGTTTTTACATTTTTCATAGTTAATCACCTTTCCTTATTGTATAGTTTATATTTTCACACAGATTCACCAATGGGAAGTCCTGTGTCTATACCTGCAATGTACTTCTGGATTGCAGTTGCATCCTTGATGTTCACATCTGCAGATGCATCTACATCTGCAAGGATGAGACCTGTATCTGTCAACGCCTCAAGCTGTGCGGTGTACTTCTGGATTGCAGTTGCGTCCTTGATGTTGACTTCACCGTCAAGGTTTGCATCACCGAGAATACCTGTAAATACAGGCTCGGAGGGAGAGGTTGTCGGAGGAGTAGGGGTAGTGGGACAATCTGTGGGAACACTTGTAGGTGCGTCTGTGGACTCCACTTCATAAGTAAACTCAAAGACTATCTCGGCTGCTGTTGAAGATACAGCAGGAACAACCTCTGCAGGCATACCGTTCACCTTGGCAGTAATATCGGGACAGCCGTCCTCATCAACTGCGAAGACATATCCCGGCTTTGTCTTTATCCATATCCCCATACGATAGGTATGACCATCAATAAAATCAGTACCTGCCGGGACATATTTACCGTCCAATGTCATATCATTCCACATTGTAGACTCCACACAAACACCGGGAGTAACTGCAACAGGAGAATACAAAGGTCGCACCCAGTTTTCGATATTGTCAAAAGTAACGCTTACCTCTGTAAGTGTCTGAGGCTTTATTATATCTACAATGTATGACTGTGTACGGGTTTCCATTACCTCCAGTGAAGGAGACATCAGGCATATTTTCTGTTCCAGCGTATATCTTCCTTCTTCACTGATAATCAGTGTGGAAAGCTTTGCGGATGTTCCTGTTATGTCACGCAGTACTCTGCCATCTTTTATAAAACTTGTTTTTCCGAATATATAGTAACCATTACTACTCATACTTGATGGCAAGGCCTTGGTGGTAAAACTGAACTCGGTATCCATATCCGATGTACCAAGGCAAAAGGTTCCCATATAAACATCTTGTTCTCCCAGAGAAGCATCAGGTTTTCTCGACTCAAAGTCCAGAATCCCCTCCGGCAGGTTTCCCTTATAAGATATGGTGTAAACACGGTCTGCATAATAAGCAATTGTTCCGTCATCACTTGTTTCAGAATACACATTACAAATAATGCCATCCACACTGCACACAGAATTTTCATTGAAAGTATATCCCTCTGCAGGGTCAAGATAGAATCTGCACTTGTATTTACCCTCAACATAAACATCCGTACTCTTCATCAGCGGAGCAGATGAACCTTTTATAGGTCCATACCACACCATCGAATCCAAGTCGTATTGTTCACTCAGAACATCATCAGTTCTGTATTTGGGGCCATATCCGAAAACAGGAGCATCTACACCTACGATGTATGCTCTGCTGATTACCTTAGGGTCAAGGAAGGTAAAGTGGAATACCTGACTGTAAACCTTGCCGCCGTTATAGGTAATCTTACAACGAAAATCAAGAGAATCAAGTTCTCCTGATGCCAGAAGCTTGAAATGATTTGTTTTTGTTCCGATGTAATACTCGTTATCATCAAGATCTACAGGGTCAAATGTACTGTCAAAAAAGCCTGCCTGCCATTGATAAGTTACATCGGTGGCTCCTGTAACCTTCAGCTTGATTTCTCCAAAAGAGCCCATATAGGGAGTGATTACCAGACTTTCAACAGATACAACAGGTGCTGCCTGTGCTGTCATTACAGACACAGCACACATTATCATCAAAAAGCTAAGAATAAGAGAAAGGACTCGTTTTATCATAACTGTTAAATCTCCTTGCCAATATCGTAGCCTGTGTCAATACCTGCAATGTATTTCTGAATAGCAGTTGCATCCTTGATGTTTACATCAGAGGATGCGTCCACATCTGCAAGGATGAGACCTGTATCAGTCAACGCCTCAAGCTGTGCGGTGTACTTCTGGATTGCAGTTGCATCCTTGATGTTGACTTCGCCGTCAAGGTTTGCATCACCGAGGACACCTGTTGCAACAGGGTCAGTGAGAGTTGAAGGCTGTGTGGGATTGGTAGGATTACCGGGGTTTGTGGGCTTGTTGGGGTTTTCCTCACAGGGAGAGAACATGAATCCTATCTCAAGTTCCTTCTCATCGTGGGATCCGTAGACTATGGCATTGATGCCGTTAATATAACCTGTGGCTTCATTGTAGCCGTCTATCATCAGAAAAGCGTAATTTTCCTCTGCCTCAACCAAAACATCAACTCTATAGATTCTACCCGGGACAAAGGTATCATCCTCTGCCATCAGAACTCCTCTGCTCTCGGTGACATCGTACCACTGAACCCTCGACACATTATAACCTTGTGTTGTGCATAAAGCCTCCATATCAGGAGTGTTGCCCTCAAGGGGTACATCAATTCCTTCTATATATGCAGTATCTATAATTATTGTTTCTGTCTCTTTTTCAAGAGGCGCGTAATAAATCCGCACTATATCCTCGTATGTTGACAGGTCAGAGTTTGTTACAACACAGCGGATGATATAACTTCCCCCTTCATTGGGGCGCTCGTAGGGTTGCCAATGAGAAATATTATATGCATCGCCTATATGAGTCCACTGTGTGTCCTTACCTTTATACTGCGACTCGTTGACCATATACCAATTAACATACTTGTGATCCAAAGTGCGGTTTTTAAGTTCAATGTAAGGTGAGGTTTCTTCATCGGACTTCACATAAATCGTGTCAATACTGTTGAGAATATCCTCAAATTCTTCACCGCAGAACTCATGCACATAGTTATATCCAATGTAGCTTATGACTTCTGCCTTTTTGCAAAGATTCAGAAGTCTGTAATAATAATCAAGGTTTTCTGACATAATCATAGGTGGTGCTGTTACCTTGTAATATCCGCCTGTGTAATCGTCTATGGTCTCAGAAAAGAGTTTTTTAGAAACTCCGGGCAGGAACATCTGGTCTCTTGAATTCAGACATTTTGCCAGCACTGTGCCCTCGGCAACGATAACTCTGCCCCAACCGTTATTGCAGTAGGCAAAACTTGCGTCTTCGCCGTCTTTTCCGCCGTTTGTAATATAGAAGTTACCGCCCAGCACATATACACTGGGGAAAAGGCAACCGTAATTTAAGTAGTTGTCAAAGGGAGTTACATCAATGCTTTGATATTTTCCATAGAAGTCACCGCCGAAGATAACCACCTGGGGAACCTCGTATAAATAAGCATTATGTCCTACGGATATTGTGTCGCCACCCCAGGAGGCGCTTGAGTCAAAGGTACCGTTGTAAATATTGGTGTATCCGCTTGTGGTACGGACTACGCTGCAGTCGCCCTGCTCGTATGGTGATAGTATCTCGTAGTATCCGCCGTTTATTTCGAGTTCACCGCCTTCGTTGTAGAAAACAGCCTTGTAATAATCACTGTAACCCTCGGAAAACACGCAGGAGCCCGTCCGGGGATCAGATGTATCGTTAATAATCATTCTTGCATCTGACTTGATACGAAACAGCGCACAATCGTTACCCTGAGTTTCTCGGATAATAGTGTAGCCGTTAAGATCAAGATTAAAACTGGCACCCGCAGGGATAACAATTTCCTTATCGTTCAGATTATCTGTCTGATAAATATTATCATTCAGAATATACCTGCAGTCGCTCTGGGCTGTATATGCCAGATTCTTAAGCTGTTCGTAGGTTTCGATGTAATACACAGGTGCCTCGCCTGCAGATGCAATCTCTGTTTCCTTTGCAGAAACTCCAAATGACAGTGAACTTATAACCAGCATAAAACAAAGTATAAAACATAGTATGCTTGATTTTCTCATAAAAATCTCTCCTGTCAATCTATTCTTGTAACTATCAAATCTTTATCTACATTAAGGGTGAAGGTATATTCCTCATCTTCGCAGGTGGGATATTCATAAATAGCCGTAACCTCTACTCTGCCCTCTTTAAGTCCCACAAAGTAAATATCCGCACCTTTATCACGCATTCCGCATTCATACTCAGGGACGGGTTTTACATAGCTGTAATACTCAACCACTCCCTCGGGATTAAAGGTCAGGTGAAAACCACCGCCTGCTATTACACCCTGTCGGGAGAAATAGCAGGCTTTCTCTTTATCAAAGGGATAGTCGGGCTTTTTACTGCAACCGAAAAGGCTTGCAAATATGGAAAGCATACATATCACCGCCAAAAATCTCAAGCCCAAGGGTCTTGGGATTTTGGTGTTCTGATACCTACCATTATGTACTGCTCCCACAAAAACCACCTGCCGTCACCTTTCTTTCTCAAAGTAAACTGACGGGGACTGTCTGCACCGCCGCTTTTAAGCCACAAGGTCATATAGCCTTCATTAACAGCAGAATTAGAATTACTTGTAATTTCCACGGTGAAAGGCTCTGTCGGTGTATAATTATTTTCTGGGGTTGCACCTTTGAAATACGAGAAAGGCACATACCACTGACCGTCACGGAACCTATCATCAAGAAAAGATATTTCTGCAGGGCTTAAGGGTCTGGGGCCTTTGAGGAAATCAAGCATTTCAATTCCTGCCTGTTTATCTGCACCATAAGCACAAAGTGCAAGAAGTGAAAGTGCAGCGGTCTTGAACGGAGAGTCAAGGCTTGCTTCGGGCAGGTTCTTCAACTCTGCCACACTTTCAGGGAGTTTAGCAAAAGTAAAGGTTTCTTTTTTATTGCCAATAGAGTTTACCGCCGAATTCACTGCACTGTTTACCGCTGAATTGGCGGCACTTTTAAACTTATCAAATATTCCCATAACAATTACTCCTCATAAAGATAAACTGATTTATTTATGTATTTCTTTGCTAAATCAAAGAAAAAGTCGTAGAGAACATCAATATGTTCGTCTTTTGTGTCAGCAGACTTATCTGTGCCGTCACTTAAATACACTGTTGTTTTGTTGACTGTTTCGTCTGACGCTTCAAAAAGCGAAGGTTTCTTTTTATATGAAGTGACATAGTTTGTAACGGAGTATTCTTCATCAAGACTTCTGAGTCTTTCAAGTTCTGATTTATCTACCTGACAGCTTTCAAGAATAATGCAGTAAGGCTCCTCATCAAAACGCACCTCTGCATCAAAGAGCACCGTATCGTCCTCTTCTCTCAGATAAAAGCTGTAACAATAGCCAAAATTCATATGATTCTGGTTAAAGCTCATTCCCATTAGCCGCTCTTCGCTTTTAGGTAAAGGACCTACTGCACAGCCTGCAAAAATCACGCCTGCCACAATCAATCCTGTGAAAGCAATCACAATATATACCATTCGTTTCATCACATCCTCCGATGTATTTCCGCAGGCGTGTTTACTGCATATCGTTGAAGTTCACAGGGTCTCCGCACTGAGGGCAGAACTTAGGAATCTGAGAGCCCTGCCCAATGGTATAGCCGCATTTATCGCAACGGAACACTCCTGCTTTCACAGGCTGAGGTGCTCCGCAACCCTGGCAGAACTTTGAACTGTTAAGACTTCCGCAGGAAGCACATGTCCATGAAGAGGAAATTGGCTGAACAGGCTGAGTATATACGGGAGCACTTTGGTTATATGCTTGTGCAGGCTGTCCGTATACAGGAGGTGTCTGAACATATGCAGTTGCATTTGCAGGGGTGTTGCCCATAAGCAAATTCTGAAGTTCATACATCTGACGCTCGTACTCACGGTACATATCAGTCATACGGCTCTGAGGTCTGTTGCCGTCGCTCAGTTCAAACTCAATCTGAGAGAACCAAGGAGAGTTTACCTGAATTACAAAATTGAATTCATACTCTACCTCAAACCTCGGAGGATTGTAGCTTCTTCTGTTGCCCTCTGCATCCTGGGTGTATATCTCATCCCTGTTCTCAACAATATCTGTATTACAAGCAGTAACCTGAGAAAAATCAATGATGTCAGGGTTTGCACCTCTCCAGTTGGAGCTTCTTGTAACGATGAACTTTTTAGCATTCACATCAACATAGACCTTCTCGTTGTTGCCAAACACAAGGTTAGGATTAAAGCGAGCAAGGTTTCTTTCGTTTTCTTCTCTGTAAGCAAGCTGCTGTTTTATCTCTTCTACAGTTGAACGGCGGCGATCACTGAAAAAAGGTGAGAGCTTTCTTGCGCAATCCTTGCACAAATTGCCGTCCTCCAGCTTTCTGTTGCCTAAAAGCCCAATTTTCTCACCGCATACATCGCAGTATTTTTTGTCAAAAAGTCCCATAGTCAAATCTCCTTTTACATAAAATTACCGATTATCTCACCTTGACTGAAAACACAGAATATAATATAATATTTGTGTATACTTAAATAAGCGTTGGGCGGTCTCTGTTTTGCGCCAACTCCACAGAGGCTTCACACAAATAAGTGTGAATAGGGTACCCTTGGCACTTTAAGAGACAAGGTCTATACCCTCCTTCAAACTCTTGCAATTAAATTATAGGGATTTTAAATTCCGCTGTCCCCACCCCAAAAGCATCTTTTAGTGTGGGAAAACACAGATTTTTTCTAAAAGTGTGGGAAAAAGTGTGGGATAAGTGTTTTTTATTAAGCCCGTTGAAGGAGCTCGTTTATGAAAAAGAAATTCATAGGCATAATCGGGTTGCTGATTATGCTTTTCGCATTTTCAGGCTGTAGCAGAATAGGTGATAAAACCGCAAGCCTTACTGTAGTATATATAGTCACATCTGTACTTGCGCTTATAATGCTTGCAGGCTATTGTTTTATGATAAGAAAAAAAGACCCCTGGTTCCTGCTTTTATTCTCGGCGGTGTTTGTGGTTAACATTGGGTACCTGACCCTTGCAATTTCAGCAACGCTGGAGGAAGCTCTGCTTGCTAACAGAATCGCTTATCTGGGTTCGGTGTTCCTGCCATTATCAATGTTTATGATAATAATAAACACCTGCAAAATTCGCTACAAAAAATGGTTACCCGCTTTGCTTCTTACAATTAGCACCTTTGTGTTTTTAGTTGCCGCAAGTCCGGGATATCTGGATATTTATTACAAGTCCGTCACCCTAACCACCATAAACGGAGTCACTGTACTTGATAAGGTGTACGGTCCCTGGCACAGCCTGTATCTGTATTATCTGCTGATATATTTCTCAGCAATGATTATCGCTATTATTCAGGCAGTCATCAGCAAAAAAATCGAATCCAGCATACACGCAGTTATACTTGCAATCGCAGTTTTTGTAAACATCGGTGTGTGGCTTCTGGAGCAGCTTGTAAAAATCGACTTTGAAATTCTCTCGGTTTCATACATAGTCAGCGAGCTTTTCCTTCTGGGGCTATACCTGTTGCTACAAGAAAACGGAGTACTGTCTTCCCTCACAATAAAACCTGACCTCAAAAACACAAACGACACAAATTCTGAATCCGAGACAGAAGATATTCCTGAAAGCACCATTAGTTCTGATGAAACTCAATCCAAGACAAATATTCAGAGTGTTAATACAGAAGAACAGTTTCGTATAAAATGCGAATATTTCTCCTCAAAGCTTTGCACCCTCACCCCCACTGAACGGGAGATTTATTTGTTATACCTCAAGGGTAAAAGCACAAAAGAGATTATGGCGGAGCTGGGTATTAAAGAAAACACACTTAAATATCACAATAAAAACATATATTCAAAGCTGGGTGTATCCTCAAGAAAAGAGCTTCTGAAAATAGCCACAGTAATAAACACTACCGCTAAAGTTTAATAACAATCATAGCAAAAGCGTACTGCAGAATTATTCTGCAGTACGCTTTTATAATTCAAAACCTTTGATTCTTCCACGAATCAGGAGTACACTTTACGCAAAAAGCCGCTTGAACTCTCGTTAAAACAGCTCTACTTGCTCCTATTCGGTTTTATCCCCTGTTGCTCCTATATATTTAAACATAAGCACAACACACTGTCTGTACATACATCTATAGCACTCGGAAACAATGTTGTTATTTGAAACCGAGTAAAATATGCCGATATGCTCGCTGTCACCCAACTGAGACCATGAGCCCCGGCTATGGTTATCATTTATGGGCAGAATTTCTGTACGCTTTGCAGTACATAAACCGTTTTTACACTGTGAGGTTGCATTACCTGTAGCAACACAGGCAGCAGCGCTGTTTAATGTGTAACTGTAATATATATCAATATTGAGATTAGCAGGTTTGCTCTTGCTGAGAAATAATCTCAGCGGTTACCGCTTTCTGCTTGATCTTCTTTTATTGCTGCTATTATCTCTTTATATCTTATTTTGTCATATCGTATTTTATTTTAAGATGTTATACCATAATCGGTAATCATTTTCAACATAAAGATTTCAGCGATTTTTAAACAAAACAAGTATATTAGTCAATTTTATATCTCATACACGGTCTGCCGCCCGTTTCGTAGTTCATCTCTCCAATTACTCTGCCGGACTCAGCAAGGTAATTCATATAACGACGAACAGTTACACCTGTCAGACCTACCTCTGCGGCAATATCGTCTCCTGTGAACCATTTGCCTTTGTTTGAATTCAGATACTTCATAATGCGCTGAAGTGTCTTTTCCTGAATACCCTTTGGGAATAAGTCTTCACTTTTCTTTCGGGTGTTGTCGATGATGTGGTCAATATTTGTTTGATTTAAGGTATCGATATCTTTAAGTGCATTGCTTTGAGAGATGTATTTTTCAAGTGCCATCTGAAAGCGGTCAAAGCTAAATGGTTTTACAAGATAATCAACAATACCAAGATGCAATGCTTCTTCCAACGAATCACGGTCATTTGCCGCAGTTACCATAATCACATCTACTATAATCTGCTCGTTACGAATCTTACGAAGTGTTTCAAAGCCGTCCATATGTGGCATATATACATCAAGTACAAGCAAATGGACCTGGTTTTCTTTTAAAAATGCAAGAGCGGCAGCTCCATCCTGACATTTTCCAACAACTTCAAAATTCTTATTTCTCTTAATATATTGCTCGTTTATCATAGCGACCATTGGGTCATCTTCTACAATCAAAACCTTATACATTTCTTATTTCTCCTTTGTGAAGCTGACGGAGAAGGAACTTCCGACTCCCTCCTGCGATTCAACTGTGATCCTGCCGCCAAAGTTTTCTACCATAGTTTTCACTTGATATAGGCCCGTACCTCTGCCTTCTCCCTTGGTAGAGAATCCATTTTCAAAGATGTTGTCAATGTGGTCACGGCTTATTCCGCAACCCGTATCATCAACAGTAATCAATACAGCACCGGGACGAGAGTATATTCCAAACATCAATTCCTTTTGTGTTCGATAATCGCTGTTTTCGTTCATCGCGTCAAAAGCATTATCAAGCAGATTGCCGATTACCGTTATCAACATTTCGGCGGGCAATTTCATATCTGCCGATGAATAATAACATCCTTCTCTTAGTACAAAGTTCACATTCAATTCGGAAGCCCTCGCGATTTTGCCAATCAACAAAGCTGCAACCGAAGGCTCACTCACGGCATTCATAACCCTGCTTATATTCTCTCGTTGAACCATAGTGATGTTTTGAATATAAGACATTGCTTCGCCGTACATTTCCATTTGTATCAGACCGAGAATTACATGAAGCTTATTGGTAAAATCGTGATTGTTTGCTCGCATTGAGTCCACAAGATAACGAGTTCCCGATAAATCCTCCATCAGCTTTGCATATTCTGCACGGTTGTGCAAAATTGCGATTGCACCAATAACCCTGTCATCCTCTTTGATTGAAACACGATCGAGAATTATATCCTCTTTTGAAAGATTTACATTTAACTCCTTATCACCATTTTTTATTGTGCCGGAAAGAACTTTATCTCCCAAAAAATCAACACTCTTTCCAACAATGTCCGTATTCACATCACTGCAAAGCATTCTTATTGCCGCATCGTTTGCAAACTGAATAACTCCGTTGTTATCCACTGCAAGAATTCCTTCTTCGAGTGTTTCCAAGATATTATCACGCATTCTATACATTGAGGTAAACACATCGGGTTCGTAACCCATAAGGCTTTTTTTGACTTTACCCGAAAGCTCGGTTGCAATAATAATCTCTATGAGAATAGCAACCACCGTAATGATAAGGAAAATGAAAAGCATTTGAAAGGTCTCAACCTTAATGTTTTTCGTCAGCATAATAGCCATTACTACACCTATATAATCACCGTTTTTATCGAAGATTGCGGCATAGGCACGGCGTTGACTACCGGAAGGTCCCGTTTCATCTAATGTATAATATCCTTCGGGGTGGTTTTTGAAGTTTGGCTGATTACCGTCGTATCTCGTGCCGATTAAAGTGTGGTCGGAATGATAAATACGCGTACCGTCTTTATTTACAACCGATATAACATCGATGTCATCAAGTGATTCTTTCAATGCATCAAGATATCCCAAAACCGCAGGATTAGTGTTGAGATTTGGCGTCTCGTTTTCGGTCAGCATCGGAGAACTAGCAATTGCTTGAGCGATGTTTTGCAGGTTGCGGTCTCGCTTTTGCGTTTCGTAATGAATGTTGATAAGAGTATCTGCAACACCTAAAATCACAGCAAGAGAAATAATCAAAACAAGCTGTGTGCGAAAAAATTGATGTTGTATTCCTTTTAGTGATATTCTTTTTCTTTTTTCTTTCTGCACTATCATAATTATAATTCCTATGTTCTGCTAATAGCAAATATTTTTGATATTTTATCATGAACGCCCGATAATTTCAATTTCTTCACCTTTCAAAAGGACTTTTGAAAGTAAAAAAAGTGACCGAAAAAAGATATTTGCTTTTCTATTTTTCAAAAAATTGTCATCCCAAAAGCAGAGTGCTACCATATAGTCGAAAACAAACCAAGCAAAAGGAGATCGCTTATGGGAGCAATTTTAGAAACAGCAATGCTTATATGCTTTGGCTTTTCTTGGCCTCTGAATGTTATTAAAGCATACAAAGCAAAAACCGCAAAAGGTACAAGTTTGCCATTTATCCTTCTTATCATTACAGGGTACATAGCCGGAATCAGCGCTAAACTCATTTCGGGTCAGATCAACTATGTACTGATTGCTTATCTTTTGAATTTAGCAATCGTTTCGCTGAATGTAGTCGTATATTTCCGCAACGCCTCGCTTGATAAGAAGCGGAGCATTGAATTGGAGGCATAATCAATGGAAAAACAAGTAAACAGATATATAAAATTAAATGAACTTGCAGAAACAAACGGCATCGTTGTTTTCGGTAGCGGTGAGGATGTTAACATACCAATCGGAGAAATTCGTCAGGCATTTTCTATTGAACCGAAAATGTATAATCGCAGTTTCAAAAATTTATCCATCACGGATGCCGAATCAATCTATGAAAAATGCATTGCACCGCTCTGCCCTGAAACCGTCCTGATTCATATTGGCGAAGATGATTTATCTATGTTTAAGAAAAACTCTGCTGAGTTCGATACTGCATACCGCAGTTTAATCACATATATTAAATCGCAGAATAAACACTGCCGAATCGCCGTGGTGTCTATGAAAGGTCACGACGATCATCCTCTTATCAGCGAGATGAATAAGCATTTAAAACACATAGCTGATTCCGAAAGATGTGAATATATTGACATTGCAAGCAGAAAAGTATGGAATCCCAAATCCACTATGGATGCCGCTTCTTTTGTATATTCCATTGGATTTGTCAGACCATTGAAATGCAAACGCCCCTTATATGATTTGGTGAGAATGCTTTTCTGCCTGGAGCCCTCACTTACTGCTTAACTAAAAACACAGGACATTATTGCACAGATCCGTAAAAAACGGACAATAGAAAAAATCCCTCTATGGTAGAATAAAGAAACTACCATAGGGGGATTTTGTATGCCAAGAGAATATCGACATATAAAACTATACGAGAAAATTGAACACCGAGTAGAGAATTGTGTGGGGTATAGCGGTTATTATAGCAGATAAATACAGCCTCAAGTGAAAGTTACCGTTGCAGAAGGGTCAAGATTCAGTTCTTTATGTACCGTATATCGCCTGTCTCCGAGTACGATTTCTGCTGATGATTCTGACTTATCCATGATTTTTTCCTTTTGAACTCAGTGCTTCTTCTTTCAGCGTTTTTACAAAGAAGATAAAATAAATAATGTGGAACAGCCATACGCCTCCGAGGATAACGCATGGGATATATACTGCTTTCAGAAGCATCATCACACAACTAAATGCCATAAGAACCGTTACTGTGATCATAATACGAATTTTAGTTGCCCAAGTCATACCTCTGCCTTGCACATAACTTTCAAGGTTTTTCTTGTAAAGTTTTGTGTTGATAAACCATGTATGCAGTTTTTCCGAACTCTTAGCAAAAGAAAATGCCGCAAGCAGAAGAAAAGGAAACGCAGGTAGCATAGGAAGCACCGCACCTACTGCTCCAAATCCAACGCCGATACAGCCAAGGACAATCCACAATATTTTCTTAATTTTCATTTTGTTCTCTCTCCAATCGTTTCTTTTCCTTTTTGCTTTCTATCACATGCCGAACTGCCATTATAGGATGATGTAGAATCATTCTTGGTCCCGAAAAACGCATGACCTCTCGTATCTTTTCACGCATTTCCGGTTTATAGCAATGCACACGGCAGTTGGAGCAGAAGGTCTTGGCTTCCATATAGGGGCATTTGTCGCTCCGCATCACAGCGTACTGCGACAGGGCCTCGCACTCGGGACAAAGGGTTTTCTTTGTCCCGTGTTTTTTCTTGCAGTAGAGACGAATCATCAAGACGACGGTACGCTTTTCTCGCTGACGCTTGGATTCAACCTTGCTTTTGCTCATACATCTTTCCTCCCACTACACGATAAATACGGTCTGCGATTGCCATTGTAGACTCACGGTGGGATACGAGAATAATGCTTTTCTTGTTCCTTTGCTCCTTGAGAGCCTTCAGTATAATACCTTCGTTAATGCTGTCCACATTGCTGGTCGGCTCATCAAGTAGTATCAACTCACTGCCACGCAGAAACGCACGAGCGAGTCCGATACGCTGTTTTTCGCCGGCAGAAAGGTTATCTCCCAGTGCACCGACTCTTGTTTTGTATCCGTCAGGAAGTGTGAGAATAAAATTGTGAATAGATGCAAGTTTACAAGCCGCTTCGATTTCTTCTTGTGTAGCATCGGGTTTTGCGATACGGAGGTTATCTTCTATCGTTTCATCGAACAGATAAGTCACCTGACTGACCATTGTTACATTATTGAGCAAGCTATCACCGTCGAGGTTGTCAATGTCAACACCATTGTATTCAATCCCTCCGTGGCTCTTTTGCCAGAAACGGAGAAGCAATTTAAGGAATGTGGATTTGCCGCATCCCGACTCACCCACAATGCCGATAATCTCACCCTTTTCAGCGTGCATACAAATATCGGAAAGCACTTGTGTCTGTCCGTCATAAGAGAAAGACAGGTCTGTTACTTTGAGGTCGCTATATTGGATTTTCTTGCCGTTTTCAATGGGCTTTACGGCAGGCTCTTCCGCAAGAAGATTGAGCACTCTGTCACCTGATGCAAAGGTTTGAGTCAGGTTTCCCGGCAGAGCAGAAATGGCACTTACAGGTCCGAAAGAACCGAACACAGCAACCACACCGATAATCATTTTGCCAACCGACAGCACATCGTTTGCAACAAGTGCGATTCCAACCGCAAGGGTTGTGATAATAAAAACAGATACACAAAGTTCGGTGGAGGCACTTGCCTTTGTGGTATCGTGCTTCATCTTCTTGGTTTCACTCAGCAAAATGTCCGAGCGGTCATTAACCTCTTTTTCACGCTCTTTTCCTGCATTGTTGAGAATGATATCCTTAATGCCTTTAATACTGTCAAGGAAATAGGCATTGAAACTCGCAAATTCCGCACGGTATTTCACACCCGAGGCTTTGAGTTTGCCGGAGGAAATCATAGGAACAACAACGCCTATGGTGATAAATCCTGCAAGGGCAATCAAAGCAAGATACCAACTCGAAACAGAGCCTACAAAGAGGAACACTGCAATGGATACAATAACAGCAATACAGATAGGCGAAATCGTATGTGCATAGAACACCTCTAATGTTTCAATATCCGAGGTAATCATGGCAATAATACTGCCTTTTTGTTTGCTTTCTAATTTTGCAGGGCAAAGGATACGGAGCGCACCGAAAATCTTATCACGGAGCACCGCAAGCAGGCGGAATGCAATATAGTGATTACTGTACTGCTCTAAATAGCGGAGCAATCCACGGAGTACACCGCAGCCGATAGCAAGACCGATAATCATTCCGTAGGAAAGTGCAATCGTTTCTCCGAGAGCCTTTGCAACACCGACCGCACCCATTAAGGTAACGCCCATAGCGCAAATAAATCCAATTGAGCCGTTTATAACAGCTAAAACCATAATATAGGCAAGACTGCCGAGAAGAAGTATAAGGCTTGCCATAATCTTGGCAACGCTTCTGCGAAGTTTCTGTTGCTTTTTCATTATGCACTCACCTCCGCATAACCTTCTTCAAGTTTTTTCTGTGTTGTATAGAGTTTGGCATATCCGCTATTCTTAGCCATTAACCGGTTGTGTGTGCCGCTTTCCTTCAATTCTCCGGATTCCATATAGTAGATAAGATCCGACGGCACGACATTGGCAAGACGGTGCGAGATAACTATAACCGCTTTTTCTGCCGATAACGCCTTGATATTTGCCATAATGATAGCTTCGCTTTCAATATCGATATTGCTTGTGGCTTCATCAAACACATAAATATCTTTATTGGCAACCAGATTTATAGCAAGGGCAAGTCTTTGCTTCTGACCGCCCGAAATGTTCGCCGCATCCTCAGTGATGACCTTATCAAGTCCACCGTTTTCACGGATAAAGTCGGAAAGGTTCACCTTTTCAAGTGCCCCATAGATTTCTTCATCAGTCACATCTTTATTTGCAAGCATAAAGTTCCCTCGCACTGTCTCGTTAAAAATATATGTATTATAACTGACAACGGCAAGATGTGAATAGTAAGACTCGCGAGAAAGACTTTCGAGTTCCTTTCCGCCAACCGTAACAACACCGGCCTTCGGTCGGAACGCACCGAACAGCATATTAACGACTGTAGATTTGCCGCATCCTGACTCACCCACAATGGAGGTCATGCCTATTTTAGGGAAGGTCATAGATATGTTTTTAAGCACATCACGCTTACCGTCATAGGAAAAGGTCACGCTATCAATCTTGAGTTCTGTATCTTCAACTGATTCGTCTCCCCAAATGGGATCGGGTTGTTCAAGCAAAGACAGGATTTTCTTGCCTGCCGATGCACCATTCATTGCAACATGGAAAGCCGAGCCGAATGCACGAAGAGGCAGGAAGAAATCAACCGCTACAAGAATCAGAAACAATGCCGCAATCGGCGCAAGACCCCAGTGTACAACCGACAGAATTGCCATAGCAATGCCGAGACCTGCACCGCCGTACGCCACCAAGTCCATAATAGTTGTGCTGGCAAGTTGCATCACGAGAACCTTCATGGTGATTTTGCGGAAATCCCCGCTTGCTTCGTTCATTTTTTCATGCTGTGCTCCGTCAGCCTTAAAGATTTTGAGCTCTTTAAGTCCCTGAACGCTATCCAGAAAGGAGTCACCCATGGAGGTATACTTGCCCCAATACTTTGCAAATATCTTCTTTGCGTATTTGGATACGGCGATGATAGAAACAGGAATCAGCGGAACACAGCAAAGCAGAACTACCGCCACACGCCACTCAATCCATACGGTAATACCAAACAGAATAAAGGGTGCAAGCATAGCGTAGAAGAACTGCGGAATATAGGAAGAATAGTAGAGGTCAAGCTGCTCCACACCTTCCATAGAAACCTGTGTGAGTCCTGCCATGCTCATTCCGTCGGTAGAGCGAACACCTAAATTTACGATTTTATTATAAACACGCTCACGCAGGTCCTTCTTTGCCTTTCTGCCAAGGAGATCTTTCAGGTCACCCACCAAACGAGATGCGATATAACGGATTGCAATTCCGATGATCGCGCAAACCGCAGGCCACAAAAAGATAACTGCACCTCCGCTGTATTCACCATAGTGAATGGCGAGATTGATTGCCCAGCAAATACTCGCTGTGATACCCACATTAGCAAACAAGCCGAGCACCATCAGACCTACAGTGTAAAATATATATTTCTTATTTCCTCCGAGCAATCGGAGTAAATTCTTATCTATCATTTATTCAACTCCTTTCAGAGCCTCAACCATATCAATTTTCTTATTCTTTCTCGAAACCATAAGACCAACAAGGAGGGATACACCGAATGTGAGTGCAATGCTGACCACATAGGTCAGTATGCCAAGGGTGAGGCTGAGTTCGTATTCACTGACAAGGGCGGTAATCAACACATTAAGCACACCAACGCCTGCAGGAATACCGAGCAATACACCGATAACAGTCAACCATATATTCTGACTTATCAGCAGTTTGCCGATATGTTTATCACGGAAACCGAGGACTTTAAGAGTTGCAAGTTCACGGTGTCGTTCTACATAACTCATAACGCCAAGATTATACAGAACAACAATGCCAAGAACGACGGCAGCCACTACCAGCACCACAATCATCACATTCATAATTTCCATAAAGGTGTCGTAACTGTCCATGATCGTATCCTTGTCTTGCTTACCTGAAATAATGGCAGAGTTTTCGATGTCTTCCGATGCCTTATCCGTATAGATAGAGCCGATGTGATATTCTATACCGATGCTATCGGCATAGGTGTCGGTCATTACAATACATTCACTGACAAGGGAGCGTGTGTAGCCTGCAACCTTTACTTTATAGGTCTCCTCGCTTCCGTAGGGAGAAAACTCAATCGTATCGCCGATTTTGGCAGTATCTTTCAGTCGCAGACAGAGATACACGCCGTCATCGGTCAGGTTCATCAATTCGTTTTCTTCTGTAAGGAAACCAACCTTGCCGCCATCTGCACTGTAAATATCAAGGGTTATGGTTTTGCCCTCATAACTGATACCGCTTGAAGCCTGCCAATCACCATTCACCTTATTTGCAAGAGCAATAGAATCCTCGTTTGCAGCAGATTCCGAAAGAATAACCTTTGTAGTGTAATTGCTAATATCGTTATCCAGCATACCGAGAAAACTTTCCATCGTATCCTTCATACCGAGTCCACCTACAAGCAGAACAGTACAGCCGATAACACCTACAAGTGTCATGGCACTGCGGGATTTATGGCGGAGAATATCCCGAATATTCCACTTTGTGCCAAAAGGAAGTTTATTCCAGAAGGGCAGTTTTTCGATAATACTCTTTTTCATTGCCTTTGGGGTATAAGGACGGAGGGCATCGGCGGCGGTTCCTTTCAGCATTTTCTTTACTGACAGGAAACTTATCAGAGTCAGGAACACAAGCATTACCGCCATAACAGGAATACAGAATCCGGGCATTACAAGATCCCACCCAGGCAGATCCAGGTATGTACTCATCATTCCGTTAGGACTTATGATAAGCGACGCCACAATGTAACCGAGAACAACACCAAGCACCAAGCCGATAAGACCAATCATAAGTCCATAAGAAGTATAGTGCATCAGTATCTTTCGGTCACGGAAGCCAAGAGCTTTCAGCGTGCCGATTTGCACCTTTTCATTGGCAGAAATACGGTGCATTGTTGTTACCATTGTCAGAATAGCGATAGCAAGGAACAGCACAGGTAGAATAGAGCCCATTGTTTTGCCTTCTTCGGCTTCACTCATAACACCTGCATAGGAATAGTGTTCATCCTTTGTAGTTACAAGGAAAGTCGTGCCTGTGGCATCCTTAATTTCTTCTTCAAGGTCTGCCTTGCCCATATCGGAGATAATGTTGATCTGGGGATAGAACGCCATACCAAGAACTTTTTCCAGTGTTTTCGGCGTAACATACGCAAAACCAAAGGCTTCGTAATCAGGCATAAGTTGATTTTCATCGGCAACGCAAATAAGGTTTTCGCCGCTTTTAACAAGTCCTGCTACCTTGCCCGAAATTTCAGCACCTGTGTATGTGAAGGTCAGTTCATCACCGATTTTAATATCATTGGCATCTGCAAACTTATCTGAGAGCCAAATGCCGTCAGAGCTTTCATCATACTGAGCACCGTCCATAACAAGCATTGTGGAAACGGTATAGTTTTCGGAAACATTGAGAGCAACAGACTTTTTGGTGTCCTTAATCCCTACATTTATATTAAAATAGCGTGTTGCGGCATCTACGCCGTCAATGTCTTGTATGGCTTTGATGTCATCCTCTGTAAAGCCGGACTCGGAATATATGCGAAAATCGGCATAGTTTGTTTCTTCTAAAAAAGTGATTGCATCGTGCTCAAGGCTTTTCCATTCCATATTAAAACCAAGGAAAATGCCTACACCAATGGCAATCATAATGACCATGGAAATAAACTGCGATTTATAATTCCACGCAGTACGGAACAATTTTCGTATCAGCATAGTTTACCACTCCACTTCATCGGCACTCATAGGAGCAGTTTGTTCCTCATAAGATTTAATTTTGCCGTTCTTTACCCGGATGACCACATCTGCCATCTTGGCAATGTTTTGATTGTGGGTAACAACCACAATGGTCTTGCCGTAGTTCTTCGCCATAGAAAGCAGGAGTTTCAGAACAAGCACACCTGTTTCGGAATCAAGTGCACCGGTCGGTTCGTCGCAAAGGAGAATTTTGGGATTTTTTGCAAGAGCACGAGCAATGGATACTCGCTGCTGTTCCCCGCCCGAAAGTTCTGACGGGAAATTATGCAGGTGGTCAGCAAGACCTACCTCGGCAATCATCTTTTTCGGGTCAATAGCATCTTTGGAAATGTCCTTTACAAGAGCGACATTTTCATAAACCGTAAGCGTCGGAATGAGGTTGTAGAACTGAAACACAAAACCGACGGTAGAGGCACGGTAATCCGCAAGTTCGTTGTTTGATAATGTGGAAATATCTTTACCATTCACGATAATCTGTCCGCCTGTAGGGCTGTCCAGACCGCCCAGCATATTAAGCAGTGTACTTTTACCTGCACCGCTGGGGCCAAGAATAACCACAAACTTTCCCTCGTCAAGAGTAAAGCTTACACCGTCCAGTGCCCTCAACTCGTGGTCACCGCTTGTATAAACGCGGGTAACATCCTTAAATTCTACGATAGACATATTGACTCCTCCTATATAGTAGTTAGCGTTGGCTAACCAACATTTCTTAATATAGCGGCGACTCGATTAGCCGCCGCTAACTCAATATTAAAGTATACACCGAATTTCCCCAAAAGTCAATTACTTCAAGAGATTTATACGAAAAACTACATTTTTCTTCTCTGTTGGGTTAAATTAAACCAAGGCTTGTTTTTTAAGTGGGACTTAAATATTATGCAAAAGCAGAGTGGCAATGCACAAACACATTACCGCTCTGCTTGATTTGCAATTAAGAGTCAACACGGCGATAGTAGAATCTCCGTATTTTTTCTGTCATTTTTCGATTCTTTCAATTAAATCGCACAGTTCGCTCATGTTGCTAATCACATAATCCGCACCGCATGCTTCATACACCTTACGAACACGCTCTGCTTCAAGTGCTTTATGCTCGGGAGAAAGTGCCTCATACTCGGCTTGAGCGTATCCCATAACAGAACTGCCCTCGATAATTCCAACAGAAATCACACTTGCGTTTTTGCCTTCTTTAATATCTGCAACTGTATCGCCAACCTTTATTGCAGCATTTACGCTGCTGACACCAAGTGCTTCAAGATTTCTGAACACCATATACGGATAAGGTCTACCCTTATTTTCAGTGTGGTTTGGGCAAAACCAAGCATCAGGCTTGTATCCCTGTTCCTCTGCGGATTTTGTTACAATCTCCATCATTTCGATTGTGTAGCCTGTTGTTGAGCCGATTTTTATACCGCGATTTCTAAGTTCCGCAACAGCATTGAGCACGAACGGCTTAGGGGTACTGAATTTATGGAGAATACGGAAAATTGCTTTTTCACTTTCTTCGTAAATTGCATCAACATCCGTTTTGCTCCACATTCTGCCGTGTGCCTTATTCCACTCCTCAGTTATGCGGGGCATTTTCATCATTGTGTGGATATGATCCCACTTAAGCATTCCCATCGGCGTTCTTACTTCTTCAATTGTTGGTGCAATACCGAAGGATTTGAAAGCTTCCATAAAAGCCTCAACAGGAGCAAAAGAACCGTAGTCAACAGTTGTACCTGCCCAGTCAAAAATTACCGCTTCTATTTTTTTCACATTGCCACCTCATCTTGAAACAAAATCCGCAAAAATGCCATAAAGCTTTTCAATGTCCTCGGTATAGATTTCACCGATATTTCCAATACGGAAAACATCCGCATCAGTAACCTTACCGGGATAAATAGCATAGCCTCTGTCTTTGATAAAACGATACATTTCTTCAAATGAGAAATTCGCTGCATCGGGATAAAGAAATGTAGTGATAATTGGACTCTGATTACTATCAAGATATGTACTAAAACCAAGGCTTGTCATTTTTTCAATCAACAAGCGATTGTTTTCGGAGTAACGAGCACATCTTGCTTTGACTCCGCCCTCTGCTTCAAGCTCTTCAAGAGCCTTTGCAAAGGCAAGCACAACATGAGTAGGAGAAGTGAAACGCCATTTGCCGTCCCTTTCCATGCACTCCCACTGGTCATAAAGATCAAGAGAAAGACTCACCGCGTTACCTTCACACTTCTTTAGTTCACTTCTCCGACAGATAATGAACGAGAAACCCGGAACTCCCTGAATGCACTTGTTAGCGGAACTGATAATAAAGTCGATTCCAAGACCTGCAACATCAATATCAACCCCGCCAAAACTTGACATTGCGTCAACAATAAAGGTTCTGCCCAGAGACTTGACAGCCTTTGCAACAGCCACAATGTCATTGATAATTCCCGATGTTGTTTCACAGTGTACCATTGATACATGAGTAATAGCAGGGTCGTTTTCAATTTCATTTGCAATAATCTTTGCATCAGGAACTTCATTGTATCTGAAGTTGAGGATTTTGTAATCAATGCCTGCGTGCTTTGCGATATCCTCCATGCGTTCGCCGTAAGCACCATTTGCTGCAATGAGAAGTTTTCCTTTTTTTCCGACTGAAGAGGTCAGTGTTGACTCTACTCCAAAGGTACCGCTTCCCTGCATAAGAACAACAGTATATTCCTTCTCGGATACATGAGCGATTCTAAGTAAATCCTTTCTGATATACTGAGTAATCTGCTTGTAATCATTATCCCAAGTACAATGGTCAACAAGCATCTCCTTCTTAACAGTTTCGGTTGTAGTAAGAGGTCCCGGAGTAAGAAGTTTATAGTTAATCATATTCTTTATCCTTTTAATTATTTACATGACTCAGAGAGACTTCTGTGTTTTTCAAGAAGTTCTACTGTGAGTGCTTCAGGAAACACCTTTGAGTTTGCAGAAATTGCATCACTGTCAGCAATTTCTCCCTTATACAGTGGCACAGGATAGTATTCCATAAGGTCTGTTCTGCCGTTTTCGATAATACATTTCACCATTTCCATTGCAAGAGAATTTGTATTATCTCCCTTGTCAACTACTGCAAGAGACTCTGTAAGAGTAAAGTTACCCTCTGTAGGGTCTACAAAATCAACAGGAAGACCATCTGCCTTGTCTGCAACAGCCTGATGTCTCAGACCAAAACCGATTGCAACCTCTCCAGCACGAACTTTTTTAATAGGTCCTGAGCCTGACTGTTCAATATGCGCTCCGGCATTTTTGTAAATATCGGTAAGAATTTCCTTTGTCTCGTCCTCGCCGTATTCACTGATAAGGGATTGAATCATAAGCCATGCTGTTGATGAACCCTGAATGTCAACTACTGAAATGTAACCTTCATATTCGGGATTTGCCAAATCTTTAACAGAAGTGGGCATAGCAAGTCCGTTTGCACTGAGCACATCGGTGTTGACAAGTATTGCACCTTGATTGGCAAGGAAAGGAGCATAATATGAGGGATACTCCTCATTGGTGTTCACATCAAATGTTAATTCCTCGAACATCTGATATTCTGCCTGAGCGCTTTCAATATAATAACTGCTCATTGTGATAATATCTGCTTCAATGTCCTTGCCCTCTGCAAGCATTTTGCCACCGAGTTCGGAAGTTCCGAAACTCTGGAACACATACTTACCCTCGTAGCCGTTAGCATCAAGTGTTTTCTTCATTGACTCAACCGCTTCGTCATCTGCGTTTGAGTAGATAATAACCTGCTCATTTCCATTTGAAGTACAGCCCCAAAGAACTGCACAGGCTGTAAGCACCATAACGGCACAAAGAATTGCACTTAATGTTTTTTTGATTTTCATATTGATTTTCCTTTCTTTTTTTGGATTACCGCAAAGAGTCTTACGAGACCCTTCACAGCAAGGTTTGTTATTAAAATCAGGATTGACAGCACAAATATTTCATTGAAGTTTGCAAAGTGCTGTAATTCCTTGATTTTTGCTGTGACAATCATTGTTCTTGTGCTTGCAAGAAAGATAACCGCACTGACGGTTACCATTGCATTCACAAAGAAGTAACTAAACACCTCAAAAAGAGTCGAAACGGCGTTTGGAGTTATTATGCGTAGAACAGTCTTAATCCAACTGTCACCCATAAGACGGGCTGTAGTTTCCCAGCCGGCGTTCAACTTTTCAAGACTGCTTTTCATCATAAGATAAGGAGAAGAAAAATAGTGAACAATATTGCAGATAACAAGTATCGCAAAAGTGTTGTGCATAAATGTGCCTTTGAAGCAGAGCAGATACGCAACGCCGAGAACCATACCCGGAATTGTATTTGTAATAAGTGATATTATATCCGGCAACTTTCCGTAACGGCGGTGTTCGCTTCGTCTTGCAGAAACAAGAGCTGTGCCATACACAATAAGAGTGCCAAAAACCGAGGTCAGCAATGCGACAAACAGAGAATTCCTACATACACTCATAAGTGAATCATCTGAAAAAATTTCTGTTATGTGTTCAAGTGAAAAATTCATTCTGTATGGCCACTGTTCCACAAAAGGAACAATGAAAATTACCGCAAAAACAGACAACACACAAAGAATTATCACAGCTGAAATCAGTCCGAATATAATATCTCTTGCACGGTTTCCGCTAAGTTCAACAACCGAGATTTTGCTGTAGCGGATATTGTATTTGTTAAGGACAGAAATCAGGATAATACTAAGTATCGACGGTAAAAGCATTATAATTGACACCGCTGAACCTGTGTTAAAATCAGGAAGACTGCCCAACATTTCGTTATAAAGCCGTGTTGAAAGAAGTTCAATATTTCCGGCAAGTGCCGCAGGTATACCGTAATCTGTAAAACTTAATGTAAAACTCTGAATAAAGGATACAGCCAAGGTGCTGATGAGCGGCGTAATAACTGTTGCTAAAAAGCACTTTAATCTGCTGTCACCCATCATCCGTGACACAATCATAAATTTTTTGTCAATATACCCCATTGTATTGTTGATGAGCATAAAAGATACAGGCAGAGTGTAGATTACATATCCTATGATAAGTCCTGCCATGCCGTAAATATCAACAAAGTGTCCGCCTAAAAACTTAGTTATAAGACCTTGGTTTCCAAATGAGTAAATAATCGCAAATCCGTATGTAATGGTGGGCAAAAGCATCGGAAACATAATAAGGGTCGAAATAATCTTTTTAATTTTTCTGTTTATATTTGTATAGTTAATCGCATAGGCAGGAATAAACGCTAGAACTGTCGTAATAACACCGCTGACAGAGGAAACAAGAACGCTGTTCCCGAACGCCTTTACAATACTTCCGTCGGAAAAAAGATTGGCATAAAACTTAAATGTTACATTGCCATCCTCGCAAAAAGATTTAAAGAGAATTGTAACCATGGGCAGAAGAAGGAAAATGCCAAACAGTATACCTGTGAATACGATGATTATCTTCTGCGGTGAAACCTTATGTTTAATCATACAACCACCGCTTTATCGCTGCCGAAAAGGGCAAGGATATTATTTCTTTTTATTTCAAGTTGTCGGAGTATAAATTCTGTCACAAAATCGTCGGATGGAGCATTGATAATCTCAGAAGGCTTTGCGTACTGTAAAATCGTTCCTCCGTTTATAATCATAACCTTATCAGAAAGGCTGAGTGCCTCCTCGGGATCGTGGGTAACGATGATTGTTGTAAGGTGGTATTCTTTTGCTATTTGCTTGATTTTATCCTTGATTGATTCCTTAATAACACCATCAAGTGCACTGAGGGGCTCATCAAGAAGCAGAATTTTGGGTTTCATCACAAGAGTTCTTGCCAGTGCAACCCTCTGTTTTTGACCGCCTGAAAGTTGTTCAATGTTTTTATTAAGATGCTCTTTCAAGCCAAGAAGTTCAATAAGCTCCTGTACCTCCTCAGGAGTAGAAATATCAGGCTTGTTTTTTAGACCGTAGACAATATTTCCATATGCATTAAGATTAGGAAACAGAGCGTAGTCCTGAAAGACAATGTTAAAGCCTCTGTTTTCCATAGATACCTCTGTAATATCGTGACCATCGAAGTATATCTCGCCACAATCAGGCTGAATAATACCTAAGATAATATTGAGGAGTGTTGTTTTACCACTTCCGGATGAACCGAGAATAGAAACTATTTCACCATCTTCAACAGAAAAATCCACATGGTTCAACACATTCACATTATCAAATGATTTTTCGATATTTTTAAGTTCGAGCATTTAGAACTTTCCTTTCGCATTGTTTTCGGCGAATTGTATTATATTACTGCGAAGTAAATTCCATAATCATAATGTTGTAAAATCTAAATGCACAAAAGCAAAAAGGCCGCTATTATTTCAATAGCGACCTTCTGTCTATGTTATCATTTCTGATGATTTTATTTTAAGAGTGAAATTGCGTCGGTTATGGTTTTTTCCAGGGCCTCTCTGCCGTATTTATCCACCTCGGCTTTATTCTTTTCGCCGTGAGTCAGGCAACCTGCTCCACCGATGCAACCGCCGATGCAAGCCATACCCTCGATAAAGTTTGCATCAAGTACATTCTTGCTCTTTCTGAGCAGAGCTGTACGACAGGCTTCAATACCATCGCAGGAAAGAGCCTTCAGGTCGAACTCAATCTCCTGCTCCATCAAGCCCTGTGCCACAGCATCGGCGAGTCCGCCGCATCTGGCAAAGATTCTTCCGAAGTAAGAGGCGTTGTCCAGAACACCCTCGTCCATAGCGGTTATGTCCATATCCTTGCTGTCAAACAATGCCTGCAGTTCCTCAAAGGTAAGCACACAGTCCACATAGGGCTTAACTGACTCAAGCTGAGCCTCTGACTTCTTTGCTGTGCAAGGACCGATAAACACCACCTTGGCACCCTCGGTAGTATCCTTGATATATTTTGCCAGCGTTGCCATAGGAGAAAGGTTGTGTGATACATATTCTTTAAGTGCAGGGAAGGCTTTTTCTATATACTGAACGAAGGCAGGACAACAGGAACTTGTCAGGAATCCTTTTTCTGCAAGTTCTTTACTCTCTGCCTGAGCTACCATATCTGCACCTAGGGCAGCTTCGATGACTGTATAGAATCCGAGCTCTTTAAGTCCTGTGATTACCTGACCCAGTTTTGCATATGTAAACTGACTGGAAATAGAAGGCGCAACCATTGCGTAGACCTTATATTTTTTATTATCCTCACTTTTCTTCAGCATATCAATAACATTGAGGATATAGGATTTGTCAGAAATAGCCCCGAAAGGACACTGATACACACAGGCACCGCACTGAATACATTTGCCGTTGTCAATTGATGCCGCATTATTCTCTTTAATAGATATCGCCTTTACCTTACACGCAATCTGGCAAGGACGCTTGTGATTGACAATTGCAGAATAAGGACACACCTTTGCACACTGTCCGCACTCCACACACTTTGATTTGTCAATATGTGCAACATGGTTGTGATCAAAGGAGATTGCTCCTTTCTTGCAGACATCCTCACATCTGTGAGCGAGACATCCGCGGCAGGAGGTAGTAACCTCGTAACCTGCGGCGGGGCATTCGTCACAGGCTATATCTATAACCTCAATAACATTGGGATTCTCGGGATCTCCGCCCATAGCTATCTTAACACGCTCGGAAAGAATAGCTCTCTCTTTATAAACACAACAACGCATAGTTGGAGTATTACCCGGCACAATGATTTTGGGAATATCCAGAAGGTTTTCAAGGAGAGTATCATTCCAAGCCTGACGCGCTACCTCACGCAACACTTTATATTTAAGGTGCTGAACCTTTGTATCAAATTTTCTCATAATATTTTGATCCTTTCTTAGCAATCAGCTAAAAGCTCTGTGCTTCACAAACCGAAAAATCAGAACTTTGTTCCTCTGATTATTTCTTTCAGTACCTCGGCAGAATGATAAAGTTTATTCATCTCATCATCAGAAAGCTTCTGAGTTATGATGGATTTAACTCCGCTATGGTCAACTACTGAAAGAGAGCTCAGACAAACATCCTTTATTCCGTACTCACCGTCGTGTAACGAAGAGACAGTCATAAGGCTTCCTGCATTTCCGCTTATTGTCTTGATAATATGCATAGTAGATGTTGCTACTCCGTATATGGTACAGCCTTTTCTTGCTATGATTTTTCCGCCTGATTTCTTTACATATGTTTCAACATCTTCTCGGGAATAATCTGTAGGAAGTGAATATGTTGTTGCAACAGCATTATTATACTCTTCAAGAGGAACTCCTGCAATAGTGGCTGTTGACCATGCTATAAAAGAACTGTCTCCATGCTCAGCCAGCACATTTGCATGGACCTGCTTTTTATTTACATTGTATATTTCTGCAAGACGGGTTCTGAGTCTGATCGTGTCAAGCAAAGTTCCTGTTCCGAGGACCTGATTCTTAGGCAGTCCTGTAAACTTAAGGAATGCATAGGTCAGGATATCAACTGGGTTAGCTACAATTATGTAAGTTGCATCAGGCGCATATTTTACAATCTGCTGTGCAACGCTTTTTATAATATCCACATTTGTCTGAACAAGCTCCAGACGGGTTTGTCCCGGTTTTCTGCCGATACCGCTGGTAATTACCACAAACTGCGAACCTACTGCATCTCTGTAATCGCCTGCATATATATCGCAGTTATCAAGAAAAGGAGTTGCTTGCTTGATATCAAGAGCTTCTCCCAGTGCTTTCTCGGCGTTAACATCAATTAATACAACTTCTGTTGCAGCATCTCTTGCCAACAGTGAATATGCAGTTGTAGCACCTACAGAGCCTGCTCCTATTATTGTTACTTTAGTTTTCATATCTCTCCTTCTCCTCCTTAAAAATAACTGACTTTAATTCTTTTTCCCATTTGTCTTAAACATTTTGAAAGTTCTTCTACCAGATTCATCTTGATATTAAAGTTAATAGGCAAATCAGGATTCTGATGAGCAGGATTTACTGCTCTGCCTACATAAAAATTAATATCGGTTGCTTCTTCAAACAGCAATCGGCTTATCTGGGATGCACCGTCTTTTTTGAAATTCCAATGCTCATAATGCTTGTTTTCACCAAGATAGTCTCTGGCGTATTCAAGCACCTTATTTACAGTAATTACACCTTCTGTGACAAGGTCAACGCCCTCTATTCTGGCTATGGGAGGTACATCGCTATCCTCAAAGCACAGACTTGCCTGAATAGGCTTTCTGAGGTATTTGGCCGCAATAGATGAGGTTGTTCCGCCACAGATGATATGCTTGCCTTCCTTTGAAAAAAACAGAGACATCATTCTGTCGCAGTCATCCCGGTTTGAGGGAGGGCCGAAAAGCATATTCATAGGCTCTCTTTTTCTTATCCTTACAAAGCACGCTGTGGCGTCGTCACCGGGCTTACCGTCATAAAGCTTGTTACATTCATCAACAAGGATAGTAGACAGATTCTTTGCTGTATAACCTGCAGGAGCAAGAGCCTCTATAAAGCTTATGATATCCTCTCGCTTCCAACCGAAGTTATAGGCTGTTCCGATACCTGCATGAGGGCATCCGTCACTCATAGCAACGAAAATATCATTCTCTCTCAAAGGGATTATAGACTTAAATATCTTTTTGCCGCCGATATTCATTTCTGTTTTCGGATAATCGTAGTTCACTTCATCTCTGATAATAATTACCTGAGGATTATCATATTGAAATATTTCGGCTGTTTCGTTATTTTTCAGATGCATAATGGTAAAGGTAGAGTACGCAACACCTCTTACCGAGCAAACAGGCAGAGTAGCGGCAATAGTAGAAACACACTCCTCTATAGGCAAACCCTCGGACATCATAGTTGAAATTATCTTGGATGTAAGCGTAGACAGAATACTTGCCTTGACACCGCTTCCCAAGCCGTCTGACAGAACTATAACCGTGGAGTTTTCATCAGGCTCTACAATATCAACATGGTCTCCGCAAAGCTGTTCTCCGTAATGATTTATACTTTTGTATCCGATTTCTGCACATAAATCATTCATCTGTGATTGACTCCTTCAGCTTTGCCAGAGCAATTTTGGTTTCTGCCGCCGTTTCACCGAGAAGCGATGCAATTTCCTGAACAATACGCATCTGCTTATCGACTACCTTGTCTGCAACCTCTATGGTCTGACGGCTGATATTTTCCTTTCTTTCGCGTTCATACTCCTCATCGGTAATATCTCGCATAATTCCAATAAGGTGGTGAGAGTCACGGTCATATACTATTGTCTGCTCAACATATCGTTTGTACTCTGCAAGGTATACACGCTGGTCTCTTATATCTCTGCCTGTTTTGAGCACCTGCATAAATGCAGCAGGGTCAAGAATTCGTACTACCTGCTCGCCCAGAACATCTGATGCCGCACGGATATTCATTATTCTCCTTGCTGATGCATTTATCTGCTGTACCTCAAGTTTATCGTTAAGCACGATGAGTCCGTTGGGTGTATTCTTAACGATAGTATCCGAGAAGCTCTCTGCCTTATCTTTAAGGAAAGGAAGGCACATTGAGATTTCTGCCTTACCCTGACAAATCGCAATCGCCTTTTCACGGCAGGTGTTGTATCCGCAGGAGCCGCAATTAAGTTCCTGAGAGGGCTTGAACTTGCCCATCTGACGAAGAACACTGCTTATTTCACTTTCACTGGGAAGCCCGAGTCGGTGTTCTATATAGGCAAACACCTTCTTTAGCTCCGCTGATTCAGGCTGAGGAACCTCAAAATCCTTTGTTCCTGCAAAATCCGCCACCGCCATATAATCTTTAAGAGGTGAGCGATGGTATTTTTCCATAACAGGACCGCCTACACAACTGCCTGCACAGGCTGACATTTCGATGAAACATTTATGGATATTTCCGTTTTCTATCTCCCTGAGTGCGGCAATACAGTTATCAACCCCATCCAGAGCCATATATGTATAACCCTCAGCGTTTTGTGCCATTGTCTTGAGCACACCGCCGGTTGTGGGAAAGAAACGGGCTTTGGTGCATACATCTGAGTCCATTTCTCTTTCAAGTTCAATCTTCTCTTCATTAAACCAGTTTGTCAGTTCTTCAAAGGTAAGCACAGCGTCAACTATGCCCTCGTAGTATTCAGCCTCGTCCTTTTTTGCAACACAAGGTCCGATGAAAACTGTCTTTGCGTTGGGATAGCGGCTCTTTATATCCTGACAATGTGCCTGCATAGGAGACAAAACATCAGCAAGATATGGCAGAACAGAAGGAAAATATTTCTGAATCAACAGATTAATAGAATGACAGCAGGAAGATATAACAATGTCCCTTTCATCCTCTTTAAGCATACGCTCATATTCTGTTTTTACAACAGTGGCACCTTGGGCAGTTTCTTCAACCTCAAAAAAGCCCAACTTCTTTAATGCCCTGCGCATTGAGTTAATTCCCACGCCTTCGTAATTTGCAATAAAAGATGGTGCAAGACTCACTACAACAGGCTCGTCCCCTTGCAAAAACACTTTAACCTTTTCGGTTTCATTTACGATTTCCTTGGCGTTCTGGGGGCAAACTACGAAACACTGACCACAGAGAATACACTCATTGCCGATTATATGTGCCTGGTTTCCCGAAAAGCGAATAGCCTTAACAGGACAATGCCGAATGCATTTATAGCAATTCTTACAGTTTGATTTTTTAAGAGTCAGACAATTGGACATAGCCCTTACCCCTCTTCGCTGGTGATTTTATTAAGTATATTTTCTGTGAAAAACTCCTTGAAGTTTTCACGGGTAACGCCTGTATGAACAACATCATCAACCTGAATAGTAACACCGATACGATTACACTTGCCGACGCAAAAACTGCCAACAAGTGTAACCTCGTCCTCAAGGTGATAATCTTCTACAGCTTTCTGAAGAAGCTCCACTATATCAGCCGAGCCTTTCAAGTGGCATGATGAGCCAACACAAACCTGAATTATCATAATTATTTATACCTTCGTAAGAATATTATTTTCAAAAAACTCTTTGACTGAATCAGGAGTTACAGAGCAGAATTCTCCATCAACTGTTACGCATACACCCTGCTGACATTTACCCATGCAGAATGTACCTCCCAGTTCCACCTTATCTGAGAGATTATTCTCTGAGATAAGACACTGAAGCTGTTCTACAACCTGACGGGAACCCTTGATGTGACAGGAACTACCAATACATACTGTTACTTTCATTATAATTTCTCCTTATTCATAATCTACAACATTTACCCAAGAAAGCAGGAACTCTCTCTCTTTTTCGTTACCCTTCACGGACTGGGAAGCGGCAACAATGGGCATCCATTTCTGAACATACTGCATTGCTGTGTTGCTCTTTTCACAGAACAGCTCAAGATACTTTTTTGCACCGTTGATATCACCCTTCAACCAGAACAAAAGATATGTTCTTGCGGCATCTGCTGATGCGTTACCCTGTGTAGCATGTGCCCAGTCGATGATATAGGGGGTGCCATCCTCTGTTATTATTATGTTAGAAGGGTTAAAGTCACCGTGACAAACCTTGTTATGCTTAGGCATACTCTCGAGACGGGTATGCAAATCATAACGGGTTGTAGCGTCAATTTCGGTAAGACAGATTTTTCTGTTCATCTTATCTTTGAGTTTGTGAAGATGAGGACAGGTCTTGGAGTGCACCTGAAGCTGAAGGTCAACCAGCATTTCAAGATACTCATCTTTTCTGTCTTCATCCTCTGCCATAAGCTGAGAAAGTGTCTTACCCTCAATAAATTCTGTAACTATAGCCCACTTGCCGTCAATGGTTGTAACTTCAATAACCTTTGGTATATTAAGTCCTGTTTCCTCGATTCTTGCCTGATTCAACGCTTCGTTTAAAACATCAGCTTTAGAATAATCAGCATTGAACACCTTAATACACCTGTCGCCGTCACGGTAAATGGTCTTGTCGTTTCTTACTGCAATAACTCTGTCAAGTTTCATTACTGATTCCTCCTTATTTCATTTCAGATGTTTTGCCCTTGCGGTACATAACCTTAACAGTATCCACTGCTGTGTCCACAGCAATATCTCTTTCATCAGGCATATCTGCTTCTACAAAATGCTTGCCGTAATAAGCATTTAAGTACATCTGCTTTATCTCGCTCATAAGAGGATAACGGGGATTTGCACCTGTACACTGGTCGTCGAACGCCTGCTCTGCCATCTCGTCAAGGTTATCAAGGAACACCTGCTCATCAATGCCGTAATCCTTAATTGTTGCCTTGATTCCAACCTTTGCCTTGAGCTCATTAATTGCTTTGATAAGGTTCTCAAGTTTCTCCCTGTCAGTATTGCCGCCAAGGTTAAGGTAGTCGGCAATCTCTGCATATCTGCTGAGTGTATGAGGATGGTCGTACTGAGAGAAAGTACCCATCTTTGCAGGAGCTTCGCTTGAATTAAAGCGGAGAACTTCCTCAATCATAAGTGCATTTGCTACACCGTGAGGCAAGTGGTGGAAAGCACCAAGCTTGTGAGCCATAGAATGGCAGACACCAAGAAACGCATTCGCAAATGCCATACCTGCCATCGTGGCGGCGTTGGCCATTTTCTCTCGTGCTTCAACATCTGTCTGTCCGTTCTCATATGCTCTGGGAAGATACTTAAAGATGTTCTTGAGAGCCTGCAAAGCTAAGCCGTCTGTATAATCTGTTGCAAGCATAGCGGCATAAGCCTCTACTGCATGGGTCACTGCGTCAATACCTGAAGCAGCTGTTAAGCCCTTAGGTGCGGACATATGGAAATCCGTGTCGATAATCGCCATATTGGGCAGAAGCTCGTAATCTGCAAGGGGGTATTTAACACCTGTTTTTTCGTCGGTAATAACGGCAAAAGGTGTTACCTCAGAGCCTGTACCTGCAGATGTGGGAACTGCGATAAAGTATGCTTTCTCGCCCATTTTGGGAAATGTATAAACACGCTTACGGATATCGATAAATCTCATTGCCATATCCATAAAGTCTGCTTCGGGATGCTCGTAAAGCACCCACATAATCTTAGCGGCATCCATTGCAGAGCCACCGCCGAGAGCGATGATTGTATCAGGCTTGAAAGCCTGCATCTGTGACGCACCATCTTTTGCGTTCTTCAATGTGGGATCAGGCTGAACATCAAAGAATGTTGTATGAGCAATCCCCATTTCGTCCAATTTATCTGTAATAGGCTTGGTGTAGCCGTTTTCGTAGAGGAAGGTATCTGTTACGATAAATGCTTTCTTGGAACCGCGAACCGTTTTAAGCTCGTCAAGAGCCACAGGGAGACAGCCTTTCTTGATATAAACCTTCTCAGGAGCTCTGAACCAAAGCATATTTTCCCTTCTTTCTGCTACTGTCTTAATGTTAAGAAGGTGTTTAACACCTACATTGTCAGATACACTGTTGCCGCCCCATGAGCCACAACCAAGTGTGAGAGAAGGAGCAAGTTTGAAGTTATAAAGGTCACCGATACCACCATGTGATGAAGGAGTATTGACTAGGATACGACAGGTCTTCATCCTTGCGGCAAACTCATTCAGCTTCTCGGTTTCGGTGATTTCATTAAGATAAATCGAAGATGTATGACCGTAACCACCGTCTGCTACAAGCTGTTCTGCCTTTGTGAGAGCATCCTCGAAGCTTTCTGCCTTGTACATTGCAAGTACGGGACTGAGCTTTTCATGTGCAAACTCCTCAGAAAGTTCAACCGACTCAACCTCACCGATAAGGATTTTTGTACCCTCAGGGACCTCAACACCTGCAAGGCTTGCAATCTTAGCGGCAGGCTGGCCAACGATTTTTGCATTGAGTGCACCGTTGATGATGATAGTTTTTCTTACTTTCCCTATCTCATCATCACTAAGGAAGTAACAGCCTCTTGCGGCAAATTCCGTCTTAACTGCATCGTAAATATCAGAAAGAACGATAACAGACTGCTCGGAAGCACAAATCATACCATTGTCAAAGGTCTTGGAATGGATAATAGAGTTAACTGCCAAGAGGATATCTGCAGTATCATCAATAATCGCAGGAGTGTTACCGGCACCTACACCAAGCGCAGGTTTACCGCTTGAGTAAGCCGCCTTAACCATACCGGGACCGCCGGTAGCGAGGATGATGTCTGCTTCCTTCATAACTGTGTTTGTCATATCAAGAGAAGGAACATCAATCCAATCTATAATACCCTCGGGTGCACCTGCTTCTACTGCAGCCTCAAGCACAAGTTTTGCAGCCGCAATTGTGCAGTTCTTTGCTCTGGGGTGAGGAGAAATGATAATTGCATTTCTTGTTTTAAGTGCAAGCAAGCACTTGAAGATTGCTGTGGATGTAGGATTTGTTGTGGGGATAACAGCGGCAATTACACCAATAGGCTCAGCAATTTTCTTTATTCCGAAAGCTTTATCTTCTTCAATAACACCGCAGGTCTTTGTACCCTTATAAGCATTGTATATATACTCGGCAGCATAGTTGTTCTTGATAACCTTGTCCTCAACAATACCCATGCCTGTTTCTTCAACAGCCATTTTTGCAAGCGAAATTCTTGCCTTGTTTGCGGCAGAGGCGGCCGCTAAGAATATTCTGTCAACCTGTTCCTGAGTATAGGTAGCAAAAATCTGCTGTGCTTTTCTTGTGCGTGCTATTGCTTCCAGAAGATTTTCCACACTGTCTACTATGGGGTACATTTTGTTATCCATTTTTATCCTCCTGACTTTATATAACATAATCGATCATTAAGATGTGCTAAAGAAAGAACTGAATTTTCGTTCTGAAGAAGTATGTCATGGGAAACTTACAATTTACAGGGTGCGAAATTCCTGATAGCAGTAATTCCACATTTAATCATCTCATGGAATACATTCTGAGCCGAACCCTTACCGACGGTGATAATACCATGCCGAATCTTCCGAGTACGGCAAAAACTTTCAAATCGGCTCATAGGAAGAACTTCAGCTTTTCCTCCAAGATGTATCGCCTTTTCATTACAATCAAAGGCCGCTTTAATTGCCACACGGTAGTTTTCTTATTTAATCACAATCAGGCAGAGGCTCTTCCCAGTTTATACATAAGACATTATAACACACCCAATTTCAATAATCAATCTCTGTATGTTCTTTTAATAAAGGCTCTCCCCTCTGTTTCTTACCACCAGTCAACTCTGATTTATAATAATCATATAAACTCCGCTATGCTCTATGTCACTATCTCCTTGATTATGCGTATTAAAGAAGGACGATGATTTGCTTCATCGTCCTTCTATGCAAGCTGATTTATTCAGATTTTATTTTACACACATTTAGTCAGGTAGGAATTCCTGGTAATTTACATTACATCACTCAAATTTGTTTTAGCTTTGCTTCAATCTCTTTATCAGGCCAATAACCCCATGACTCGACAATTCTGCCGTTCTTAACTTTGAAATTCTCTAATGCTTCAAAGGTTATTGTTTTTCCTGTGGGGGCTACACCCATACATTCACCTGTATGTACGCCCTCATAAAGGACTCGGGTAGCAACCATATCGCCCTCAGCGAAAGCATCAAGCACAGTTACCTTCAAATCCGAAAACTGACCTGCTACAATCTTGAGAATTCCAACTGCATCTGCATTACTCCTTGCTCCTGCAGGACTGTGGTCTATGTACTTATCAGACACACAAGTCATAATGAAATCGTAGTTCTGATTTGTGTAGCCGTCCTCAAAGAATTTTGTAACAACATCTTTCGGGGATATATAGTAAACAAATCTGCAGATTTCTCTGTCTTCGCCCTGATAGTTTCCCATACCTTCAAAGGTTTTAACAAAACCGCAACGCTCCATAACCTTAACGGAGGCTTTGTTATCCGCCAGGCACACACCTATCATCTCGGTGATGCCGAGCTTTTTCATAATCACAGGCAAGAAGGCTCTGACCGCCTCGGTGGCATAGCCTTTCTTTGTAAAGGCTTCGCCGATGTGATAGCCTATCTCCCATTTGCCGTCCTCAAAGGGTACAGCCTGCACATAGCCGATGTATGTATTATCGTGAAGCAAAACGGGATACACAAGAGGGCCGTCGCCGCTCTCGTAGACACTCATAAGAAACTCAACTGTATCTCTTGCGTCCTCAACTGTTTCAAACACCTCGTCGGGTACAAATCGACGGTTATCCTCGTCAAGAGAATTGAGGTGCACCGCCTCTGCCATATCAAGTGTAAATTCTGTTATATTAAGTCTTTCTGTTTTAATGTTCATAGTTTTCTCCTTTTATCCTATGTTAATGTTTTGTAGATAGCGTAATCCGTACGCCGTTGATAAATTATTCTTATTTACTCTATTCGGGTTTCAACTGTTAATTATAAAATTATGGGTTATTCCTTCTTACCTGCACGCCTCACTCCAAGTTTATACGCAAACAATGCCGCCAGACACACAACGCTGAGTGCCGCCGCTACTGCTGACACTATAAGCACCACGCTAAAGGCTTTGCCCCTGACATATACAAATCCGCTTTCTGTATCTGAAGCGTCTGCTATATCGGATTGCACCGATTTGTCTGCATGTGTATTATCTGTACTACCCTTATATGCAGATTTTACAGAATCTGATGCATTGATGCTTATAACAGCAGGTATACTCCTGTTGACCTGAACATCTGAGGAGCTGCTGTCAATAACCTGATGTATCGCAGCGGACAACTGACAAGTTCCGCTTTTTAGGGCTTTGAAGGTAAACTCCACGAGGGGAGTTTTGTCAATACAATTCACACCCTCCTCGCAAAGATACACAAGCCTGAGCTTGCCTGCTTGTGCTGTATATATGCTGAGTTCTGCGGCCTCACCCGTGACCTTCGACGACTTATACTCCACGGCAGTTGCATCATATTCTATCTCTGCCACAAAGGCACAAATATCTGATGCTCCTTCGCACTCAAGAGATACTGTAAGGAGTCTGCCTACGCCTGTCTGTGCATCTGAAAGCGAAAACTCACACCCTGCCGCTGATACACCCACAAAGGCTGACAACATAAGCCACAGGGAAAGCACACTGCACAACGGTGCTCTTATGATATTGCATCGCTTCGTTTTCATAATCACAGCAAAAGCTCACCTCCTGAGCCCATATACCGCTATTTTATCACAACCAATGGATTATGACAGCAAATCTGCCAGAGTGATGCCGTCAAAATAATCGTTGACCATATTATGGAAATCCCTCCACATTGGAAGAGTTTTACAGATATCTGCTCTGTCGCAGTCTTTTGCATCGCATCCGAGACAGGCAACAGGTGCCAAATCCCCCTCTGCAAGCCTCAGTATATCTCCTACCCTGTAGTTCTCAGGCTTCATTGCAAGGCGGTATCCGCCGCCTTTGCCGTGAACACCTACTACATATTCATTCTTTGACAGTACAGGCATAATCCTCTCGATATATTTAAGAGAAAGATTCTGTCGCTGTGCCACTGTTTTCATAGGAATGTATCCGTCGGTCTGATTCTCTGCCAGGTCCAAAAGCACCCGCAAAGCATAACGACCCCTTGTTGAAATAAGCATACACATTTCTCCTTTGGCTTATGATAAACCTTTGTTTTATCATACCACAAATAAAGTAGGTAAATCAAGGCAGAACTAAAAAAACCGACACTCCATAAAGGAAATGTCGGTTTCATTTTGTCGTTAAGTTTGCACTCTCGGCTCCCCTTGTGAGGAATCACCCTTAATAAGGGAGATGGCACGAGCTTTTTTAATCTGCGAAAAGGGGTGTAGACAAATATCTGTCTCCTGTATCAGGAAGCAGAACTACTATATTCTTGCCTCGGTTTTCTTCTCTCTTTGCAAGCTCTATTGCGGCGAAAACCGCTGCCCCCGAGGAAATACCCACAAGCACGCCCTCGGTAGCACCGATGAGCTTTCCTGTGCTGAAAGCATCCTCGTTTTCCACGGTGATTATTTCATCGTAAATTTCTGTGTTAAGGACATCGGGCACAAAACCTGCGCCTATTCCCTGAATTTTGTGAGCACCTGCAACACCCTGTGACAATACAGGTGACGAAGCAGGTTCAACAGCCACAACCTTTACATCGGGATTCTTGGACTTCAGGTATTCACCCACACCGGTGACAGTACCGCCTGTGCCTACACCTGCAACGAAGATATCAACCTTGCCGTCTGTGTCCTCATAGATTTCGGGACCTGTGGTTTCAATGTGAGCCTTTGGATTGGCAGGATTTGTAAACTGACTCGGTATAAAGCTATTGGGGATTTCCTGTGCCAGTTCCTCTGCCTTTGCAATAGCGCCCTTCATTCCCTTGGCACCCTCTGTAAGCACAAGCTCAGCTCCGTATGCCTTCATAAGCTGACGACGCTCTACTGACATTGTCTCGGGCATTACGATGATAATTCTGTATCCTCTTGCGGCGGCTACAGAAGCAAGGCCTATGCCGGTGTTGCCCGAGGTAGGTTCAATGATTACCGAATCGGGAGTGAGCTTACCGTCAGCCTCTGCGTCATCAATCATAGCCTTGGCAATTCTGTCCTTGACTGAGCCTGCAGGATTAAAATACTCAAGCTTTGCTATGATTTTTGCCTCAAGGTTATACTTTTTTTCAATATTTGTAAGCTCCAGCAGAGGTGTCTTTCCGATAAGCTGAGCCGCCGATGTATATATATTAGACATAACGAAAGTCTCCTTTTACTGATTAACCGCGTCAAAGCCCTTTTGCAGGTCGGCAAGGATATCGTCGATATGCTCTGTGCCGATAGAAAGACGGATTGTGTTGGGCTTGATATTCTGCTCAGCAAGCTCGTTTTCGTTGAGCTGGCTGTGAGTAGTGGTTGCAGGGTGGATGACGAGGCTCTTTACATCGGCAACATTGGCAAGCAGAGAGAAAATCTCAAGGCTGTCAATGAACTTGTGTGCCTCCTGCACACCGCCCTTGATTTCAAAGGTGAAGATAGAAGCACCGCCATTCGGGAAATATTCATTGTAAAGCTTATAATCAGGGTGGTCAGGCAACGAGGGGTGGTTTACCTTTTCTACCTGAGGATGATTACTCAGAAATTCTACTACCTTCTTTGTGTTCTGAGCGTGGCGCTCAAGTCTGAGAGAAAGAGTCTCCACACCCTGTAAAAGCAGGAATGCCGCAAAGGGTGAAATGCAAGCGCCTGTGTCACGCAGGAGCACCGCACGGATGTAGGTTACAAAGGCGGCAGGTCCTACTGCCTTTGTAAAGGAAACGCCGTGGTAGCTGGGGTTCGGTTCGGCTACAGCAGGGTACTTTCCGCTTGCTGCCCAATCGAACTTGCCTGAATCAACAATAACACCGCCGAGGGTTGTTCCGTGACCGCCGATAAACTTGGTTGCGGAATGAACAACAATATCTGCGCCGTGCTCAATAGGACGGATAAGGTAGGGAGTACCGAAGGTATTATCTACAACCAAGGGCAGTCCGTACTTATGTGCAAGCTCAGCCACAGCGTCAATATCGGGAATATCGCTGTTGGGATTACCGAGGGTTTCAATGTAAATTGCCCTTGTATCGTCCTCAATAGCCGCTTCAACCTCAGCCAGGTTATGAATGTCCACAAAGGTTGCGGTAATGCCGAAGTTCGGCAGAGTGTGAGCCAAAAGATTGTAGCTTCCGCCGTAGATGCTTTTCTGTGCTACAATGTGGCCGCCGTTCTGAGCCAGAGCCTGCAGAGTATAGGTGATAGCCGCAGCACCAGAGGCAAGTGCCAGAGCTGCAACGCCGCCTTCCAGAGCAGCAATACGCTTTTCAAAAACATCCTGTGTGGAGTTTGTCAGTCTGCCGTAAATATTGCCTGCGTCTGCAAGTCCGAAGCGGGCAGCTGCGTGAGCTGAATCGTGGAAAACATAAGAGGTGGTTGCATAAATGGGCACTGCGCGTGCGTCGGTAGCGGGGTCAGGAGACTCCTGACCTACATGAAGCTGTAAGGTTTCAAATTTATAATCTGACATAATAATTAGTTCCTTTCGTTATAAGAATATGATGGGTTTTATGATAATATTTCTAATATATTATTCCCTCACATTCGTCCGAAACGAAAGTTTGCTCTCAGGAGCTTTCCAAAAAGTAATTTCATAATAACGCCTTCTTTTACACACCTTTTTAGTAGGTGATTGCATTTTACCACTAATTACCTACCTTGTCAATAGGTAATCGAAAAAAATATAGAAAAATTATTTTTTTGAGAAAAAACTATTGACAAGTGCATATCATGGTGATATACTTCAATCAAAATTTAATACACTAAACCGTTGAGGCGGAGATAACGGCAATGATGCCTTTACAGAGAACCTGTGGTGCTGAGAGTCAGGTAAGAAACAAGTTGTCAAATGGACCGCTGAGGGTGCAGTCAAATGGGAGTTTACACTTCCAAAGTATTCTGCAACATGTTGGCATATGTTAGTTGCCGGGGATATGTTGGTATCCTGCTAAGTGCACGGGAGCAAGACCCGTGAATCCAAGGTGGCACCGCGGATAATATTTCAGATTATTCGTCCTTGATAGATAAGTTATATTTCTGTCAGGGGCGATTTTGTTTTATAAACTCCTTTGACTGAATATATAAGTCAGAGGAGTTTTTCTTTTTTTACGGAGGTAATATGATGATACTAACAAAGCGATGGCGTTACTAAGAATGACACCTGATAAAACCCATTACAAATTAAATTTATTTACAAGAGGTAATTAATATGAAAACCGAAAAAATCCCTTATAAAATTTATCTTGAAGAAACAGAGATGCCCAAGTCTTGGTATAATCTGCGTGCAGATATGCAGAAAAAACCTGCACCACTTCTCAACCCTGCAAACGGCAAGCCTATGACCGCACAGGAGCTTGCAGGGGTATTCTGCGACGAGCTTATTGCTCAGGAGCTTGACGACACTACCCCTTACTTTGAAATTCCCGAGGAAATCCGCGATTTCTATAAAATGTACCGTCCCTCTCCCCTTGTCAGAGCTTACTGTCTTGAGGAAAAGCTGGGAACTCCCGCAAAAATATACTACAAGTTTGAAGGTAACAACACCTCAGGCTCTCACAAGCTGAACTCTGCCATTGCTCAGGCATACTATGCCAAGAAGCAGGGCCTCAAGGGTGTAACTACTGAGACAGGAGCAGGTCAGTGGGGCACAGCACTTTCTATGGCTTGCTCATACTTCGGACTGGACTGCAAGGTGTATATGGTAAAATGTTCCTATGAGCAAAAGCCCTTCAGGCGTGAGGTTATGCGCACCTACGGTGCGTCGGTCACTCCCTCCCCCTCTATGGAGACTGAGGTTGGCAAGAAGATTCTCTTAGAACACCCCGACACAACAGGAAGCCTTGGCTGTGCAATTTCCGAGGCAGTTGAAAAAGCTGTCACAAGCGAGGGCTACCGCTATGTACTGGGAAGCGTTCTCAATCAGGTACTTCTGCACCAGTCGGTTATCGGTCTGGAGACCAAAGCCGCTCTTGATAAATACAACATCAAGCCCGATATCATCATCGGATGTGCAGGCGGCGGAAGCAATCTGGGCGGTCTTATCGCACCCTTTATGGGCGAAAAGCTGAGAGGCGAAGCAGACTACCGCATAATCGCAGTTGAGCCTGCCTCCTGCCCCAGCTTTACAAGAGGTGTTTACGCCTACGACTTCTGCGACACAGGTATGGTTTGTCCCCTTGCCAAGATGTACACTCTGGGTAGCGGCTTCATCCCCTCGGCAAACCACGCCGGCGGACTCAGATACCACGGTATGAGCTCCACTCTTTCCGAGCTTTATCACCAGGGACTTATGGAGGCAACAAGCGTTAAGCAGACGGATGTATTTGAGGCGGCAGAATACTTTGCAAGAGTGGAGGGAATCCTGCCCGCACCGGAAAGCTCCCACGCTATCCGCGTTGCCATTGACGAGGCACTCAAATGCAAGGAAACAGGTGAGGAAAAGACCATCGTCTTTGGACTTACAGGTACAGGTTACTTCGATATGGTAGCTTATGAAAAATTCCACGAAGGCAAAATGAGCGACTATATCCCCACCGACGAAGAACTCGCCGCCTACAGAGCAAAACTCCCCAAGGTAGAATAAATCACAGCTTATATAACACAAAAACGGCATCCTGATGCACAGTGCACGGGATGCCGTTTCGATTTGTTTATTTGTTTTATTATCCGTTAGGAGAGAATTGCTCTGTCGTTGGTGAATTCCTTGCCGCTTTCCTTAACAAAGAGATTCATCAGGTCCTCAACGGTGAGGTTTTTCTTCTGCTCTCCCTCAACATCAAGGATAACCTTACCCTCATTCATCATAATGAGACGGTTGCCGTGAGCAATTGCGTCCTTCATATTGTGGGTAATCATCAGAGTTGTCAGGTGATTCTCGTTTACCAGCTTGTCGGTAAGCTCCAGCACCTTGGCGGCTGTCTTGGGGTCAAGTGCCGCTGTGTGCTCGTCAAGAAGCAGAAGCTTCGGGCGTCTGAGGGTTGCCATAAGCAGGGTGACAGCCTGACGCTGTCCGCCTGAGAGCAGTCCGACCTTGCTGGAGAGTCTTGTCTCAAGTCCCAGCTCCAATGTCTCAAGGAGCTTTACATAGCTCTCTCGCTCTGCCTTTTTGATACCCCACACCAGCTTACGCTTAGTACCGCGGCGTGCGGCAATGGACAGATTCTCTGCAATTTCCATATCGGGAGCTGTGCCCATCATAGGGTCCTGAAATACTCTGCCTAAAAACTTGGCACGCTTGTACTCAGGCATATTTGTAACATCTACGCCGTCAATCTCAATTGTGCCGTAATCGGGAGTCCATACGCCTGCGATTGCGTTGAGGAGTGTGGACTTGCCTGCTCCGTTGCCGCCGATAACGGTAACGAAGTCTCCGTCCCTGAGAGTCAGGTCAAGGCCGCACAATGCCATCTTTGCATTGACAGTACCGGGGTTAAATGTCTTCTGCAGGTTGGTGATTTTAAGCATTTGCGTCACCTCCTGCATTGATGTCAGCAGAAATAGCCTGAGGCTTCTGCTTTGTAAAGTACTTACTCTTCAGGTAAGGCACCGCAAGGAACAGTGCAACGATAATTGCAGACAGCATCTTCAGGTAGTCGGTCTTGAGTCCCATAATAACAACGAAGTTGTAGATGATAAAGTACACAACACCGCCGCATACAACGCCGATGAGGCTTACAACAAGGTTGGGTTTAATCTTTGTGGAAACAGAAAGTCCGATGAAGATAGCCGCAAGTCCGATAACAATAGCGCCGCGTCCGTCATTGATGTTGGCTGAGCCCTTGTACTGTGCAAGGAGTGAGCCTGAAAGTGCAACGATACCGTTGGAGATTGCAAGGCCGAGCACCTTGTTGAAGTTTACATTGATACCCTGAGCACGGCTCATATGAGGGTTATCGCCTGTAGACTTGAGGGTAAGTCCCACCTCGGTATAGAAGAACAGCCAGAGCACAATGACAACAACTGCAATCATAATGCCTGCAACAACAATTGCGAGGGGGTTATTACTCATGCTGAGCATCAGCGGATGCTGACTGCCCACAAAGGAAATAAGGGATTTACCGCCAAGGATTGCAAGGTTCACGGAATACAGGCTCAGCTGTGTGAGAATACCTGCCAAAATAGAGGGTATTCCCAGAGCAGTGTGAAGAAGCCCTGTCACTGTGCCTGCAACAGCACCGGCTATGAAAGCAATAATAATGCTTATCCACGCAGGGACACCGTTTGTGATGAGAACTGCACAGACACAGCCGCCTGTGCATATAGTGCCGTCAACAGAAAGGTCGGCAATATCAAGAATTTTATAGGATATATAGACACCGATTGCCATCAATCCCCAGATAAGACCCTCTGCAACAGCACCGGGTAAAGCGTATAAAAAAGCCATAAGTTAAAACTCGTAATTTCTGAAGAATTTAATTAGTTCTCGGGAACTGTAATACCGAGAGTTGCGCACAGGTCCTCGTTGTAAACAACTGTGGGAGTGAGAGTCATAACCTCGTAGTCAGCAGTTGTCTTGTTGCCAAGGAGAATCTCAGCTGCCATCTTGCCTGTTTCTACACCAAGCTCGTAGTAGTCGATTGCAAGGCTTGCGTAGCAGATTGCACCGCCGTAGCTTGTGAATACGGGAACCTTCTTGTCTGTGCAGATATTGCCAACGATTGTATCGTTCTGAGCAACTGTATTGTCAGAAGGAACATAGATTGCCTTACACTCAGATGCGGCGGATGTGGTCAGCGCCTGAAGCTCTGTTGTCTCAGAGAAGGTGTATGCCTTAACTACGATACCCTCAGCCTCAAAGAGAGCCTTAACTGCCTCGTACTGAACAAGAGAGTTGGATTCGTTTGTGCAGTAGATAACACCTACCTGATCGCCTGCAACAAGAGAAAGAGTGTCAATCATCATCTGAGCCTGCTCGTCAAAGGGAACTGCATCAGAAGTACCTGTTACATTAGCAGGAATGTTGCCTGAGAAAGTATCATCGTAATCAGTTACGGATGTACCGAGAACAGGAATCTCTGTTGTAGCGTTAGCAGCTGCCAGAAGTGCAGGAGTTGCGTTAGCCATAATAAGGTCTACCTTCTTAGCTGTGAAAGTGTTGATAACTGTAGGACAGAGGGTTGCATCGCCTGCTACCTGAGTGTCGATGTCAACTGTCTTGCCTGCAGCTGTCATTGCCTCATTGAGAGCATCAATAAAGCCCTGTGTTGCCTGGTCAAGGGAGTCGTGCTCCATAAGCTGGCAGATACCTACTGTGTAGGTGTCGCCGCCGTCACAAGCGGTAAGTGACAGGCACATAGTGATGCTGAGCACTGCTACCATAAGGATTGCTAAAAACTTTTTCATTTTTGGTTCCTCCAAACCGCGGCCATTGACCGCAAAAATTAATTATACATCCCTCCTACGGGATGACGGGTACTGAAAAATGCAGAGAAAAACAAAAATCGCCCCTGCATATACAGGGGCGAAAAATCGCGGTACCACTCTGCTTTACTCCTTCCTCACGAAAAGAGTCTCAAAAGGTGCAAGCACACCTTCACGATGTAACGGTCGAACCCGACAATGCCTACGCAGCATACGCCTTCAGCTTGCAGCTAACGGAGTGAATTCGCCGAGGTTGTATTACTGCATTGCACCTGACTGCAGCTCTCTGAAAATACAAGGTAACGGGTACTAATTTCCGCTCAAACGCTTTTGTTTATATGATGGTTAATATTTTACTGCAATAAATTTTATTTGTCAATTGTTTTTTCCTTAATGCGATAATTTTTTACACAAAAATGAGCCCCTCTGTGTTTACAGAAGGGCTCTGTGCTTTATATATATGAGGAAATATTATTCTTCATTATAGCAAGCAAAAATCTCGTCCACTCTCTTGGTGTCCTTGTTCTTTGTAAATGCGCTTACAACAGGAACAACAACCAAAGAAACAGCCATTGCTGCAACGCCCATCTCAGGAGACTTGGCTGCAGCTGCAGAGAAGTCAGAGGTCAGAGTAATAACAAGGGTTGCAATACCAACGGTAAGAAGTCCTGAAATCATACCTGCATATGCACCAATCTTTGTAATCTTCTTGGAGAACAGACCCCAGATGTAGGGACCGATGAAGCAACCTGAAACTACGCCCCAGGAGAAGGACATCAGGCTTACGATAATGGGAATGTTCTGAGTTGCAAAGATAAAGGAACAAGCAACAAACACGAGGCAGAGAATTCTGGTGAGGAGCATCTGTGTCTCAGGCTTTGTTTCCTTCTTTCTGATAGTGGGGATAAGGTCAACAGCAACTGCAGATGCAGATGTGAGAACAACAGCCTCCAGAGTTGACATAGATGCAGAAAGAAGCAGAATCATAATAACAGCCAGAAGAACAATACCCAGTGTATCGTTACCAAGAACCTCCATCAAAACAGCAGGAATTACGGAGTCAATACCGCCCTCGGGAAGCTGTCCCTCAAGGATAAGTCTGGAAGTGCTTCCGATAAGGTATGCACCGCAACCGATTATGAGACAGAATGCTGTAGAGATGATTGTACCGCGCTTGATAGCAGCAGTATCCTTGATTGCATAGAACTTGCCAATCATCTGGGGAAGTCCCCATGTACCGAAGCTTGTCAGCATAATGTTGACACAGAGGAACTTGAAGGAAGAGCCGCCAAAGATGCTTGTAAGCTGTGCACCTGTTGTGGGGTTGGGGTCATCGGGCAGGGACTGGAAGTTGCTCAGATTTTCAATAAGACCTGAGAGACCGCCTACATTCTCGTGACCGAGAACTGCAACGATAAGGCATACAACACCTACAATCATAATGATACCCTGAACAAGGTCGGTGTAAGCTGTAGCTACATAACCGCCTGCTACAAGGTAAACTGCTGTGAGGCAAGCAATTATAAGCATCCATACCCATGTCTCAACACCTGGGAAAACTGCGCTGAAAAGTGAGCCGAGACCCTTGTAAACAGCGGCTGAATAAGGAACAAGGAATACAAAGATGATGATTGCCGCAAAAATCTTCATACCCTTTGAGCCGTATCTTTTCTCAAAATACTCGGGCATGGTCTTTGCTTCAAGCTTCTTTGTCATTTTTCTTGTGCGGTTTGCAAATAAAAACCAAGAAATAAGACAGCCTAGAACAGCGTTACCGATACCTATCCAAACAGCACCGAGTCCGATGTTCCAACCGTGCTGTCCTGCGTAACCAACGAACACTACAGCGGAAAAGTATGTAGTTCCGTAAGCAAAGGCGGTTACCCATGCGCCGATATTTCTGCCGCCGATAAGGAAACCGTCAAGGGTTTTTGATTTGCCGTAGCTGATACAGCCAATCAATGCCATTGCTACTGCGTATACACCAAGTGCGATGATGGTGTAAAGCTGTGCATTTGTCATGTGTTTTTCCTCCTTTTTGGTAGGGAATACAGAGGTAAACCGATTTTGCGGTAAAAAAACACGCCCTCCGTATTCTGTTTAGAATACAGAGGACGAGAAAATTCCCGTGGTACCACCTCAGTTTACCGCTTTCTCACGATTGCGGCCTTTGAGAGTGCGTGTAACACCCTTGTTCTGTGACGGGAACTCCCGTTGCAGCCTACTTAAAGCACAGCGTTGTTCGGTGCACTGCTCGCAGGAGGTATTCACCTAAGGCTTCCCTGTTGCCTCGCACCAGACGGCAACTCTCTGAAGGGTACACCAAAGCCTACTTATTCCTGCTCAAACGCATTTAATGTATGTATTTTAACAAAGTAAAGCAATAAAGTCAAGACTTTTTTACTATATTTGTAAAAACTAATTTTTAAGAAATTCTGTTATGGGATTTTTAAGAAGTCTGAGCCACAGCTTGACGGCAAAGCCTGTGCACACTGCAGATATAACCGTGCCCTCCCGTGTTCCCACTAAAGAACCGTCAAAGAACAGCAGAGAAAGAACTACGGACAACGCCACCCACGACACATCAAAGGCAATCTTCACATTTGAAAACTCTTTGTGCAGTACATCTGCCAGAGCCTTGACGAAGGCTTCGCCGGAATTGAGGATAACATCGGCGATAACCCCCAGTGTAATACCAAAACCCAACACAAGTACTCCGCCTATGACAAGCAGAAGCTGTGCAATGTAGCTGTCGTTTGGAATAAAGCCTGCAAGGTACAGCCCTAAGTCGGTAAAATATCCGAACAAAAATGACAAGGGAATCTGCAGAAGCTGTCTGAGCTTAAAGCGTCTCCTGAGCAATATTACCTGCCCTAAAAGCAACAGGCAGTTTGTAACGGTGAGCCATGTGCCGAAGGACAGAACGGTGAATTTTATACTCAGAACATTGGCAACGGAGGAGATAGGAGATACTCCCAACTCTCCGTGCTTTGTCAGTGCTACGCCCATCCCCATAAAGAACAGGCAGAGTATAAACAGCACATAACGCTTCAGGGTTTCTTTTTTAGTCATAGTCTTACACCTGCTCTGCGGGTCTGCACTTGACGATTGCCTCGGTTATATCTGTAAGCACCAGTTCCCCGTTCTGGTTATAGGCATCTATGGTAATTTCCACCAAGCCGTTCCTGGGATTTCTTTTAATCATTTTTGTGACGGTTGCCTTGCCTGTGAGCACATCTTCAGCAAATACAGGTTTTATCCATTCTATCTTTGTGGATTTGCCTGCAAGAAGCTCCGATGCAAAGAAGTCCGCCTCAAGGTACTTTGCCCATACTGCCATAAAAGACATAACCCCGGGAGCAATCAATCTGCCGAAGGGGGTTGTCTTTGCATACTCCTCGTCAGTGTGCAGGGGTACATTATCATACAGCAAGGCAAAGTCAATCATCCTGTCTTTCTCAATAACAGCAGGGGCAATATCCACTGTCATACCAAGACTTATATCTTCAAAATACATCCGTATCAGCTCCTTGAAAGCAAGCCGTCTATGAACTGGCGGGCAAGTCGTGCAGACCTGCCTCCGCGTTCCAGAGCATACCGCTCTGCCAGCATCTCAAGCTCAGCTGTGTCCATTTCGATATTATTCTCCTGAGCCAGATAACGGACAATATGTAGGAAGGTATCCTTGTTTGGCTTGCTGAAATGCAGATGAATTCCAAACCTCTCAGATAACGACACAAGCTCCTGTACGGTATCGTCGCGGTGAATGTCATCACCCTCACGGTCAGAGAATTTCTCTTTGATTATATGTCGTCGGTTGCTTGTGGCATAGATGACAACATTGCCGGATTTTGCTGTTACCGAACCCTCCAGCACAGCCTTGAGTGCATTGAAGTTATCGTCATCCTTGAGGAAGGATAAGTCATCAATAAACACAACAAACTTCAGGGGATTTGAGGAAAGCTCGTCCAAAAGCTCAGGAATTGCCCGAAGCTGGTCTTTTCTTACCTCAACGATACGCAATCCTTCCTCCCACAGAGCATTTGCCACAGCCTTGACAGTGGAGGATTTACCTGTACCTGCATCGCCTGTAAGGAGAATATTTGCGGCAGGCTTGCCCTCAAGCAAGGCTCTGGTATTATCTATGATGACCTGTCTCTCACGCTCGTAGTCTATAAGCTGAGAAAGTTGGGTTTTGTCAGGATTACGAACAGGGGCAATTGCACCCTGAGCATCCACATAGAACATTTTATTCTTTGCATAAATGCCGTAGCCGAATTTACCGATATTCTCTGCTCTGTGCAGATAAATATCGGAAAGGCTGATTTCCGATGTAACGAACTGGGGCAAAAAGCCTGTGTAATCCAAAGGCTCACGAAGCTTCTCTGCAGTAAGGTCTGCCACCTCCTGCAGAGTTTTCAGCTCCTCTGAAAGTGCCGCAAACAAATGGTCGGGAGATTTTTCTCCCTTGCCTGCAGTTTTCACATACACATTCTCGCTATTCTCGCAAATCTCGCGTATGTGCTCGCTTATATTACCGCCATTGGCTTTATACAAAGCCGCCACAAACTCAGCATAGGCTGAGTTTGTGGGCACTTCAAGATATTTAAGTAAAGAGGATATAACTGCGTCCTTCAGAAGCTCTCTGAACACACACAGGGTTTCGAGTCTGATTTTCAAAGTTTCCATATCAGTTCAGAATTGCACCCTGTGCACCGCCTGAAACCATAGCGGCATAGCGTCTGAGGTAGCCTGACAGGGGCTTTTGCTTGGGAACAAAGTTCTTCATACGCTCCGAAAGAACCGCCTCGTCCACTTTAAGCTCGATTGTATTCTCAGGGATGTTGATGCTGATAATGTCGCCGTCTTCAACAACACCTATCATACCGCCTGATGCAGCCTCAGGAGTAACATGACCTACACAGGCACCTCTTGTTGCACCCGAGAATCTGCCGTCGGTGATAAGCGCAACGCTCTCTCCCAGACCCATTCCCATAATAGAGGAGGTGGGATTAAGCATTTCTCGCATACCGGGACCGCCCTTGGGACCTTCGTAGCGGATAACAACTATATCGCCTGCAACTATCTTGCCTGCATTGATTGCACTCTGAGCGTCCTCCTCTGAGTCGAACACCTTGGCAACGCCTTCAAAAACAAGCATCTTCTCTGATACAGCAGAACGCTTTACAACACTGCCCTGCGGTGCAAGGTTGCCCTTAAGCACAGCAATACCGCCTGTGGTGCTGTAGGGGTTATCTATGGGACGGATAACCTCGGGGTTGAGGTTTACACAGTCTTTTATATTTTCGCCGATAGTCTTACCTGTAACGGTCATACAATCTGTGTTGAGTAGCCCCTTCTTGTTCAGCTCGTTCATAACGGCATACACGCCGCCTGCCTCCTCAAGGTCCTCCATATATGTTCTGCCTGCAGGTGCAAGATGGCACAGGTTGGGGGTCTTTGCACTGATTTCGTTTGCAATATCTAAGTTAAGCTCCACACCGCATTCGTGAGCAATGGCAGGCAGATGAAGCATAGAGTTAGTGGAGCAGCCCAGTGCCATATCTACTGTGAGAGCATTCATCAAAGCTTTTTTTGTCATAATATCACGGGGACGGATATCCTTTCTGAGCATCTCCATAACCGCCATACCTGCATGCTTTGCAAGCTCTATTCTGCGTGAGTATACAGCAGGAATTGTGCCGTTGCCTCTGAGTCCCATACCGAGAGCCTCTGTCAGACAGTTCATAGAGTTTGCAGTGTACATACCTGAGCAGGAGCCGCAGGTAGGACAGGTCTTACATTCATACTCAAGGAGCTTCTCCTCTGACAGCTTGCCGGCGCTGTAGGAGCCTACTGCCTCAAACATACTGGACAGGCTGGTTTTTCTGCCGTCAACCTTACCTGCAAGCATAGGTCCGCCGCTTACAAACACGGTGGGCACATTAACCCTTGCCGCCGCCATCAGAAGTCCGGGAACATTCTTGTCACAGTTTGGCACCATTACAAGTCCGTCAAATCCGTGTGCAAGCGCCATAGCCTCAGTAGAGTCAGCAATCAAATCACGGGTAACAAGGGAATACTTCATTCCTGTGTGACCCATTGCAATGCCGTCGCAGACTGCAATAGCAGGGAACACGATAGGTGTTCCGCCTGCCATTGCAACGCCCATTTTAACAGCATCTACAATTTTATCTATATTCATATGTCCCGGGACGATTTCGTTGTAGGAGCTTACAATACCGATGAGAGGTCTTGACTGCTCCTCTGTGGTAAGTCCCAGAGCGTGGAAAAGTGAACGATGGGGTGCATTCTGCACGCCGTTCACAACATTTTCCTTTGACATAAAATTCACTCCTTATCAGTTGTTGATAAGCTTATCCTCGTCACTCCAGCTGTAGAGCTTACGGATGTCTGCACCTACAATCTCAGAGGGGTGCTCAGCAGCAATTTTTCTCATAGCATTGAAGTGTACCTGAGAGCCTGCGTCAGACATATCAAGGAGGAACTCCTTAGCAAATGTACCGTCCTGAATATCCTTGAGGACCTTCTTCATAGCCTTCTTGGTCTCTTCTGTGATAATCTTGGGACCTGTAACATAGTCGCCGTACTCAGCAGTATTGGAAACAGAGTAGCGCATACCTGCAAAGCCGCTCTGATAGATAAGGTCAACGATAAGCTTCATCTCGTGGATGCACTCGAAGTATGCGTTTCTGGGGTCGTATCCTGCCTCAACCAGAGTCTCGTAACCAGCCTGCATCAGAGCTGTAACACCGCCGCAAAGTACAGCCTGCTCACCGAACAGGTCGGTCTCTGTCTCTGTGCGGAAGGTAGTCTCAAGCACGCCTGCACGGGCACCGCCGATGCCCAGTGCATATGCAAGACCAATCTCAAGTGCATCGCCTGTTGCATCCTGCTCAACTGCTACAAGACAGGGAACACCCTTGCCTGCCTGATACTCTGAACGAACAGTGTGACCGGGGCCCTTGGGAGCAATCATAATTACATTTACATTCTTGGGAGGCTTGATACAGCCGTAGTGAATGTTGAAGCCGTGTGCAAATGCAAGAGTCTTGCCCTCTGTAAGGTTGGGCTCGATGCTCTCTTTGTAGAGCTTTGCCTGCTTCTCGTCGTTAATAAGAATCATAATCAGGTCGGCTGCCTTTGCAGCATCTGCTGATGTCATAACCTTGAGACCCTGAGCCTCAGCCTTTGCCCAGCTCTTGGAGCCCTCATACAGACCTACGATTACATCAACACCGCTCTCCTTCAGGTTAAGTGCGTGAGCATGACCCTGTGAGCCATAGCCGATGATAGCAACTGTCTTGCCTGCAAGCTTCTGAAGATTACAATCCTGCTGATAAAAAATTCTTGCCATAATAATTACCTCTTTCTAAAAAATAATATGTTAAAAGTTTATTGTCTGACGGATGGTTGTACTGCCCTTCTCTAAGGACACACTGCCTGTACGGCAGATTTCCAGAATAGTGTAGTCACGCATCAGGTTTATAAAATCATCAATCTTTCTTGAATCGTCTGTAAGACGCAATGTAATCGAGTCCTTTGAGTAATCAACAATTACTGCACCGAAGGCATCGGCGGCACTGCGGATTTCATCACGGGAGTCTGTGCTGTTCTCCATTTTAATGAGCAGAAGCTCACAGTTTATGGAATTGTCTGCGTTGAACTCCTTGATAGAGCAAACATCGGGGAGCTTGTAAAGCTGATTTATAAGTTGCTGCTTTGCTCCTTCTTCACCGCTGAACACAACGGTAATTCGTGAATACTCACTGGTTTCTGTCTCGCTTACGGTCAGTGCACTGATATTGAACTGACGGCGTCTGAACATACTTGTAACCCTGTTCAGCACACCGAACTGATTGCGTACAAGCACAGCCACGGTATATCTGTTCATATCAGTCACCTACCTTTACAATTATATCGTCCATACTGCCGCCCGGAGGAAGCATAGGCAGAACAAACTCGTCCTTGTCGATAGCACAATCGATAACATAGGGACCTTCGTGCTCAAAAGCTGTTGCGAGGGCTTTGTCCAGCTCCTCTACTGTGGAAACAGCCTCGCCATCTGCACCAAACGCCCGAGCCAATGAGGCAAAATCGGTTTTTCGATTGAGCACGGTGTTGGAATAGTGCTTATCAAAAAACAAGGTCTGCCACTGTCGTACCATACCCAGAACACCGTTGTTCATTATGAGGATGACAACGGGAATGTTATATGTAACAGCGGTAGCCAGCTCCTGCAGGCACATACCGAAGCTTCCGTCACCTGTGACGAGAACACTCCTCTCCTTTGTACCGAACGCCGCACCTAAGGATGCACCCATACCGAATCCCATTGTACCCAAGCCGCCGCTTGTAACAAAGCGTCTGGGAGTTTTAAAGGACAGGTTCTGTGCTGACCACATCTGATGCTGACCTACATCGGTACATACAGCAGTGTTACTGCCTAAGTGCTTATTAAGAGTCAGGATAGCTCTGCGGGGAGTAAGGCTCTCGCGGTTGTCAAGGAAGTCAACCTCCTCCTGTCTGAGAGCTTCTATTTTCTTGCTCCACTGAGGCTTTTTGCTTTCAGCAATTTTGGGCAGAAGCTTCTGAAGTGTCAGCTTCACATCGCCTCTGAGTCCGCACACAGCATTGACTGTCTTTGACAGCTCTGAGCCGTCTACATCTATATGGATAATCTTCGCACCTGTTGCAAACTTTGCACGGTTGCCTGTTACACGGTCATTGAATCGTACACCCAGTGAAAGAATAAGGTCTGCGTTGTGCATTGCCATGGAGGAGGCATAGTGTCCGTGCATACCCTGCATACCAAGGAATCTGGGATGGTCAGTGGGGATACCCGAGAGTCCCATAAGACTGCAACCTATGGGAGCATCAATTTTGTCTGCAAGGCTGAGCATCTCCTCCTGAGCATTTGCAGTAATCATACCGCCGCCGAAGTAGATGAAAGGTCTTTCGCTGGCATTTATATAATGCGCCGCCTCATCAATGCGGATATCCTTAGCCGCGTAAGACTCCTCTGCCTTTGCCGCAGGCTGAGGCTCGTATTCGCAGGTTGCAATCTGGATGTCCTTGGGAACATCAATGAGTACAGGGCCGGGTCTGCCGGACTTTGCAAGGGTGAAGGCATTGCGGATTGTGTCAGCCAGCTCCTCCACCGAGCCTACAAAGTAGTTGTGTTTTGTAATTGGCAGGGTAACACCTGTGATGTCAATCTCCTGAAAGCTGTCGGAGCCAATCTGTGTTGTGGGAACATTGCCGCAGATTGCAACCACAGGAATTGAATCAAGGTACGCGGTTGCAATTCCTGTGACAAGGTTGGTAGCACCGGGACCTGAGGTGGAAATCACAACACCCACCTTACCCGTAGTGCGTGCGTAACCGTCGGCGGCGTGAGCCGCGCCCTGCTCATGTGCTGTCAGGATATGGTTTATTTCGTCCTGATATTTATAAAGGCTGTCATATACATTCAGAATCTGTCCTCCGGGATAACCGAAAACAGTATCACAGCCTTGTTCAATTAAGGTTCTTACAAGTATATCTGCACCTGTAAGCTTCATACAATCACTCCTTTATAAGGCACTCCAGAATTATATCTCCGCACTTGCTGCAGCCCACCTGAGTCATACCTTCGCTCATAATATCGGCTGTACGGTAGCCCTTGTCAAGATAAGCTGAAACTGCATTTTCGATAGCGTCTGCTTCATCAGCCATATCAAAGCTGAAGCGGAGCATCATAGCCGCAGAGAGAATAGTGCCGATGGGATTTGCCACATCCTTGCCTGCAATATCAGGTGCAGAGCCGTGGATTGGCTCGTACAGTCCGCAGGTAGTAGCACCGAGACTTGACGAGGGAATCATACCGATAGAGCCTGTAATCATTGATGCCTCGTCAGAGAGGATGTCACCAAACATATTCTCGGTAACAACCACATCAAACTGTGCAGGATTCTTCACAATCTGCATTGCACAGTTATCAACCAGCATATCAGAAAGCTCTACATCGGGGTATTCCGAAGCCAACTTGTGCATTACCTTCTTCCACAGACGGCTTGAGTCAAGCACATTGCTCTTTTCTACAGAGCAGAGACGCTTGCCTCTTTTGCGTGCGGTTTCAAAGCCGATTCTGCCGATACGCTCAATTTCCTCTGTGTTATATGTGAGTATATCTGTTGCTGTGGGTTTGCCGTCAATATCCTCGGTCTTATGCTCGCCGAAGTAGATTCCGCCGATAAGCTCGCGGACAATTATAAAGTCGATACCTTGGTCAACGATTGATTTCTTCAAGGGAGAAGCGTCTGCTAGCTGTGGCCAGATTTTTGCAGGGCGGTTGTTGGAGTAAACTCCCATACCTGCTCTGAGTCGAAGCAAGCCCTTCTCAGGTCGCATATGACCCGGTACATCGTTCCATTTGTCTCCGCCTACTGCACCTAAGAGTACGCTGTCGGAATCGGTACACTTTTTAAGTTCTGACTCAGGCAGAGGGTCGCCGTATTTATCAATAGCACAGCCGCCCATATCAACATCTGTGTAGTTGAAGGTATGACCGTAAAGCTCAGCAATCTTATCGAGAACTCGGATTGCTTGGTTTACTATCTCGGGGCCGATACCGTCACCGCGGATAACTGCGATATTCTTAACCATTATTTTCGCCTTCTTTCAGGGATTTGAGGAGTCCGCCGCTTCTGATAATATTCTGGATAAACTCGGGAAAGGGCTGAGCCTTGTACTCCTTGCCTGTAGTAATGTCTGTGATGATACCTGTATCAAAGTCAACCTTGACCTCGTCGTCGGCACTGATTTCCTCTGCAGCCTGCTCACATTCCAGAATAGGCAGACCGATATTGATAGCATTGCGATAGAAAATTCGTGCAAAGCTCTTTGCAATAACACAGCCGGTGCCGCAGGTCTTGATAACCAGAGGAGCGTGCTCACGGGAGGAGCCGCAACCAAAGTTCCATCCTGCAACCATCACATCGCCTGTCTGCACCTTCTTCACAAATTCTGTGTCGATATCCTCCATACAGTGGAGAGCAAGTTCCTGTGCATCAGGAGTGTTCAGGTAACGGGCAGGAATGATAACATCGGTATCAACATTATCGGGATATTTGAAAACTTTGCCTTGTGTGTTCATCATTACGCCTCCTTGTATTCAGTGATATAACCTGTCAGCGCACTTGCGGCGGCAGTGTGGGGAGAAGCAAGGTAAACCTCGCTGTCAATGTGACCCATTCTGCCTACAAAGTTACGGTTAGTAGTAGCAATGCAACGCTCACCTGCGGCAAGGATACCCATATATCCGCCAAGGCAAGGACCGCAGGTAGGAGTAGAAACAACAGCACCTGCATCAATGAATGCGGTGTAATAGCCTCGCTCTACACAATCCCTTAAAATCTGCATTGTGCCGGGGATAATAATACAACGGATGCCGTCGGCAATCTTCTTGCCCTTTAAAATGTTATAAGCGGCTTCCATATCTTCCATTCTGCCGTTTGTGCAGGAGCCGATTACCACCTGATCAATTTTGATATGGTGAAGCTGTGATGCAGGATGTGTATTCTCAGGAAGATGAGGACAGGCAACTGTGGGAACAATTGCACTTAAATCTATATCAATTACCTTCTCGTATTCTGCGTCCTCATCAGCCTCGTACACTACGGGTGTACGCTCGCTTCTGCCCTGAAGATACTCCATTGTAACCTCATCAACGGGGAAGATTCCGTTCTTAGCACCTGCCTCGATTGCCATATTACATATACAAAGACGGTCGTCCATAGACAGGTTTTTTACACCTTCGCCTGTGAATTCCATACTCTTGTACAGAGCACCGTCAACGCCAATCATACCGATGATGGTGAGGATGACATCCTTTCCGCTTGTATTCTCTGCAAGCTTACCTGTCAGATTAAATTTAATAGCAGAGGGCACCTTGAACCAAGCCATACCTGTTGCCATACCTGCCGCCATATCTGTAGAGCCTACACCTGTAGAGAAGGCACCCAGTGCACCATAGGTACAGGTGTGGCTGTCTGCACCGATGATGCAGTCGCCTGCAGTGACAACACCCTGCTCAGGAAGCAGTGCGTGCTCAATACCCATTTTGCCAACATCGTAAAAATGACTTACGCAGTGTGAGCAGGCAAACTCACGGCAGGTCTTAGACTGCTCAGCCGCCTTGATATCCTTATTGGGAACAAAGTGGTCAAGGACGATTGCCACCTTATCCTTGTCAAATACATTTGTAAATCCTGCTTTTTTGAACTCGTTTACTGCCACAGGGGTAGTGATATCGTTGCCGAGGACTATATCAAGCTTTGCGCTTATGAGCTGTCCTGCCACTACATTATCAAGTCCTGCGTGAGCCGCAAGGATTTTCTGTGTCATTGTCATGCCCATTTTATTTACCTCCCTTGGTCATATTGTGGAAAGCACTGAGGAGTGCTCTGGTACTTGCCTTGATAACATCGGTGCTACTTCCTGCACCCCAGAACATCTCGCCATTTTCACGCTCAAGTCCTATGTAGGATACAGCCACGCTTCGGGAGCCCTCCCCCTGCATACTGTGCTGTGTGAACACCTGCAGAGTGTACTGCTCGCCTGTATATGCCTTGAGTGCATTGTTGATAGCACTCAGTGAGCCGTTGCCCTCTGCAGAAAGCTCGGTCTCTGCTCCGTCCTTCTTGAATGTAATGTCAATTTTGAAGGTGTCATTTTCACACTCAAAATCGTAGTCGGTAACACTGATTGCACCGGGGATGTTGAGATAATTTTCGCAGAAGATGTTCAGTATCTCGTCGGGCTTCAGCTCTCTGTGCTCGTGGTCGGATATATCCTTGCACATATAGCTGAAGTGCTCTCTCATCTTTGCAGGCAGGTTATAGCCGAAGGTCTGCTCCAGCAGATAGCCGATACCGCCCTTGCCCGACTGGGAGTTGACACGAATAACATCAGCGTCATATGTTCTGCCGATATCCTTGGGGTCAATGGGAATGTAGGGAACATTCCACTGGTGAAGCCCCATTTTGCTTCTGTATTTCATACCCTTTGCAATAGCATCCTGATGTGAGCCTGAGAAAGCGGCAAACACCAGTGCACCTGCATAGGGAGCACGCTCATACACATGCATACGGGTGCAACGCTCGTACTTCTCCACCAGAGCATTCATATCAGAAAGGTCAAGTCCGGGGTCAACACCATGGGAGTACATATTCATTGCAAGGGTGATTATGTCAACATTACCTGTTCTCTCGCCGTTGCCGAAGAGTGTACCCTCCACTCTGTCTGCACCTGCAAGCAGTGCAAGCTCTGTATCTGCAACGCCTGTACCTCTGTCGTTATGAGGATGGAGAGAGAGGGTCACAAACTCTCTGTACTTTAAGTTTTCACTCATATACTCTACCTGTGAGGCGTAGACATGAGGCAGGCTCATCTCTACTGTTACAGGCAGGTTTATTATTACATTATTATCTGCTGAAGGCTCCAGCACATCAAGCACTGCGTTACAAACTTCCAATGCATATTCAGGCTCTGTGCCTGTGAAGGACTCGGGAGAATACTCAAAGCGGAAGTTACCCTCGTACTCGGCGGCAAGCTTCTTGACAAGCTTTGCACCGTCTACGGCAATCTTCTTGATTTCTTCCTTGGACTTTTTGAACACCTGCTCACGCTGCGCAACGCTGACGGAATTGTATAAGTGGATAATTGCACTGGGAGCACCCTTGCAAGCATCAAAGGTCTTGCGGATGATATGCTCGCGGCACTGGGTGAGCACCTGTACAGTTACATCCTCGGGAATCATATGGTTGTCAATAAGTGTACGGAGGAATTCATACTCGGTTTCAGAAGCCGCAGGGAATCCAACCTCGATTTCCTTGAAGCCTACTTCAAGGAGCATTTTGTAATATTCAAGCTTTTCCTCTAAACTCATAGGGATAACCAGACTCTGGTTACCGTCACGCATATCAACAGAGCACCAAACAGGGGGCTTCTCGATATGGTCTTTTTCTACCCATTTATTATACTTTTTATCTACGGGGAAGTATCCCACTCGGTATTTACTTGAATCCATCATAATCATTACTCCTTTTCTGCTATGACCTCGACCTCAACCAAGGCACCCTTGGGCAGGTCCTTAACTGCCACACAGGAACGGGCAGGCTTATTGGTAAAATACTGTGCATATACTTCGTTAAAAGCTGCGAAATCTGCAATATCGCTTAAAAAGCAAACTGTCTTGACCGCCTTTGTCAGGGAGCTTCCTGCGGCAGTCAGCACTGCGTCTAAGTTTTTGCATACTCTGTGAGTCTGCTCGGCTATTGTCTCTCCCTCAAGCTCTGCTGTCTCGGGATTCAGGGGAATCTGTCCTGATGTGAATACAAGGTTGCCTGTTACCACTGCCTGTGAGTAAGGGCCGATTGCCTGGGGTGCTTTATCTGTTGTTACTTTTGTGCTCATATCTTTGACTCCTTTCATATCAGACCAGCTTGAAGCCCTGGTCCCGTAAGGCTTTTGTTATCATATTTACATGGTCATAATCTCTTGTTTCCATTTCTATTCTCAGGAAACATCCGTTTACGCTTTCGGTGTTGCCCTTTTCGTAATGAACACCTGTTACATTGCCGCCTAAGTCGGCAATAATACGGGAGATGTCCTTCAGCTGGCCGGGCTTATCGATAAGCTCAATGAGCAGGCTTGAGGAGCGTCCTGAGTTAAGGAGTCCTCGGTCGATAACACGGGACAGGCTTGTAACATCAATGTTGCCGCCTGATACAATAGCAACCACACGCTTGCCCTGTAAATCAAACTTGTTGAACATTACAGCCGCTACCGCTGCGGCACCTGCACCCTCTGCAATCATCTTCTGCTTCTCTATAAGAGCAAGGATTGCTGATGCAACCTCGTCGTCGCTGACAAGGGCTATCTCGTCCACATATTCTTTGACAAACTGGTAGGTGTTTTCTCCCGGCTGCTTAACGGCAATGCCATCTGCGATAGTGGACACAGAGTCAAGGCACTGAATACTGCCATCCTTGACAGAGTTGTACATACTTGGAGCACCTGCCATCTGGACTCCATACACCTTGACGGAGGGTCTTATCTGCTTGGCGGTATATGCAATGCCCGAGATAAGTCCGCCTCCTCCTACAGGAACAACAATGGCATCGATATCATCAAGCTCACCTAAAACCTCAAGGGCGATTGTACCCTGACCTGCAATGACATTTTCATCATCAAAGGGATGTACAAAGGTATAGCCCTCTTTATCCTTTAACTCAAGTGCCTTCTGATATGCATCGTCATAGCATCCTTCCACCAGACAAACCTGTGCACCGTAACCCTTGGTAGCCTCGACCTTGGATATGGGAGCGGAGTCAGGCAAACATATGAGGGAGCTGATTCCGTTCTTGGTTGCGGCAAGCGCTACGCCCTGAGCGTGGTTGCCTGCTGAGCAGGCGATAACTCCCCTTGCCTTTTCCTCGTCAGAAAGCATTGCGATTTTGTAAGCAGAGCCACGCACCTTAAAGGAGCCTGTAATCTGTAGATTTTCGGGCTTCAGATACAGCTCGCACTGAGGAGCAATGCCGTATGCCCTGACCACATTAGTCTCTCTGATGATATTCTTCAGCACTGTCTGTGCGTTAAAAACTTTATCAAGGGATAGCATATTTATTCCGCCTTTCTTACTTATAAGTTTATGCGTAGGTATTCGCTTTAAGGCAAAATAAAAACCGCCTCAAAGCTTTTGCTTTGAGACGGGTGAAATCGAAATTATACACTCGCGGTACCACTCAAATTGCAGATATAAGAATCTGCCACCTCTTCGAAGTCTGACAACTTCTATGCACTGACGCAGCATACACGGGAAACGCCTACTGGGTGTTTGAACCTTTGGGGCTTCCGGCTCAGAAGGGATAGGAAAATCCACAGTCATTTATCGGGTTCGCACCATCCCCGACTCTCTGAAAAAATCGTTGCAGCTTCCGTCTTCGTCGACGCCTTTATAGTTCGAAGTCGAACAACTCCTATGCACTGACGCAGCATACTCGGGACACCCTACTCACCTATGCTTCAGGTCTCCGGCTCGGAAGGGAGAGGACAAGACTTTTTCATACCGATTTGCACCGACCATCGGCTCTCTGAGATGTTTTATCACCTTGACCATTCTTCGTCACAGCTTTTAGTATATTAAATTTTTATGAAAAGAATATTATCACTATGTCCCCTGATTGTCAATAGCTTTTTCATATTTTTTTGAATTTTTCATATTTTCTGTATACACATACCCTTAGTATTTTAGCAATGTTTTCTATATTAACAAAGCTGACACCTCTCGGAAAGTGATGCCGGTATGTTGCTTAAATATCATTATTCCTACAATAACAGGTGTTTTGTACTGTTCTCACGCTTATTAAAACACAGATTTTATCTGCAGTTTACATCAGGGTATACACATTTTCAGTGTAGCATACAGCACACTCATATTCAAAAAAATCAAGCAAAAAGCAAGTGGTTTTCGGGCTTACGGGCTATTCCGCTGCTGTGTCGCCAAGGTGAGTCTGCATAAAAGCACCTGAAGCGATAAACACACCGCTTCAGGCGTTAATTGTGACTAATCAATTATTCTGCAGCCCATAAGGGCAAGGACTCAAAGGAGACAACCTCTCCTTTATAGGGGAATGTAATTTTGCTCGAATAAAGCAGTGGGGACTTCTGCTCGCTTTTTGAGCCGTACTTATGGTCTCCCACAAGGGGATAACCTCTGCTTGCAAACTGTACCCGTATCTGATGACTCCTGCCCGTGTGAAGGCGTATACGAACAAGTGACGGGTCTGAGTCATTAAGTCTGACATACTCAAGCTTTGCCGTTTTAACGCCTTTACGCATTCTTTTCACTGCAAAAACCTTATTCTTCCGCGAATCCTTAAACAGCAAGTCCTCAAGGACACCTGACTTGGGAGGGATGCCCTCCACACAAGCCACATACTCCTTTATCATATCCCCCTGTGCAACAGACTTTGAAAGTGCGGCGGCGGTCTGCTTGTTCCGTGCATACACCATAACTCCGCCCACATTCATATCAAGCCTGTGCACAGTATACACCTCGCCCCCAAACTCTGACTTTATAAGCTCAGGAAGCCCTGCTTCGCTGTCAACTCCCACAGGCTTTACACAGATTATTAAATTTTTATCAGAATACAAAACATCCATATTCATTGTCCCGACTCAACAGACAGTTACCTGACATTTACTCAGCACTGCCGTTTATAATTATTATTGTCCGCATATTTTTATTATATCAAATACAAAAATGCTTGTCTATAATCTCTTGTAGTTTACGGTTTTTATCAAAAAAGTAACAGCCACACCCAAATAAAGGTGTGGCTCAGCTTGTCGATAAAGTATAAATCGTGGCTCCCCTTGTCAGGGGAGCTGTCACCGTAGGTGACTGAGGGGTAGTTAAAAAATTGCATTATATCTGCGTTTTCTCTCCCTCCGTATTTTGCCTTCGGCAAAATCCACCTCTTCTGCGAAGACGGCAACCCTTTTGTCTGCTTCGCAGACATTTCCCCTAATAGGGGAATTTCCTCGTCAGAGGGAAGCACGGACTTTTTCTACAGTCACACCGATGTGACTTAAAAAATCACATCGGTTTTTTATATGGTATATTTATTTCTTTTTATTTTTGAATACAAGAAGCTTGCTGAGGATGTAGTTAAGGATAACTACGATTACGCTGATGAGGATTTTTGCAAGCATACCCTCAATTCCGAGGATAGGCTGGTCAAGACCAATGAGCATCAGCAGAGGTACACCGAACCACTCAAGCACACCTGTGAGGAGCCTTGAGCCTACAAAGGAACCCAACTCCTTAAGGAGTATGCTACCCTTCCAGCTTTTGCTCTCGAACACCCACAGCTTGTGTGTTACAAATG
>JAFUJH010000053.1 GCA_017473775.1 Ruminococcus sp.
GTAATTCAATAGATACAAATCCACAGTGCTTGTACTGATTATAACGCAGGTAGCTACTCCTGCGAAACAATCTTTTGAAGGAAGGAGAAATAATAAAAACCACCCCTTTCGAGATGGTTTTTATTATACGTGATATTATGAGCGTAAAGGATGTTGTAGCAGAAAGGTTTATGCAATTATGCAAAGACAGAAATATCAAAATTAACGAATTAGCCAATATATCAGGTGTGACTCCGTCTACTGCCTACAGTATGATGGACAAAAACCGAAGAGATGTTTCCATCCTGACTATAAAAAAATTCTGCGACGGTTTGGACATAACCTTGGGTGAGTTCTTCTCAACACCTGAGTTTGACACATTGGAGCAGGAAATATGTTAATAATTTCATTATAAAGCAAAGATGCAGGCTAAAAAAGCCTGCATCTTCGCTTAGGATAATAATGAAACAAGAATCAAACTCAGGGGAATTATTGAGTGATCCTATGTAACCGAATTCACAGGATACAAAAGTATCCGAACAGTATGCTCATTCCCTTAATTTTATAATAACAAAATTTTTTCACAAATAAACTATTCTGGTAAAATATGACACTTTTCTGGTAAAAAATGCACTTTGACCCAAAGGCGCCCTCACTCTCTGCAAAGCATAAAAAACAGGACGGAAAAAATCCGTCCTGTCTGTGTTTGCATAATTGCAAGGTGATGTAAAGCTAAATTACTTAAGCTCAACCTCTGCGCCAGCCTCTTCGAGCTTAGCCTTGAGAGCCTCAGCGTCATCCTTAGAGATACCCTCTTTGAGAGCCTTAGGAGCGTTGTCAACAACTTCCTTAGCTTCCTTAAGACCGAGACCTGTAGCCTCACGAACAGCCTTGATAACAGCAATCTTGTTTGCGCCTGCAGACTTAAGAACTACATCGAACTCTGTCTTCTCTTCCTCTGCAGCAGCTGCTGTAGCGGGACCTGCAACTGCAACTGCAGCAGCAGCGGATACGCCGAACTCATCCTCAACAGCGTGTACAAGCTCAGAAAGCTCGAGAACTGTGAGGCCCTTAAGTGTTTCAATGATAGAAGTAATCTTCTCTGACATTGTAGTAACCTCCAATAATAATTAGTTTATTTTATAAATTTAATATAGTGGAGCAGATTATTCTGCTGCCTCTGTTGCAGGAGCTTCCTCTGCAGGAGCCTCTGCTGTCTCTGCTGCGGGAGCTGCGTCCTCAGCAGGTGCGCATGCCTCTACGCCGCCCTTGTCAACAATAGCCTGTACAGCACGGGCGAAGCTTGCGATGGGTGCCTGGAATGCACCGAGAACATTTGCAAGAAGAACATCTCTTGTGGGAAGCTTGGACAGCTCAACGATTTTATCCATAGAGATAACCTCGCCATCCATGTAGCCGCCTTTAACCTCGAAGCCCTTCTTGGACTTTTCTGCGAATCCGCAAAGGATTCTTGCTGCAGCAACATAGTCATCATCACTGGTAGCGATTGCAGTTGTACCTGCAAGGTGCTGATCCAGATCAGTCAGACCTGTCTCTGCGAATGCTCTGTGAAGCAGTGTGTTCTTGATAACTGTGTACTGAACGCCGGCCTCACGCAGATCTTTTCTGAGCTTTGTGTCGTCAGCAACATTGATACCTTCGTAAGTAACCAGAAGACCTGTGCAGGAGTTCTTGATTCTTTCGGTAAGTTCAGCAACGAGCTGCTGCTTCTGCTCTAAAATCTTAGCACTGGGCAATGATATTCACCTCCGTTAAAATGATAACGCAGTTCATAAAAAAGGAAGCCTCTTCCATTAAGGAAGAGGCGTTGATTACAAATAAGGGATTAGACCCATTGTAAATGCTTCTTCCTCGGCAGGCGGACAGGTAGTCCATTATACGGCTGTAGCCGAACCTGCTGTCTTTAGAACAGCGATTTATATATTTGTGCGGAAAACCGCCAAATAACTGAGAAAAAAGTTTGCTCCGTGACTAATTAAAATTAGCCGTTGTTGGAAACTGCTGTGAACTTGTTGGGGTTGAGCTTTACGCTGGGACCCATTGTAGAAGCTACAGCACAGGAGCGGATGTACTGACCCTTTGCAGCAGCAGGCTTAGCCTTAACGATTGCCTCCATAAGAGTCTCCAGGTTCTGCTGGAGCTTCTCCTTACCGAAGGAAACCTTGCCGATGGGGCAGTGGATGATGTTTGTCTTGTCAAGACGGTACTCAATCTTACCAGCCTTAGCCTCCTGAATAGCCTTAGCGATATCAGTTGTAACTGTACCAGCCTTGGGGTTAGGCATAAGACCACGGGGACCGAGGATCTTACCGAGACGGCCAACCAGACCCATGCAATCGGGAGTAGTGATAAGAACATCAAAGTCCATCCAGCCCTCGGACTGAATTCTCTGAGTCATATCCTCTGCACCTACATAGTCTGCGCCTGCCTCCTGAGCAAGCTTCTCGTTGTCGCCCTTACAGATAGCAAGAACGCGAACATTCTTACCAGTACCGTTGGGGAGAACGATAGCACCACGAACCTGCTGGTCAGCGTGACGGGAGTCAACACCCAGCTTAACATGAAGCTCTACTGTCTCGTCGAACTTTGCAGTAGAAGCCTTTACGCAAAGGTCAAGTGCCTCGTCTGTATCATATAATTTGCTTCTGTCGATGAGCTTTGCGCTATCGACATACTTCTTACCGTGTTTCATAAGAATATTTCCTCCATTGTTAGGTGGTTAAGCGGATTTTTCCTCCCACCCGGATAAATTAGCAAACGAATCAGTCTTCAACAGTAACGCCCATGCTGCGTGCTGTACCTGCGATCATGCTCATAGCAGCCTCGATGGATGCAGCGTTTAAGTCGGGCATTTTTGTCTCAGCAATCTTTCTGATCTGCTCGCTGGAAATCTTTGCAACCTTGTTCTTGTTAGGAACACCGGAAGCCTTGTCAATACCGCAAGCCTTCTTGATAAGTACCGCTGCAGGGGGAGTCTTTGTGATAAAGGAGAAAGATCTGTCTGCATAAACGGTGATAACGACAGGGATAAGCATACCGATGTCGTTCTTTGTGCGCTCGTTAAATTCCTTTGTGAACGCAACGATGTTAACGCCGTGCTGACCGAGAGCCGGTCCTACGGGGGGAGCCGGAGTAGCCTTTCCGGCAGGAATCTGAAGCTTAATAAAGCCGATTACCTTCTGAGCCATAGCTTGTTGCACCTCCAAAATTCGTGGTTGATGGCGGAGCACTGTAAAGTATTATGCTCCTCCCACAAGGGACATTGCTACTGTCCCTCAGATAAACAGTATTTTACTGTTCATTCCGAAATTAATCTGTAAGCAGTTCAGCCTGATTAAGTTCAAGCTCAACCGGTGTCTCGCGTCCGAACATAGATACCAGAACGCGGACATAATTTTTCTCGACATTCAGCTCGTCTACTACACCGACGAAGTCCTCCAGAGGACCGTCGATAACGCGAACCATATCGCCGACTTTGTAAGAAACCTCAACAACGCGGGTCTCTACTCCCATTCTGTAAACCTCTGCCTCTGTAAGAGGAACAGGTTCAGATGAGGGACCGACAAAGCCTGTACAACCGCGGATGTTGCGGACTACATACCAGGTCTCATCGGTGTAAATCATTTTTACGAAAACATAACCGGGGAAAAGCTTGCGCTCAACCTCAACAGTTTTGCTCTTAGCCTCATCGCCAAGTCTTTTGACCTCAGCAGCAGTCGGAGGTTTAATCTCCGTAACTGTCTCTGTAGGAACCTTTACCTCAAGGATCATATCCTGCAGGTTGCGGTTCTCGACAGTAGTCATCAGGTTAGATGCGACTTTGTTCTCGTAGCCTGAATAAGTGTGTACTACATACCATCTTGCTTCGCCCGACACAGTTAACTTCATCCTTTCAGAATTCTAAAAAGTTAAGTAAGAGTCTCGGACAATCAGCTGCCGCTGACGTTCATTACAAGACCGAGCAGAGCGTAAAGGCCCTGATCAAGTGCGAAGATAAGAACGCCTGCAACCAGAATAACAAGGAGCACTATACCGAAGTTCTTTGTAGTCTGAGAAACTGTAGGCCAAGTGATCTTCTTGAGCTCACCAATGCACTCACGAAGATATTTGAACAGCTTCACAAAAACATTTGTCTTTTTCTTGTCAGCCATACTTTCCTCCGTGATTACTTTGTTTCCCTGTGCAGAGTATGCTTACGGCAGAATCTGCAGTACTTGTTCATCTCAAGTCTGTCGGGATCGTTCTTCTTGTTCTTCATTGTGTTGTAGTTACGCTGTTTGCACTCTGTGCATGCTAGAACAATTTTCACTCTCATTGTAACGGCACCTCCCGTGTTTTTTCGGAATATTCCAGCCTCCCTCAAAAAGGGCACAAAAAAATAACCCCTTTTCCGAGGTAGAATCATTGTATCATAAGATTTTCAAGTAGTCAATAGTTTTTTAAAATTTTATCAAGCCGATAAAATCAAGGCTTTTCTGCAATTATACTATGTGCAGGATTCCCAATAAATGTCACCTTTTAGTGGTCGCCCCTACAATGTAGCTTTCCTCTTTTTGTAGGGACCGGCGTCCCCACGGTCCAAAGAGCCTTCCCTCTTTGAGGAAAGTGGCATTGGCTGAAAGCCAATGACGAAGGGAGTAAATATCAAGTGAAGAGTGAAAAGTGAATAATGAAGAAGTGAACTCCCTCAGTCTTTTTGCTACGCAAAAATCCAGCTCCCTCAATGAGGGAGCCTAGCTTGTCGATAAAGTACAATTCGCGGCTCCCCTTGTCAGGAAACTCCCTTGTTAAGGGAGATGTCTGCAAAGCAGACAGAGGGATTGCCGTTCCTGCAAGGAAAGTTGTCACCAAAGGTGACTGAGGGGTAGTAGAAAGTTCCTATAGATTCTGAGTTTTCTCTCCCTCCGTCTTTCGGCAATGCCGAAATACACCTCCCTCATCAGAGGGAGGCAAGGGCTTTTTCTGCAGACTGAGCTCCCTCAATGAGGGAGCCAAACCTTGCACGCAGACTCGGATTGAGCTATAATTATACCACTATAATGTAAACTTTGCAACACAAGGAGACTTCCCCCATGCTACAGGTATACCCTGATTATTATAAAGACTTCAAATGCATTGCCGACAATTGCAAACACAACTGCTGTATCGGCTGGGAGATAGATATTGATGAGGACACCGCCGCACTTTACAGAGAATACGACGGCATCCTCGGAGAAAGGCTGAGACAAAATATAGATTTTACAGGTGATGTCCCCCACTTTATCCTGTTGAGTGACGAACGGTGTCCGTTCCTCAACAATAAAAACCTGTGCGATATTATAACACAAGCAGGGGAAGGTTACCTGTGTGAAATCTGTGCACAGCATCCCAGATTTCACAACGAGCTTCCCGACAGAGTGGAGTCAGGGCTGGGGCTTTGCTGTGAGGAGGCGGCACGGATAATTCTTTCAAAGAAAGATATAGTGCAATTAACATATGAAGGCGACAGCGATTGTGAGGACGAGATAATAGACCTCCGCGACAAAATACTCGCTACCTTGCAGAACAGAAGCCTCCCCCTTGATGAAAGGGTACGGAATATTCTCTCCCTGTGCAACACAAGTCTCCCTGAGAAAAGCACATCTCAATGGGCAGATATCCTCCTGTCCCTTGAGCGTCTTGACGAGAGCTGGACAGACCTCCTACTACTGTTAAAGGCTAAAGGCAACAGTGCAAGGATAAAAGACTTTGACATATATATGAGAGATAGGCACACAGAGTATGAACAGCTCCTCCACTACCTTATATACAGACACCTTGCCAATGCCCCTGATTTGGAGCAGGCAGGCAACAGAGCCGCCTTTGCTGTTTTGTGTTATAACATTATAAAGGCCATGGGTGCTGTGCTGTGGGAAAAGAACAAAGAATTCACCCTTGAGGAGCAAATTGAACTGTGCCGTATGTTCTCCTCAGAGATAGAATATTCTGATGAAAATATGTATATAATTCTCGACGAGTTGCGATAAATATCTTGCCACAGACAAAACTATACATTATAATATAATTAACTTATTCAATAAGGAGATGTAAATTTTATGAACTGGAATGAAATCTGGACTAACCTGCTGAAATTCGGCACAGAATTTCTTACATCCTGGGGCATCAAGCTCCTTGTAGCTATTGTTGTACTCGTTGTAGGCATCAAGCTTGTGAAGGTGTTTGTTAAATTCATCAAAACCTCCAAGAAGCTTGACAAGCTGGATGACAGCCTGCGTTCCTTCCTGGGAAGTTTCTCAAGCATTATGCTCTACTTTGTGCTTATCATCACAGTTGCAATGATTCTGGGTGTACCTGCTACATCATTCATCACAATCCTTGCCTCCTGCGGTGTGGCAATCGGTCTGGCGTTGCAGGGCTCTCTGTCTAACTTTGCAGGGGGACTTATGATTCTGCTGTTCAAACCCTTCAAGGTTGGCGACTTTATTGAAGCATCAGGCGAGTGCGGTACTGTTGTGGAGATTTCTGTTGTTTACACAGTTATCCTGACAGGTGACAACAAACGCATCACCATCCCCAACGGCGCACTGACAAACTCTGTTATCGAGAACTACTCCTCTGAGGAGCTTCGCCGTGTGGATATGACCTTCTGCACAGGCTACGAGTGCGACATCGAGAAAACCAAGAAGGTTATCGCAGAGGTTATTGCCGCTCATCCCATGGCACTCAAGGACCCCGAACCCTTTGTAAGACTCTCTCAGCATGGTGACAGCGCACTTACATACACTGTACGAGTATGGTGCAAGAGCGAGAACTACTGGGATGTGAACTTTGACATTATGGAAGGCGTCAAGGAAGCCTTCGACAAAAACAACATCTCTATCCCCTATCCTCAGATGGATGTTCATGTAACAAAAGATTGATATTATATCTGCACAAGGGACACAGCACACGCCGTGTCCCTTTATTTTTCGTCAAAAGCAGGCAATTCTCTGACAAAAACATATTTTTCTCTACAATTTTCCTGTTTTCTCATTGACACAATTTGTATAATATGCTATTATATTTCAGTCAGTTAAATTGACAAATAAAAATATTAAGGGGTAATTCACTATGTCATTCAACGATACTCTCCAGAATCTGGTTAACAAGGATTATGACGAGCTTCTCGGCTTTGCTAAAATCGCAATCGGTAAGATTTTCCCTGCTTGTCAGGCAGTTGACAAGGACAACAAGGGCGTTTTTATGATGACCTCCATCATTCTTGCTGCTATTGCTGCAGACGGCAAGCTCTCTGCTATTGAGAAGAAGTTCCTCAAGGACCTGCTTGAGCTTTCTGACGACCAGATTGACCAGTACATCGGTATGTACGACAGCCGTATGGCAGACCTGACAGACCAGTTTGCTGATGCTCTGACACCTGAGCTTAAGGCTGATGTTGTTATGCTGGTTTGCTCCGTTGCTGCTTGTGACGAGACAATCTCCCGCGAGGAGACAGCTTTCATCGCAAAGCTTCTGGGCTGATAATCACAACACAATAATCACAAAGGCTTGCTGATTCAACATCGGCAAGCCTTTTATTTTCCATAGGGATTTATATTATTGGTAAGTCCAAGCAAATAATCAACAGATGTTTTATAGAGTTTTGCCAACCGAATAAGTACATCTGTGGGCACATCCCTCAAACCTCTTTCATATCTGCTATATTGAGGTTGCTTCATTTGTAGATAATCAGCAACAAATTTTTGAGAATAGTCGTTATCTTCTCTCAAATCCTTGAGTCTGGGATAATAATTATCCATATAACCATCCCCTCTAAAATATAACCATTTGGTATTGACATAATAACACCTAAGAGTTATAATAATGACAATATATAACCGTTTGGTTATAATTCTATGAAGTGAGGTTTTATTAATGAAAAGAATTATCTCTTTAGCGATGGTTATCCTGTTCTGTATTTCTCTGTGCGCTTGCGGCGATAACAGTAGCAACACGGGAACAAAATCAGTGGAATCAATGGCACAGGAAGAAGTAAAGTACAACATTATGGCACAAATAGCTATAGGCTACGAAACTGAAGGTTTACCTCAGATTACTTACTTCGTAAATAAAAGCGGAGAAAACGAGTATGAGGTAACAGGAAAGATCACAGTAAAAGATAAGTACGGCGACACATACACAGGTAAGTACGATGCTCTTGTAGAATACGACCCTGTAACGGATGAGTGTTCTGTTAAAAACTGCGACATCGATAGCTTATACAAGGATTAATAACCGACACATAAACGGCTGACTCAGCACCTAAATGAGTCAGCCGTTTTTTATTTTGCAAACAGGGTGTATATCCAATACACAAAACCGTAAATCACCGAGGCGAAGGTGCCGTAGGCGATGACAGGGCCTGCGATGGAGAACAGCTTTGCACCTACACCCAGGATAAATCCCTCACTGCGAAACTCCACAGCGGCGGAGGCGATGGAGTTTGCAAAGCCTGTGATTGGAAGTAAGGTGCCTGCACCTGCGTGCTTTGCAATGTTGTCATACACACCTACTACCGTCAGAAAAACTCCTAAAAACACAAGGGACACCGAGCACAGAGTCTTTGCATCTTTTTCAGGAATGTTCAGATATATATACAGGTTTGTAAGAATCTGTCCCAAAAGGCAGATAAATCCACCGATGAGGAATGCCTTCAGACAATTTGTCACTACGGGACTGTTAGGGGATTTCTGTTTGACGAGCTTTGAATACTCCTCTTTTTTCATCATAAATATCACCGATTTTATATTTCCCAAAAATTCTTTGAATATGATAAAAATAACTGTTTTCTTTCTTGAAGTTTTGTTGTATAATGTAGGGTGAAGAAATATGTAGGAATGGTATTATGACAGAACATTATCTTGATAACAGTGCTACCACCTGTGTGTCTGAGGCATCGGCTCAAAAGGCGCTTCAGCTTATGCGTACAAATTACGCTAACCCCTCCTCCCTGCACTCTATGGGTTTTGCGGCATCTCAGGAGCTTGAGTCTGCCCGACAGACTGTTGCAAAGCTTATCGGTGCTGACAGTGCAGAGGTTTACTTTACATCAGGGGGTACTGAAGCAAACAACCTTGCTATATTCGGTGCAGTGAATGCTCACAAGCGTGCAGGCAACAGAATAATCACCTCGGCATTTGAGCACAGCTCTGTGTACGAATCTATGCTGGAACTTCAAAAACAAGGCTTTGAGGTTGTATTCATAAAGCCCGACCAAACAGGCAGCATCAATGCTCAGCAGGTTGTGGATGCTGTAGACAGCAAGACTATCCTTGTGTCCGTTATGCTTATCAATAACGAGACAGGTGCAATAAATCCCATCCGCGAAATCGCACTGGGTGCAAAGCGGAAGAATCCCAAGGTGCTCATACACACAGACGCAGTGCAGGCGGCAGGCAAAACCGAGGTCAAGGTATCAAGGCTCTGTGTTGATATGCTGACTCTGTCAGGCCACAAGATTCACGCCCCAAAGGGTGTGGGTGCTCTGTACATAAAGAAGGGTGTCAGGATTCTTCCCCGAAATTTTGGCGGAAAGCAGGAGAAGAAGCTTCGTCCCGGTACTGAAGCACTGCCTCTTATCGGCGCATTGGGTGTGGCGGTACAGGAGCTTGACATTGCAAAGAGCAGTGATACAGTAAAAGCTCTCAAGGATTATACAATTCAAAAGCTCTCTCACATTGAGGATATAACCTTTAATTCCCCTGATAATTCCACTCCCTATATACTGAACTTCTCAGTCAAGGGAATTCGGAGCGAGACTATGCTCCATCACCTTGCATCCATGGGTGTGTATGTATCCAGCGGAAGTGCCTGCTCCAAGGGCGGTAAAAGCCATGTGCTCTCTGCACTGGGACTTGACGCCGATACTGCCGACAGTGCAATCCGCGTAAGCTTTTCAAAGCACAACACCACGGATGACTGCGATGCACTTATAGAAGGAATAACAAACGGTATAGAAAATTTAGCCAGAAGGTAAAGATATATATGAAAGAAATTATACTTATTAAATTGGGCGAGATTGCCCTGAAGGGTCTCAACAGATTCTCCTTTGAGGATGCACTGAAAAAGAACATCAAGAGCACACTCTACGGCCTTGGATACTTCAAGGTTTCCATTGCTCAGTCTACTATATATGTAACTCCCAAATCCGACGATATTGATATGGATGAGGTCTGCGACCGTATCTCCAGAGTGTTCGGCATCGTCAGCTTCTGCCGTGCCTGTGTATGTGAAAAGACAATGGAGTCTATCTTTGAGCAGGCACCCGATTATCTTGAGGATGCACTGAGCACAGCCTCCACCTTCAAGGTTGAGGCAAAACGCTCTGACAAGAAGTTCCCTCTTAAATCCCCCGAAATTTGCCGTGAGGTAGGCGGTCTTCTTCTTGAGAAATTCCCTCATCTGTCAGTTGATGTTCACAATCCTGATGTAAAGGTTATTGTAGAAGTCCGTGACTTCGGCGCATATATCCACGCAGGGTCTCTCAAGGGTGCAGGCGGTATCCCCGTCGGCACAGGCGGCAACGCCGCTATCCTTATCAGCGGAGGCATCGACTCCCCTGTTGCCGCATATATGCTGGCAAAACGCGGTGTCAGCCTCACTGCAATTCACTTTGCAAGCCCTCCCTACACCTCAGAGCGTGCAGAGGATAAGGTACAGAGACTGCTGAGGAAGGTATGCAGATACGCAGGACCTATCACAATGATAACCGTCCCCTTCACAAAAATTCAGGAGCGTATCAAAGACGAATGTGACGAGGAGCTGTTCACTATCATTATGAGACGAATGATGATGAAGATATCCTCTATTATTGCACAGAAATACGATTGCTCTGCACTGATTACAGGCGAGAGTCTGGGTCAGGTTGCAAGCCAGACTATATCAGCTATCGCCTGCACAGATGATGCCGCAGATATGCCTGTGTTCAGACCGCTTATCGGTATGGATAAGGAGGAGATTGTGCAGATATCAAGGAAGATTGATACCTTCGACATTTCCATCGAGCCCTTTGAGGATTGCTGTACAGTGTTTACTCCCAAGCATCCAAGGACACGACCTGTGCTCAAGTTTGTCCGCTACGCTGAGGAGGATGCTCACCTGTACGAGCTTATTGACGAAGCAGTAGAGAATGTTAAAATCACCGAATTAAGACAGTCTGACTAATTCATCGTTTAACTATGTTTTGGAGGAATTTTTATGAGAACTGAACTATATTCCGTACGCTCAAGTGCAGAAGAAATTTCCTTTCTCAACCATAATCTTCGGTCTGTTGTAAAGGCACTGAACGAGAAGGTCTCTGTCCGTGTGCTTTACAAAACCGAAATTGACTATAATCCCAGAAAGATAAAAGCAGACCTTGTGGACAGCCTGTCTGCTGATAATCCCCCCGAGTTTTACATTTATGTGAATGCTCTGGACACAGAGGACAGCTCATCCTTCCGCTATCTGTTCACTCCTCTTATAGCAAGGCTTGAGAAGGAGCTTCCGCAATCAGAGGTTTCCAAGGACGGTAAATCCCGTCTGTATCCCCACATCAAGGTATATACTCTGGATAATCTTCAGGGAGGATACCCTGCATACTGCTTTATCTTCAGAAACAAAAAGATACTGGCTCTGCCCCGTATAAGCCTTGTGGGCGGAAACCTTACAGACTATCTGTGTGATGCAGTGAGTTGTGCAAAGGATATATTTGACAGGGCGTTCACCGAGTGTCCCGACGGATATGTGCTCTCTGAGCAAAAGCCTGCAAAGGTTAACTTCCTTTCCGCTCTCTTTGCAAAAAAGCCGAAGAAGGACGAGCCCACTGAGGAAGTCCCTGTGATGCAGATGAAGCAGGAGGCGCCTCAAAGCGAGCTGGACACAGTGGTTATCCCTGCAGTTGCATCAGAAGAAGAAATAGAGAAGCTCCCCACTGTAGCAGAAGATGAGGAGCCTTGTGCAGAGGACTCCCCCGATGAGGAGAAGCCAAAAAAATTCAAACGGTTATTACACAGCATTATTCCTATGAAGGGTGACAGCACAAGGACACTTGTGTCCAAGTGGGTGGTCATTGCAGCAGTCATAGTATTCCTTACAGGTGCATATCTGTTGCTTAACTTCTATGTTATCGACCCTATGAAAAACCAGTCGGTTATGACGGATATTCAGAACATCTTCTATGAAGTTCCCACCACACAGACCGACGCACAGGGTAATGTGGTTGCAACTGCCGACGAAGTCCCTGTGAAAAACTGGGAGGGACTTAAAAAGATAAACAACGAGATTATAGGTTGGGTAAAGCTTGACCAAACCAAGATTGACTACCCTGTGCTTTTCCACAAGGGTGACAGCGACCAGTCTCAGTTCTATCTTTACAAAAACTACAAAAAAGAATACTCCGACTTTGGCAGCATCTTCCTTGATTACAGATGCACCGAGGGCGTGGGCAGCAAGAATGTGATTCTTCACGGCCACAATATGGGCAGTGATGACTCAATGTTCGGCTCGCTGATTCAGTACGCCAGATACAAGGGCTGGGTACAGGGCAACACCAAATTCTACAAATCCGCTCCCATTGTCAACTTTGACACACCTGAGCAGAACGCTCAGTGGGTTGTCTTTGCAGTAATGAAGATTGATGTCTCTAACGAGAACAAGGCTATCTTCAACTATCTGCTGGGTGACTTTGCATCCGATGCTCAGTTTATGAACTTTGTCTATAATGTGAAGGAGCGTTCTTATCTTGATGTGCCTGTACCTGTAAACGAGAACGACCGACTCCTGACCCTGTCTACCTGCTCATATGAGTCAGACAATATGCGTACCGTGGTGGTAGCCCGTATGCTTCGCGAGGGTGAGGATGTAAGTAAATATGTAAGCAAGGTAAAGCAGGCTACACCAAAGAGCACCGTTACATCCAGCTTCCTGACAGAATATGATGCTAAAAACATCACATGGTATGACGGCAAAGACAGACCGGAGGGTGACGAAAGCCTTGAGTATATGGAGCAGGCAGAAATGTACACCGTCAAGTTTGTTGACTCAAAGGGCAAGACCATTGCATCCCAGCAGGTATTAAAGGGCAAGGATGCCACTGCTCCCACAGGAGAAGCTCCCAGAAAAGCCGCCGACAGCACCTACTACTACACCTTCAAGGGTTGGTCTCCCAGCTTTAAGAATGTGACAAAGGACCTGACAATCAAGCCTGTGTTCAACAAGCACCTGAGACCTACAGAAGCTCCTGCCACTCAGGCTACCGACGCGATTGAGAATAATCAGACTCCTGCACCTGCACCCACTCAACCTCCTGTAACTCAGGCTCCTACCAAAGCCCCAACTCAGGCTCCCACACAGCCTGCTACTAAAGCCCCGGAGACTCAAGCTCCCACTGAGCTGACCACTCAATCACCCGACCCTGTCGAGGTTGTAAGCAACCCATAAATTCCTACCGAAGGAAGTGACCTTCACTTATGAAATGCGACCTTATATTTTATCTTGCACGCAGGACAAGCTACTGCGAAAAAGCACTGAAAAAACAGCTTGAGGAGCTGTCCATAGGACTCAATCAGGTGACAGCATCCACCACCCCTGTGATGCTGGGCGAAAAACTCATAGAATCCCTGAACCGATGCAATCTGGTGTTCATCATCGGAGGTTTGGGATTTACCGGCAAAAACGGACTTTCTGATGTGCTGTCAAAGGCACTGTCCGCAACCCGCGTCACAAGCTCCGATGTACGCAAGCTCAGAAATAACATCGGCAAGCAGTACGGCTACCTTATCCGCTGTGGCAAACAGATGATAATTGCCCTGCCCGATAAGCCCGAGGAGCTTGAGGAGATGTTCTCCCCTGCACTTGTCCGTTGCATCAGCGAAGGACCGGGACTCTGAGCCTTCCCCTTGAATTGCGTCCCTCTTTGAGAGAAGTGGATGTGCGAAGCACAGACAAAGTTGCCTCCCTCCCCGAGGGAGGTGGCATTGGCTAAAAGCCAATGACGGTGGGAGTAAAGAAAAAGTTTAGTTTACTCCCTCAGTCTTTCGGCTATGCCGAAATCCAGCTCCCTCTCGGAGGGAGCCTTTCGGACGACCAGCGGTCGCTCCTACGCGGCGGAGGTTATTCCGTAGGGGGGCGGCGTCCTTAGCAGGAACGGCAACTCTTTTGTCCTTTCGGGACATTTCTTCTGCGAAGACGGCAAACCCTCTGTCTGCTTCGCAGACAACTCCCTTATCAAGGGAGTTTCCCTATCAGGGGAATTTCCTTTCTCAATGCTGGCAAAAATGTTAATAAACACAAAAGCGGAGGCTGTTCGTAACTTGAACAGCCTCCGTTTGTTATGCATATTGAATTATCAGAGAGCCTCGTCCAGATAGCTGAGGACGCCCTTTTTGTCAAGACCGAGAGAAAACGCAAACGCCTCGCAGATAATCTTCTGGCAGGCAGTAAGCATCCGATCATCATGAGCAAAGACCTTTGTCTTTGTACGGATTGCCTCTTCCTTTTTGTTCATAAGGAGTCTCATCATTGCAAGGATTACACTCAGATTCCCCTGTGCTATAATATCCTCCTGTGTCTGAAACCGCTCTGCATTAGCAGGAATCCACTCCATAGGCTCGGACTTACTGCACAGGATTATATCCTCAATCTCCTTCTTTGAAAGAACCTTCTCCATCTGATTGACCAAATCTTCTTTATCAGTGGGCACATACACAGTGGCGTTTGAGTCATAGACAGACTTGAGTATGTAGTAGGTCTTGAGCTCAGAGCAAATCTTCTCTCTGCGGATTTCTGCTATTTCATATATTCCGTGCTTTTTATATACAACGAATTCTCCGATTTTGTGGGTAAGCTCTGCAGTACTCACAGGTATCCTCTCCGTTCTTTCGGGTAGTTTTCTATGATATAATTATACCCTTTTGTGCCAAAACTTTCAAAGGGAATATTCCACAAAAAAAATCAGCCTGCAGGTGGGTTTATTTTGCCAACAGCCGACAGCTTTTTGGGGGTGGTATGTATAAAAGGTAAAAATAAGTCTTTATTTTAAAATCAGAGTGTGATATTATAAGGTTATAATGGGTGATAAGCAGGTCTTAACACATTGACAAATCATCCATTATTCTATCATGAAGAAGCGGAGGCTTACTTATGATTTACTTTGTTGAAGACGACGATAACATCAGAGAGCTTGTGGTATACACCCTGAACTCCACAGGGCTTGAGGCACAGGGCTTCAGCACTCCCCAAAAATTCTGGGCGGCTATGGAAGAGACGGTCCCCTCCATGGTACTGCTGGATATTATGCTGCCTCAGGAGGACGGACTGTCAATCCTGCAGAAAATACGCAGTGACAAAAAGACAAAGAAGCTGCCTGTTATCATACTCACCGCAAAGGCAGACGAATACGACAAGGTCAAGGGCTTTGACTTAGGCGCTGACGACTATGTGCCCAAGCCCTTCGGTATGATGGAGCTGGTGGCACGCATCAAAGCGGTACTCCGACGCACAGATTCAGTCAAAGAGACTGTGTCCGAGTACACTGTGGGCTGTCTGACAGTATCTCCCGAAAAGCACAAGGTCAAGGTAAACGGCGAGAAGGTGAGCCTCACCCTCAAGGAGTTTGAGATGCTCTGCCTTTTGCTTGAGAACCGAGGCATTGTCCTGTCCCGAGACCAGATACTCAACCGTGTATGGGGCTACTCCTTTGACGGAGAAAGCCGCACTGTGGATGTGCACATCCGTACCCTGAGACAGAAGCTGGGCGTTGCGGGGGAGCTTGTGACCACAGTACGGGGTATCGGTTACACAATCGGAGAATAAGCCTATGAAAAAGAGAATATTTACAGGTACCTTCTTCACCTGTATCTGCGTTATACTTGTGTGCATTATCCTTATCTCGGGATTCCTGTACAGATATTACTCAAACGAGTACACCAAGTCCCTTCACACAAGCCTTGACTACCTGCATCATATGGTAGAGGAGCACGGCACAGAACATCTGTCCACACTGGCTTCCAATCAGCAACTATGCCTTGTAAGCCCTGACGGCAGTGTGGTTGTGGCATCAGAGGGAGTATCCCCTATGCCGCAGCTGACAAAGAAAGTGCAGTCTCTCGGCGAGGGTGTACATTCTGAGCACCTGAGCATATCAAAGAAACAGACAGGTGTGGGAGTGCTCCTTGAGGACGAGTCTGTGCTGTGTATTTTCGGAGTACAGCACACCTTTGTATCCCTGCTTGCACATATGTACGGCTACATACTCGTCATTCTGGGAGTTGCAGTGCTGTTGTCGCTTCTGCTTGCAAGGAAGATTTCTCAAAAAATTCTGGAGCCCGTGTACAATCTTGACCTGTCTGCTCCTGATAAATCAAAGGTATACCCTGAGCTTGCTCACTTTGTAGATAAAATCAACGAGCAGAATCAGGAAATTCAGCGTCAGCTTGCAGATAATGATGCAAGGCACGAGCAGCAGGACAGAATGAGGCGTGAGTTCACCGCCAATGTGTCCCACGAGCTGAAAACTCCCCTGACCTCAATCTCAGGCTATGCAGAGATTATCCGCGACGGACTTGTACAGCCGCAGGATATCCCACGGTTTGCAGGCAGGATTTACGACGAGAGCAAGCGGATGATTAACCTTGTGGGTGATATCATCAAGCTGTCTCAGCTTGATGAAAACGAAATTACCGTTAAAATGGAGCGAATTAACCTGTACGCCTGCTGTGAGGCGGTTATCACAAACCTTCAGCCTCAGGCTAAGAAAAAGAATGTCACCTTCACACTGCAGGGTGACAGAGCTGAGATTACAGGTGCTGAGGTTATAATCGACGAGATTGTATACAACATCTGCGACAATGCAGTTAAGTACAACCGTGACGGGGGCACAGTGCTTGTCACTGTCAGACAGTGCATCGACGGCGTTGAGCTTACTGTCAAGGACACAGGCATCGGCATTGCCAAGGATGATATTGACCATATATTTGACAGGTTCTACCGTGCTGACAAGAGCCACTCCAAGGAGATAGGCGGCACGGGACTGGGACTTTCCATTGTAAAGCATGGTGCTATGTTCCACAATGCATCGGTCTCTGTTGAGAGCGAAGTAGGAGTGGGCACCACCATCCGTATTCTATTCTGAGAGAGGTAATATAATGAAAAAGCTAACTGCACCTAACAGAAACTTCAATCTGGATATAATCAGAATTATTGCTTTTCTGTTTGTACCCAGCGTGCACTTCTTCCTTCGTAACGGATTCTACAGCAACAATGTGGATAATATGCCTATGTATATTATGACCTTTATGCGTACACTGTTTTTGCTGTGTATTCCGCTGTTTCTGTTGCTCACAGGATATCTGCAGGGCAACAAGAAGATTACTCCTGACAAAAAGTATTTTGGCAAGATATCCAAGTTTATTATTCCCTACCTTATCGTAATGACCATAGACCTGATATTTATCAGGAATGTGCTCAACTGGGAGTACACAGTTAAGCAGTATGTAGAGAACTACACTTCCTTTACTCATTACTCCTGGTATGTAGAGATGTACATAGGCTTGTTCCTGATGATTCCCTTCCTGAATATTCTGTGGCAGAATCTCAAAACCAAAAAGCAGGAGGAAACACTGGTGATTGTGTTCTTCATACTGACCATCCTGCCCTCTGTGTTCAATGTTTATCAGTTTGACGCCAAGGACTGGTTCTCTGCAGAGAACGACACCTACTGGACACTTTTTCCCAACTGGTGGACAGGCTTCTATCCCATAGCCTACTACTTCACAGGCGCTTACCTTGCAAAGCACAAGGAGGATATGAAGCTCAGACCTATACTTGCATTCCTGCTGTTTATGTTCACATGGCTTATGTTCGGCACATATGCAGTTCTCCGTTGCTTGAACACCACTGCCTCTATATATTCCTGGACCAACTACAACAGCGCAGGCATCTACTTTATGGGTGTGACACTGTTCTTCTTCATCAATTCTATCAACTTCAAGCGAGTTCCCAATCTGCTGGCAAGGTTTGTAGGCAAGCTGTCTGACCTTACCTTTGGTGCATACCTGGCAAGCTGGTGCCTTGACCAGATTCTTTACACCAAACACATCAATGTCAAGATTCCTGTTATGGAGGACCGACTTGCAGTGTATCCGCTGGCAATACTCCTTACCGCAACCACCGCCTTTGGCGTATCCTTCATTGTTGACCTTATTTACAAGGGCGGACAGGCATTATGGAGGCTCACAAGCGACAAGCCTAAAAAAGCAAAATAAAAAGTTCATCCCGCCTAAATCAACTGCGGCAGATATGATTTCTGCCGCAGTTTTGTTTTACCTTGCGATTTAACATAGATTTAACATAGATTTTACATATATCTATTTCAGATTTTACACAAATTTGATATTCTTAATATATGTATAATTACACATAGACACAATATAATACAAAACTTACGAAAGGTCGTGACTTTTCTATGGAACTGAAGGACATATTCTCCCTTATTACGGGACTTGCAATGTTCCTGTTCGGTATGAATGCCATGGGCGACGGACTCAAGCGTGTAGCAGGCAGTAAGCTGGAGACTATCCTCTGGAAGCTGTCCTCCACTCCCCTGAAGGGTGTGCTCTTAGGCACAGGTGTTACCGCTGTTATCCAGTCCTCATCTGCCACCTCCTGTATGGTAGTCGGCTTTGTTAACTCAGGTATGATGACCATTGCTCAGGCTATCGGTATCATTATGGGTGCCAACATCGGTACCACCGCCACAGGATGGATTTTGTCCCTTGCGGCAGTTGACGGGGGTGACTCCGGTGCAATATGGACACAATTTTTGTCCACAACCTTCATCAGTGCTGTGTTTGCTCTTATCGGCGTGCTGTTTATGATGCTCGCAAAGAAAAGTGCACTCAAAAGCACAGGTGACATTATGCTGGGCTTCGCAGTGCTTATGAGCGGTATGAAGATGATGAGCGGTGCTATGGACGGACTTGAAAGCAGTGTAGTATTCCAGGATATGATGACATCCTTCTCAAACCCCTTCCTGGGTATTCTTGCAGGTACTGTTATCACAGCAATTCTCCAGAGTGCATCTGCATCCATCGGTATTCTGCAGGCACTCTCCATCTCGGGTGCAGTATCCAACACAACAGCTCTGTACCTTGTAATCGGTATGTGTATCGGTGCATCTATGCCCGTACTGCTGTCTGCTATCGGTGCTACCACCAACGGTAAGCGTGCATCCATCATCTACCTTATCTTCAACACTATCGGTGCAATCATCCTCTCTCCCATATTCTACGGTCTGGATTATTTCTTCCAGTTTGCATATATGGATATGCCTGCGGATGCAATCAGTATTGCACTTATCAATACTGTATTCAATACAGCAACCACCATCATCCTCCTTCCCTTTGTAAAGCAGTTTGATAAGCTTGTCTGTGCACTTATCAAGGATAAGAAAGACGACAAAGAAAGAGTCCTGCTGGACCGTCTGGAGGAGCGATTCTTAGAGCATCCGGGTGTTGCTATTGACCAGAGCCGTACCGTACTGATGGCTATGGCTGAGAAGTCTCAGCGAAATCTTCAGCGTGCTATCTCATTGCTGACAAACTTCAACGATAAAGAATACGAGGTTGTGCAGGAGAAGGAGGAAGTCATCGACAACTACGAGGACAAGCTGGGCACATACCTTGTAAAGATTACCGGTCTTGAGCTTAACGAGAATCAGAGCCGTGAGGTATCACGATTCCTGCATACAATCGGCGACTTCGAGCGTATTGCTGACCACGCAGTCAACATCTCTCATGTTGCTAAGGAGATTCACGAGAAGCAGCTCAGCTTCTCTCACGAGGCTAACCGAGAGCTTGAGGTGCTCGCCGGTGCTATTGAGGAGATTGTTACTCTCTCCGTCAGTTGCTTTGTAGGTGACGAGAACACCGATATCTACCGCGTTGAGCCCCTTGAGGAGATGATAGACCTGCTGTGCGACGAGCTGAAACTCAGACACATCAACCGTGTGCAGAACGGCAACTGTACTCTCAATCAGGGCTTCGTATTCTCTGACCTTATTACAAACTACGAGCGTATTGCTGACCACTGCTCCAACATTGCTGTTGCTCTCATCGAGGTTGACCTGGATGCTATGGATATCCACGCATACCTCAACGGTCTCAAGGAGCACAAGAGCAAGGAATTCATCAAGTACTACGATGAATATAAAGTAAAATATGCTCTGTGATTGAATGTCTCTGACATTTCAATCAGCGATATAAATCCCTTGCAGGATTTGCGATATGTTGCTGACGCAACGCAATATACACCCGTACGATATACCTTCGGCACGAGTATAGGATTTATATCATATTGCATCCGAGGGAAAGCTTCGATATATCGAATTTGCGAAGCAAATATATCGGGTTGAGCATCGCTCAACATATAACCAAAACAACAAACCGACACTTCATAACGAGGTGTCGGTTTTCTTTATGTCTTATAAGCCCTCCTCCTTGAGGAGGGTGGCACGGCTTGCCGTGACGGGAGGAGTGAATATTTAGTGAAAAGTGAATAGTGAATAGTGAAGAAGTTACTCCCTCAGTCTCGCTACACTCGACAGCTCTTAACTGAGCCTGTCTCCCTCTGTCACTTCGTGACATCTCCCTCACAGTGTGAGGGAGTCTTCCCTCAAAGAGGGAGCCTCTTTATAATCTTCTCCACAGTTTCTTCCAGTGCGGAATCGGAAATCTTCACGGTGATGTCTGCATACTTCTTGTAAAAATCACGGCGGTATGCGTACACATCAGAGAGAGTCTCCCCCTCTTTGAAGGTGATGCCCCTTGTAGTGATGTTTGTGATTCTCCGCTCAAGCTCGCAAAGCTCCACATCAATGAACACAACCTTGCCTGTTTCTTTCAGGTGCTCCATTGCATCCTCATACAGCACCATAGAGCCCCCGGTTGCCACCACTGTATCTGTCACATCCAGCTCACAACCTACCGCAGACTCGGTCTTCTCAAAATACTCAAGCCCTGATTCCTCGATAATCCGCTGGAGGGTCCTGCCCTCCTTCTTGCAGATAATCAAATCTGTATCCACAAAGTCAAGTCCCAGAGTCTTTGCAAGTATTACGCCCACTGTGCTTTTACCGCAGCCGGGCATTCCAACTAATATAATATTGCTCATTTACTGCTCCTTGAGGATAGGTTCAAAGGACGGTGCGATGGTCTTGTTACAGGTAATATTGGTATAGGAAAACTGCCAGCCTATGAACTTGTAGGTATAGTATTCGTCATCAGGTCTTACAGGGTCCTCGGGTGGAATTGCATCCTTGCCCTGAGTAACATTCTGTGTGCTGAGTATAGAGCCGTCCCAATCAAGGAAGGTAACAGTAAAGGACTTGTTGCCCTTGGCACTTATAAGCCATTCACTGCCTTTAAGGTCACCCTGTCCGTCGTACCAGTCGATGGTGCCCTTAGAAAGCTCTGTCTTGAAGGTAGTAAGCTCGGGACGGGTTGTGCTGTGGTCTGTGTAATATACATCAGGCCAGTAGGGAGTCTCGTTGACAGTTGCCTTGTCGATATATTCCTTGACGCTCTCCCCTGCTCTTATCTTCCTTGCTACCATAACAGTACGGAAGTCGGTATACTCGTGGGAGCAGGTTGAGAGGGTAATCAGCTGGTCATCCTCGTTGATAGGCACAGGCACATTGAACAGAGAACGCATCTTCACATTATACACATAGTTCATAAACTGAGCATCAGAGGAGAACTCTCCGTGGAAGTAGTTGAAGAAGTCGCCGTGACGCTCCAGAGTGTTGGTCTTGTATACAGCGAAGATTATCCACTGCTCCACTCCGCCCTCGGGAGTGCTGAAGAACAGTGTGGGAGCCTGCTTGTAATACTCAAGGTCGCCTGAATATGAACCGTAGTTGACAAGGTCATGGTACATAGTGCCGTTGTTCATCTTGTGTCCGTGGGTGATGATGTTCTTGCTGTTTACACCCTGTGAGCTGCGGTAATCAATAAAGATACTGCCTGCGTACAGGTATGAGCCGTCATAATTGCGGTGGAGATAGTACTGATATCCGTAGCCGTCCTTATCACTCATAAGCACAGGATAGTTGATTGCAGTATTGGGGATATGTATCCACGCCTTGATGTCTGTGTTGATATTCTTGAGCTCCACCCAGTCCTGAGTCTCTGTGTAAGGTGTGCCGTCAGGAAGTGTGGGTGTAATCTCCTCAGCGTCAGCAGTTGTCTCAACCACTGTCTCAGCAGGAACAGTAGCCTCGTCAGGAGTTGCAACAGAGGTATCCACACCCAAATAATCAATGAGGAATAACGCACCTGCCACAGATGCCACAAGTATTGCCACAGACAGCACACAGATGAGCACAACGCTCACAAGCTTCTTCCGTGTCTGTACACTGCTGTCAGCACTTACATTCTCGTTTACATTGGGATTGTTGTTTTCCATATAAGTCCCTCCCATAATTTCATATACACATTTATTTTAGCACAGAATTTTTTCGTTGTAAACCACTTTGCGTGGTGTTTCAGATAAACGCCACACAGCGATATAAATCCCTTGCAGGATTTGCGATATGTTGCTGACGCAACGCAATATACTCCCGTGCGATATGTGCCTTCGCCACGATATAGCAAAAAAAACAGACCCAAACGGAAAACACCGAATGAGTCTGTCAGTTCTTAAAACAAAATTGTTATTCCATATCCTACAACAGGACCTGCAAATATTGCTATATAAATCAAAGTTATCCAAGGCTGGTAATCTATGTAAAAACCTTTGAAACTGAGACTCCACGGGTGTTTTATGAGCACCCAGCCGAACACATCAAAGACTATACATATACCCGCCCAGATTGCACCTGTCGCAAGAGCCTCTGTTAAGGTTGGCTCTGCAAGTCCGTTCATATACAGCCAACCGAAAAAAGAAAACAGAATTATATTATAAAGAGGGTGCCATGGTTTTGTTTTTTCATAGCCCTCACCCATTCCGTTTTCGTCCATTGGACTGTACTTGAGCACATAGATATTAAACACTGTGTGCAGGATTCCAACTACTGTTACTATCAGATAACAAACCCAGAACCACAACATGGACATTCCGAAATTCTGCATATCCTTACTCCTTTATAAAAAAGTCTCGGAGCACCCTGAAAGAATGCTCCGAAATATGTTTTATAAAATTATCAGCAAATGATAGATTTACCTGTCATTTCCTCGGGCTGCTCGAGGGAAAGAATCTGCAGCATTGTGGGTGCGATGTCAGCAAGCACGCCGCCCTCGCGGAGCTCACAGGGATAACCTGCAACGCAGAATTTAACAGGGTTTGTGGTGTGTGCAGTGAAGGGTGAGCCGTCTGTGTCAACCATTCTGTCTGCATTGCCGTGGTCAGCTGTAATCAGCATTACGCCTTCCATTTTCTCAATAGAAGCGGCAACCTTGCCAACGCAGGTATCAACTGCCTCAACAGCACTTACTGCTGCCTCGAACACACCTGTGTGACCTACCATATCGCAGTTAGCAAAGTTCAGAATGATAACATCGTACTTGCCGCTCTCGATAGCCTCACAGCACTTGTCGCAAACTTCGTAAGCGCTCATCTCAGGCTGTAAATCATAAGTTGCAACCTTGGGAGATGCCACAAGGATTCTGTCCTCGTTGTCGTAGGTCTTCTCAACACCGCCGTTGAAGAAGAAGGTTACATGAGCATACTTCTCTGTCTCTGCAATTCTCAGCTGTGTGAGACCCTTATCTGCAAGGTACTCACCCAGAGTATTTTTAAGGCTCTGAGGCTTGAATGCAACCTGCACATTGGGCATTGTTGCATCGTACTGAGTCATACATACGAAGCATAAGGGGAAGAAGCCGTTCTTTCTCTCGAAGCCCTCAAAAGCCTCGTCAACGAATGTACGGGTAATCTCTCTTGCTCTGTCAGGACGGAAGTTGAAGAAGATGATGCTGTCGTTTGCTTTGACAGCCTCGCCGCCCTCGATAACAGCAGGCACAACGAACTCGTCGGTTACGCCCTGCGCATAAGAGTCTGCCACAGCCTCTACTGCGTCAGCACACTGTACGCCCTCACGGAGTACCATTGCATCATAAGCCTTAACTACTCTCTCCCAACGGTTGTCTCTGTCCATTGCGTAGTATCTGCCCATAACTGTAGCAATAGTACCTACGCCGATTTCCTTGCACTTATCTGCACAAGCTTTGACAAAATCCTTACCGCTTGAGGGAGGAACATCTCTGCCGTCAAGGAATGCATGGATGCAAACCTTCTCAAGGCCCTTACGCTTTGCAAGCTCAAGGATGCCGTAAAGGTGAGTATTGTGGCTGTGAACACCGCCGTCAGAGAGAAGTCCCATCAGGTGAAGTGTGGAGTTATTTTTAACAGCATTGTCGATAGCACCGCACAGAGCCTCATTCTCAAAGAAGTCACCGTCTGCAATAGACTTTGTGATTCGTGTCAGCTCCTGATATACAATACGGCCTGCGCCGATGTTTGTGTGTCCAACCTCGCTGTTACCCATCTGACCATCAGGCAGACCTACATCCATACCTGATGCACCGATAGCGGTGGTGGGATTCTCAGCGAAGATTCTGTCAAGGTTGGGAGTCTTAGCGGCAGCGATTGCGTTACCCTCCTCGGGAGCAATGCCGAAGCCGTCAAGAATACATAAAATCAGAGGTTTTTTCATATTATCCATCTCCAGTGAGTTAGTAGAATTACTTGGAAGCAAACTCGATAATCTTTGCAAACTTCTCTGCAACAAGGGATGCGCCGCCGATGAGACCGCCGTCAACATTCACCTTGGAGAGGAGTTCCTCAGCATTTGCATCGTTCATAGAGCCGCCATACTGGATTGTAGTAGCCTCTGCTACCTCTGCGGTATAGAGCTCTGCAATGCAATCTCTGATAAGACCGCAAACCTCGTCAGCCTGCTCTGCAGTTGCAGTGAGGCCTGTGCCGATAGCCCATACAGGCTCGTATGCGATAACGATACGGCTCATTTCCTCAGCGCTAACACCCTTCAGTGCAACCTTTGTCTGCATTCTGCACAGCTCTGCAGTGATGCCCTGCTCACGCTCCTCCTTGAGCTCGCCGACACAGAGGATAACTGTGAGGCCTGCGTCAAGTGCTGCGCGTACTCTCTGGTTAACAGTAACATCTGTCTCACCAAAGTACTGGCGTCTCTCTGAGTGACCGATGATTACATACTCGATGCCCATAGAGGAGAGCATATCAGCAGAAATCTCGCCTGTGAATGCACCGCTCTTTGCCCAGTGGCAGTTCTCAGCACCGATTTTGATGTTTGTACCTTTAGCTGCCTCCTGTGCAACTGCCAGGTCAACGAAGGGAACGCAAGCGATAACGTCGCAATCTGCGTCCTTAACCAGAGGAATCATCTCTGTGATAAGAGCCTTAGCCTCTGCGGGAGTTTTATTCATTTTCCAGTTGCCTGCGATAATAGTCTTTCTTGTAGCCTTGTTCATTATAAATCTTCCTTTCAGAATTTATGTAAGTAATCAGCGTTCAGAGCTGTAAAAAAACCGTGCCTCCCTCTGACGAGGGAAGACTCCCTCACGGTGTGAGGGAGATGTCACGAAGTGACAGAGGGAGACAGGCTCAGTTAGAGGTGGATTTCGGCAACGCCGAAAGACGGAAGGAGAGAAAAGTTATAAATTACTACCCCTCAGTCGGCTTCGCCGCCAGCTCCCCTCACAAGGGGAGCCACGAGTTCCACCATATTAACAAGCGGAAGGGCGGAGTGTATCCGCCCTCGATTGAATATCAAAAATTATTTGTCAGCAATAACTGCAACACCGGGGAGAACCTTACCCTCAAGATACTCAAGGGAAGCGCCGCCGCCTGTGGAAATGTGGCTCATTGCATCTGCAAAGCCCAGGTTGATAACTGCTGCTGCAGAGTCACCGCCGCCGATGATTGTGGTAGCATCTGTCTCAGCAAGAGCCTTAGCAACTGTGATTGTACCGTTAGCAAAAGAGGGGTTCTCGGAAACACCCATGGGACCGTTCCAAACAACTGTCTTAGCGCTCTTTACAGCATCAGCAAACATCTCTGCTGTCTTGGGACCGATATCAAGACCCATAAGGTCCTCGGGAATCTCAAATGTAGGAGCAACGGATGTCTCAACAGGTACATCGATGGGATCAGGGAATGCCTTAGCACAGGTTGTATCAACAGGAAGAACCAGGTTCTTGCCCAGCTTCTTTGCCTTCTCGATCATCTCAAGGCAATACTCAATCTTAGTATCATCAACAAGAGATGTACCAACATTGCCGCCCTGAGCCTTGATGAATGTGTATGCCATACCGCCGCCGATGATGAGTGTATCACACTTCTCAAGGAGGTTGGAGATAACATTGAGCTTGTCAGCAACCTTTGCACCGCCGAGGATTGCAACGAAGGGTCTAACAGGATTCTCAACAGCGTTGCCGAGGAATGCGATTTCCTTCTGCATCAGGTAACCGACTGCTGTGTCCTTGATGTGGTCTGTAACACCTGCTGTGGAGCAGTGTGCACGGTGAGCAGAACCGAAAGCATCCATAACGAAAACATCTGCAAGAGATGCAAGCTCAGATGAGAAGGGCTCAAGGTTCTTTGTCTCTTCTTTTCTGAAACGGGTGTTCTGGAGAAGAACAACATCGCCGTCATTCATAGCCTCAACAGCCTTCTTTGCGTTCTCGCCAACAACCTCGTCGTCATTAGCAAAAACAACATCCTGACCGAGGAGCTCAGCCAGACGAACTGCAACAGGAGCAAGAGAGAACTTTTCCTCAGGACCGTTCTTGGGCTTGCCAAGGTGGGAGCAGAGGATAACCTTGCCGCCGTCTGCGATAAGCTTCTTGATTGTGGGCAGAGCTGCTGTGATACGGTTATCGTTGGTGATAACGCCGTCCTTCAGAGGAACATTGAAATCGCAGCGGACAAGGACTCTTTTGCCCTTAACATTAATGTCGTCAACTGTTACTTTTGTGAGATTCATAGTTAAAACCCTTTCCTATATAGAATGTGTTAAAAAATAAACAAATTTAACCATATACATTATACAGCAACTATCATAGACTTTCAAGCATTTTTATCGGATTTTTGCCGTATTTCTCAGAAATTTACAGTATTAATATTTCTTAAATAAAAAACAATATACAAAATGAATGTTTTGATTGATAAATTCTTCTGAGAATGAGCCTTGCTCTGTGACAAGAGGAGCAAAAAGCGATATGTTTCGCTTTGCTCAACGCGATATATTTTTGAAAATGCGATATAAAATCCTTCGGATTTTGCGATATGATATAAATTCCCGTGTGCGTCAGCACATATCGCACCAAAGGTATATCGCATACATCAGTATATATCGCAAATTCATTTATGAATTTATATCGCTGAGGCACTTTGTGCCTCACTCCAGGAGTGGCGGTGGAGCTCGCCAAAGCCCTGTAATTCGGGATAATCCCACTGCCTGAGTGTCTCGTACACGGCAATGGCAACTGAGTTTGAAAGATTCAGCGAGCGTGCCTCAGAAAGCATCGGAATCCGCACACATCTGTCTTTATTTTTAAGGAGCAGATGCTCAGGCAAGCCTCTTGTCTCCTTGCCGAAAACAAGATACACCTTGTCGGGATACTGCACATCTGTGTGTTTATTCAGTGCCTTGGTTGTAAAATAGTAAAATTCACCATCGGGGGTTTTATCAAAAAAATCCTCCAAATTATCGTAGTATGTAATGTCTAAAAGATACCAGTAGTCAAGCCCTGCACGCTTGAGTTTTTTATCATCCACCTCAAAGCCCATGGGACGCACAAGGTGAAGCCTTGCTCCCGTTGCGGCACAGGTACGGGCTATGTTGCCTGTATTCTGGGGAATCTCAGGCTCTACCAGCACTATATTAAGCTCTGCCAAAATAAATCACCTCTAACACATTCTAAACTGAGAATACTAATAAAGCAAGCATAAATTCTTGCAAATTATAAGGAGGTAATGATATGGCGAATTCTGCAATGAGCACAGTAAAGAATGTTGCTTTGGGAGTTGTGGCAGGAATGGCGGCAGGGTATATAGGCACAAAAATGATAAGTGCCAACAAAAAAACCATAAAGAAAAAAGCCAACCGCGCCCTTCGTGAAGTCGGAAGTATGATAGACACCGCTTCTTATATGTTTAAGTAAACAAAAAAGGCACTCCTCGTTACAGATGAGTGCCTTAAAATATTTAGCCGTCTATATAGCTTGTGCCTTGAACAAAGAGCTCGGGGTCAACCTTGACTCCGTTTTCAATAATCTCAAAGTGGAGGTGGTCGCCTGTGGAGTAGCCTGTAGAGCCTACACCTGCAACAACATCACCCTGATGAACCTTGTCTCCTATAGAAACATACACATCACAGCAGTGAGCATACAGTGTCTGGTAGCCGTTGCCGTGGTCGATGATTACATAGTTGCCGTAGCCTGAGTTATCCCAGCCTGCCCAGATAACTGTACCTGCATCGGATGCTACGATATCAGCGCCGTAGACGCCGTTCCAGGAAATATCAATGCCATAGTGGAATGTACCCCAACGATGCTCAAAGGTGCTGGTAATATTCCCTGTGTAAGGAACAGGCCAGATGAAGTTGCCTGTTGCACTGTAGCTCTCCTTAGTACCAACAAGCACAACCTGGTCTACAGGCTCCTTGGTGGTTACAGATGACTGAACTACTGCATCTGTCTGAACTCCGTCTATGTACACAAGGCGGTAGAATACCTTCTGTGTGCCCATCTCGCCTGCTGTCAGCACCTCTGAGTAGGTGTCGAGCTTTGACTCGTCATACTCGTAAACAGTTGTGTAGTACTTCTCGTACTCAACTGTCAGGTCTGTCTCCAGTCTGATGGAGAAGTTCTGTCTTGCTGATTCTATAATCTCCTCAACAGACTTGATTGACTCGGTTGCATATACATCTGTGATAACCTGAACATCATTGTTGAATGTTGTAGTTGTGGTGTCGTCGTACTTAGCCTTTGCCTCTGAAAGAATTGCTGTCAGTGCAGATGTCAGTGCCTGTGCATCCTCAGCAGCGCCATAGAACACGCCGTCTACATAAAGTCCGCCTGCACCTGATACTACAGCCTCGTTGCAATCAACCAGCTTTTCGTATACATCGGTGACAGATGCCTTCTCAACTGTAGTCAGTGTGGGATAAGAAACCTGAATCACAGGTGTTGTAGCAGATTCGTTAGTGCTTGTACCTGCAAGAGCGTTGTGCATCTGTGCAGAAGCCTGAGTGAGGACCTTCTCGTTCTCGATAGTAGCAATCTGCTCGCCGCCGACGCTTACTGTCAGGGGCTTGTCAGAGCAAGTCCAGAAGCATACTGTAAGTACCAGTAAAATGGCAGCAAGCACAGGAGCTGCAGCGGTAGCAATACCCTTGGGGCTGCGCATAAACTCAAAGTAAGATGAGCTGATGTGGAAGTGTCTGATACCTCTGAAAAACTTAGCAGGTGTCAGAGTAGACCATGTAATGTCCTTCCACTTCTTTGCAATAACCTTTGCATCTCTCTTGAACTCCTTGGGAATTCTTTTGATAAATCTGAGAAGCTTCTGAGCTGTATTAATATTATTTTTGTTGTTTGCATTGTTCTTTTTGTCAAGGGATTTAATTTTGTTATAGCCCTCAACGCTTATAAACTTTGTACCCAAACAAATGTCTCCTTGGTGTTTTGATTTTCACACAGACCTTGCTGTGATTCATATCTGATTCCTCCGGATAAAAAATTGTTACATTTGTTACAAATCTGTAACCATTATAACAACCTTTGTAATTATACAGAAGAAAAGATAAAAAAACAACCTTTATTTTGCTTTTTCAGAACTTTCGCCACTGTGTACAAAGTATTATATTGTTTTTTGTTGAATTTGACGATTAATTCTTATATTGTAAATCGTATATAGTCCAGTCTTTCACAGCATTGTAATAATTCTGCATATACTCCTTGGCACCTTCTATATCGTGGTCAAGGTAGTTTCCGCACTCTTTTTTGCTGTTGCCGGGGATATCCCCTGTGTGTGCAATGGAGAGCAGGAGAGTCTCCTTAATAAGCTCGATTGTGTTCTTGTTTGACAGGTCGCGGACAATCAGATAGAAGCCTGTGCGACAGCCCATAGGACCGAAGTAGATAATATTTGAGCCGAAGCGGCTGTTCCTCATATAAGTTGCAAACAGATGCTCAATGGTGTGCAAAGCACCGTTTGTAAGGAAGGGTGGAGTGTTGGGCTTTATAAATCTCAGGTCATAGGTTGTGATATCACCATCTATGCGGGACACATAGATGCCTACCTCCAGAATATCGTGGTCCACTGTAAAGCTTGCGATTTTTTCCATTTTCAAGTACCTCACTTATAATTTTTAAAGCATATATTAAGGTCAACATCGCCCTGAATACCCGACACCTGTCCTGTGCAGGAATACTGCCATATCATATAGTTATAATAAAGAGCGGGAGTGTCATTATAAAAGGCGTACCATATATCTATATCAGAAAGCTGACCCAAATCATATTTATAATATGCAAGCTGACTGCCTGTATATAACGCAGGCGTGTAGCCTGCCTTTTTTATTCTGTCGCAGAAAACCCGTGCACAATCGGTGAGAGTCTGGGGTGAGATGTTCTCTGTACGGGCTTCATCTACACCCTCCATAATCTCCCAGTCAAAGGCAACTGGATAATCAAGGGAGACTCTGCCTATGAGTGACAGGGCATATTCTGCCTCCTCCACAGCCTCCTGAGCACTTACCGCCTGAGAGAAGAAGTACGCACCTACCATAAGGCCTGCCGCCTTGGCACCTCGCAGGTTGGACTTAAAGTATGAATCCTCATACATAACACCCTCTGCTCCGTAGCCTCTGCCGCCAATTCTGAGCATTACAAAGTCCACGCCTGACGCCTTCACAGCCTGCCAGTCAATATCCCCATTATATGCCGAAACATCAATGCCAACATAGGAGCACAGTTCTCCGTCCTGATAGTAATGCTTGAAGCCCTTATCGTCGGTTACGAAGTTTTCGTCCTTATAGGTGCTCAGCGGTACTCCCTCAATAGCAGGGATGGCAATGTCCCCCAAGCCGTAGTTTGTAAGGGGAATGCGGTCGGTCTCCCCTGCTACCTGAATCGTCTGGGATTTATCATAGATAGCCCTGTGGATTTTGCTGTGCTCGCTGAGCTTTCCGCTCATAACGCACACAGCCCCTGTCAGCACCAATGTAATCACAAGGAGCACCGCTACTGCAGGATTGAACCAGAGCTTAATCTTTGATATTATTTTTCTGTCCTTATTCCTTTTATTCTTCTCAGGCAACTCGGGATTTATGTACGCCGATGTCTGCTCCCTCCGGGTATCCTCAACAATCTGATTATTCATATACTTCCCACCCTTTTCGTCCTGATACTGCAAAATTCATTATATGCAACAGGTATAGAATATCACAAATTTCTGCCTCTGTAAATATGTAGCCTGCCACTTGAAATACTTGCCATTCATATTGTATAATTAAAATATGGATAGTTTTTTCTGAAAGGAGGATGCGTCATGTGCACAGGCAAAACCAAAGAAGCCCTGCTCAGACAAATTGACGCCTGCTCCACCATTGCAGAGCTGTTTACGCTTGTAAAGACAGAGAATATCGATATGCGTATGCAGACCCTGTGCAGTGCGTCCAACATTCCTCCAAAGCTGCCGGAGTACGACTCTTCTGCATCAATCGAGGACTCCCTCGTAAGGCTCAAGGATGTAGTCCGCCTTGCGGTAGAAAATCAACTAAGTTTGCCCTGACGGGCAAAACGATGTCGGCTTCGCCGAACAGTGTAGCTTCGCTAACGGTGTGTGCCAACAGGCACAACGAAACATAAATAAACAGAGCAAGAATAGAAGGTTTTTCTCCTTTTACTCTTGCTCTTTTTTGTATTTACTTGCTTTTCTTCTTAGGTGCAAGCTTTTCTCTGAACGCCATTTTGGCAGAGGCGATAGCACCGGGCTTTTCTTCCACTGCCTTTTGGGGAGTATTCCAGATATGGATGATTCCGCTCTCCTGAAGCTTAACAATAATGATAACTATAATAGGCAGGAGCATCATACCTATAACACTCTCGAACACCTTCAGACCTACATACATAGCAATCAGTGTCACAATGGGAGGCAGTCCCACCTGCTGACCGATGATTCTGGGCTCGATGATATTACGGATAACTGTGATTGCAATATATGTGATGAGCACACCAACACCAAGCCACACATTGCCCATAAGCAGGCTGATTACAAACCAAGGCAGGAGCACTGTACCTGTACCTACAACAGGCAGAATGTCCAGCACTGCAATCAAAGCCGCAAGGATTGCCGCGTAGTCCACCTTGAGGATAGTCAGTGCTATGAACAGCTCAATATATGTGATGAACATAATGATGATGTAGCCGCGGAGCATCTTGAGAATATTGGTAACAAAGAGCTGTTTGATGCTGACTACAATTTTTGCATTTTTATCACTTAACTGGCTAAGTATGAAGTTGACAATTTTACGGTAGTCCTTTGTAATATAGCAGGAAGCCACCACAGAGAAAATACAGGAGATAAGCAGTCCCGGGCCGTCGGTGATAACCTTCTCTGCAACCATGGTCACAAGACCTGTTACACCGCTGACAACTGCGCCGATGATATTTGCAGGAGCACTCTCCAGTGCACTGCCTGCACCTGCGGGGAGCATATTGGTAATACCCGAGAACCAGGCAGACACACTGTTGAAGGTATTTCTTATCTCAGGCACCATACCTGTCAGCCATTTTGCAAACCCCGGAGCCTCCTCGTACAAAGCCCAGCCCAAGAGTCCCACTATAGCAAACAGTGCGCACAGAACCACAAGCACCAACAGGCAAGACCAGAATCCCCTGCCCACCTTTGTTTTTTCTGTCAGGTATGCCACAGGCTTCTGCAGGATGATTGCCACAAGCAAGCCGATGATAAAGGGCAACACCCACACAGCAATATACTTAATCACAAAGTACACCAATCCAAATAGCAATGCCCAAAACACTATGTCGATTATAAATTTTCTTTTTGCTTCAATATTCAAGCTCATACCGCCTTTCCGATTTACATTGCAGTTTAACTCTTAACCTTCCAATTAAAAGAGCTCTACTGATTTAAGTATATATAAAACCACAGAAAATATCAAACCTTTTTTACCTTATATTTCCTTTTTCTGTGTACTGATTAATATTATACACTAAAGGCACGAGAAAAATATGAATTCTATGTAAATTTCATTGACGAATTTTTGCACTTATATTATACTATTATATATAAAATAAACAAGGATGTGGTTTATTATGAAACGACTTATCAGTATTATGACAGTGATCCTTATGCTTGTGTCCTGTTGTGTGTTCTCCACAGGCACTGTGTTTGCAACTGAGGGTAACTACACCTACAAGGATGTTACAGGCGGCGTTGAGATTACAGCCTACTCAGGCACAGTTGAAGAAAACGCAGATTTAGTAATTCCTGCTACTCTCGGCGGAAAAACTGTTGTAGGAATCGGCGACAAGGCATTCTATCAGTTCAAGAACAAGGCAAATGTTATCATCCCCGAGGGAGTACAGTATATCGGCGACAGAGCCTTTGCAGGCTCCTTCATCACAGGTGTGCAGATGCCCGACACAGTTGCCACACTGGGTAACTCTGCATTCTCCACCTGCGTTTATCTGACAGACCTTACACTGTCCGCAGGACTTACCACCATCCCCAACAGCTGCTTCTACAGCTGCACAAGACTTGAGTCCCTTACTATCCCCGAGGGCATTCAGGTTATTGAGGATATGGCGTTCCAGATTAACAACCATCTGACCACAGTATCTCTCCCCTCTACTCTCAAGTCTATCGGTCAGTATGCATTTGCATATTCAGGACTTACTGAGGTGGCTATCCCCCAGGGTACTGAGGAGCTATCAAGTTTTTCTTTCTTTATGAGCGAAAAACTTGAAAAGGTAACAATCGCAGGTACAGTTAAAAATATCGGTGAGTTTGCCTTCGGCAATTGCTACGCTCTCGCCTCTCTTTCTATGGGCGAAGGTATCGAGAACATAGGTGTCAGCGCCTTTGACTCCTGTGCACTGACTATTGTAATGATTCCCACCACCGTGCAGTCCATCGGCGAATATGCCTTCGGCTATGTATTTGACGAGATTGCATTTGAGTACGATCAGGCAGAGAACTTCCAGCTTCTTTGTGCAGAGAACAGTGCAGGCTACGAATATGCAGTAGAGAACAACCTTGCATATATGTTCTACACAATCACCCCTGATACCTCAGCCACAGAGCCTGCATCTACCGATGCATCTGAACCTGCAAACTCAGAGACTTCCGAGCCTGCATCCACTGATGCATCCGAGCCTGCTTCCACTGATGCATCCGAGCCTGCATCTACAGATGCTTCTGAACCTGCAACCTCAGAGACTTCCGAGCCTGTGTCATCAAGCACAGAGAACTCAACCTCTGACAACACAGAGCCCACAGATGCCTTTGCAAAGGGCGATGTAAATATGGACAGGGATGTAAATATCAAGGATGCAACCGCTATTCAGAAGCACATTGCATTGATTGAGGTGCTCTCTGACGAGGCACTCATCCTTGCAGATTACGACGAGGATACCGAGGTCAATATCAAGGATGCAACCGCTATACAGAAGTTCATCGCAGGTATCGTAGCCTGATAGTAAATCAATAATAGTATTATAAATACAACAGACTCAGCAGAGCATAAGTTCCGCTGAGTCTGTTTTTTGCGTTATAGATATTGTGAGTAAAAGCGTTTGCATTGCTCAAGTAGAAGCCTTTCGGGCAATTCTTGAATCGCCCTACGGGATGGAGGTTGTGCCGTAGGGGGCGGCGCCCACGACGCCCCGTTAAACCTCGCCTCAAGACGCAACCTTTCGGACGGACACTGCGTGTCCCTACCAAATGTGCCGAAGGCACAATTCATGCCCAAAGGGCTATTCATGGCAAAGCCAAATCATGCCAACGGCAATTCATTGAACTATGATGCACCTTGCCTCACAACATCAGCTCGCCCCTACCAAATGTGCCGAAGGCACAATTCATGCCCAAAGGGCTATTCATGGTGAAACCAAATCATGCCAACGGCAATTCATTATAAAAAGGAGGTGGCCACCGCAGAAAAACACTAAACCGCGGTGGCCGTTGGAGAAATAATTACATATGTGCTGTGGCACAAATTATTATATTAATTTGTCGGATTAATCCTCTGCTTCTGCCTTTGCGGCTTCGATTACCTTCTGGGCAATGTTTGCAGGAGCGTCCTCGTATCTTACAAAGTCAAAGCTGAATCTGCCTCTGCCCTGTGTTACCTGACGGATATATGTACTGAAGTCGTGCATCTCTGCCATAGGCACCTCAGCCTCGATAATCTGCTGATTATCCTCGCCGGGGCTCATACCCAGAACTCTGCCGCGACGCTTGTTGACCTCACCCATAATGTCGCCCATGTTAGCATCGGGCACTGTGCACTTGAGTGAGCCTACAGGCTCAAGGAGTGTGGGGTTAGCGATTGCCATACCATTCTTGTATGCAACCTTGGCTGCCATTTTGAACGCCATTTCGTTGGAGTCAACGGGATGGTAGGAGCCGTCATACAGTGTAGCTTTGAGTCCAACTACAGGGTAACCTGCCAGGGGGCCCTTCTGGATAGCTTCACGAAGGCCCTTCTCAACTGCAGGGAAGAAGTTCTTGGGAACAGAGCCGCCAACAACTCTCTCTGCAAACTCAAGGTCTGCACAATCACAGGGCTCGAACTCAATCCATACATCACCGAACTGACCTGAGCCGCCTGACTGCTTCTTGTGTCTGCCCTGAACCTGTACCTTCTTGCGGATAGTCTCACGATAAGCAACCTTGGGCTTTCTGAGGATAACCTCAACATTGAACTTGGTTCTCAGCTTGCATACTACTATATCAAGGTGCTGTTCGCCCTTACCTGAGAGCACCATTTCCTTTGTTTCCTTATCAGACTTGAATCCCAGGGAGGGGTCTTCTTCAATAAGTCTTGCGATACCCTGTGCAACCTTGTCTTCCTCGCCGCTCTTCTTGGGGAAGATAGCCATAGAGAAGGAGGGCTTGTTGTACTGAGGTCCTGCAAGGGTCACCACACGCTTGGGTGAGCACAGAGTGTCGCCTGTTGCGGCACCTGAAAGCTTGGGAATAGCACCGATATCACCTGCTGAAACATAGGGCACATCAATCTGCTTTTTACCTCTGACAATATATACCTTGGAGATACGCTCAGACTCGCCTGTGCGTGCATTTACAAGGGGAGTCTCTGTGGATACCTTACCTGAGATAACCTTGAAGTAGGACAGCTTGCCAACGAAGGGGTCGGCAACTGTCTTGAAGATGGTTGCAACTGTGGGGGCGGATGCGTCAACCTCAAGCTCAACATCCTCGCCAGCCTCGTTCTTACCAACCTCTTTGCCGATAATTGCTGAGGGAGGAGTATACTTCACGATAGCGTCCATAAGCACATCCATACCTGCCTGAGTAATAGCCTCAACACAGAATACAGGTGCGATATCACCGGAAATAACGGCGTTCTTGATACCTGTGTTCATTTCTTCAGCAGTGAACTCCTCGCCGCCGAAGAACTTATCCATAAGGTCCTCAGAGGTCTCAGCCACTGCTTCCTTGATGGCGTTTGTGTATTCCTCCAGCTTATCGAAGGCAGGCATAGGAATCTCTGTACCCTTTGCACCGTCATACTTGTAAGCCTTCTGGTTAGCAAGGTCGATATACGCAGTAGCCTTACCGCCCTCTACAACAGGAACAAATACGGGACATACATTGTAACCGTATCTCTCCTTCAGCTCATCAATAAGTGCGTAGTAGTCCACATTGGGGTCACACATACCGTTGATGATGAAGAATCTGGGACGCTTGCCGCGACGGGCAAACTTGAAGCCACGCTCTGTACCAACATTGATACCGCCCTTGGCAGATACAACGATTGCAACTGAGTCAGCCGCACGGATAGACTCAACACAGCCTGCCATATAGTCGTAAAGACCGGGTGCGTCAAGGATATTTATCTTGGAATCCTTCCACTCTACAGGAGCAACTGCCAGTGCAACGGAAACCTTTCTCTTTATTTCTTCAGGGTCAAAGTCTGTAACAGTATTACCGTCATTAGTCTTGCCCATACGGTCGATAACTCCGGTCATAAACAGCATTGCCTCTGTAAGAGTAGTCTTACCTGCACCGCTATGACCGGTAAGCGCAATGTTATAAATTTTGTCTGCTGTGTACTGTTTCATAAATGATTCTCCTTTCGTGCCACAAGGGGCAACGATTATATATTACTTGTAAGGTAGATAGCAATTTACACAAAAAAATCTAAATACTTAAAGTAACTAATAACAATTATAACAAAGGGTATGAAAGAACACAACAGAAAATTACCACTATTCTGCAATTTTGACTTCTTGCTCAATGCAGACGCCCTCAACTTGTGCATATTGCACAATAATAATTATCGCTGTTGAATTATATTAACCTAATAGGACATAAAAACTCCGTCAGCTGTGCGTGTTATCCTTAACGGAGAACACGCAATGAATTGACACTGTGTGTCATAAATTACAGGAAACTGCATGAATAGCCCTGCGGGCATGATATTCGTTGCAATTCAATTTATAGAGCAAAGCGAGAATTTATGGCAAAGCCAATTCACGATGCGTCAGCATCAATTCATCAATAAAACAAACCGAGCAAGAATATAAGGATTTTCTATATGCAGCCTGGTGCCCGATATGTTTGCTTTGCCAAACAAAAAAAGGACGACCAATGGTCGTCCGAAAAGTTTCATCTTAATGCAAGGTTTAACGGGGCGTCGTGGCGCCGCCCCCTACGGAATAGCTTCCAACGCGTAGGGACAAGCTGATGTTGTGAGGCAGAGTGCCTCACAGTGAAAGCGTAATTGTAGGGGCGATTCACGAATCGCCCGAAAGATTTCATCCTGAGGCAAGGTTTAACGGGGCGTCGTGGCGCCGCCCCCTACGATATGCCTCAGCGATATAAATTCCTTGCGGAATTTGCGATATATACTGATGTATGCGATATACCTTGCGGTGCGATATGTGCCTTCGGCACATTTGTAGGGGCGATTCGAGAATCGCCCGAAAGGCTCCCTCTGAGAGGGAAGACTCCCGACAGGCTCAGTTAAGAGCTGGATTTCGGCATAGCCGAAAGACTGAGGGAGTAATTAAAACATTTCCTTTTACTCCTCCCGTCATTTGCTTAAGCAAATGCCACCCTCCTCAACGAGGAGGGCTTAAAAGGCTCCCTTATCAAGGGAGTTCCCCTAACAGGGGAATTTCACGAACCGCCCGAACGGTTTATGCCATAGCAAGATTTACATCAATCAAAGATGCCTGTGGACAGATATCTGTCGCCTGTATCCGGCAGGAGCACAACTATCCGTTTGCCTTTGTTCTCTTCCATTTTTGCAAGGCACTGACCTGCATACAGTGCCGCTCCTGAGGATATACCCACAAGGTAGCCCTCAGTGCGAGCAAGCTCTCTGCAGACTCTGTAGGCATCCTCCTCTTTGACAGGGATAACTTGGTCAATAAGGCTTGTGTCCAGAAGCTCGGGAATAAAGTTAGCTCCTATACCCTGCAGTCCGTGAGCTGATGCCTGCCCCCCTGACAGCAAAGGAGAAGCCGCAGGCTCAACTGCCACTATCTTAATATTCTCGTTTCTGCTCTTGAGGTATTTTGCAACGCCTGTCAGCGTTCCTCCTGTGCCAACACCGGCTACGAAGATATCCACCTGTCCGTTGGTATCCTCCCATATTTCCACACCTGTGGTTTCAATATGTGCCTGATAGTTTGCAGGATTTGTGAACTGAGAAGGCATAAAACTGCCCTCGTACTGTGTGAGAAGTTCCTGTGCTTTTTCGATAGCACCCTTCATTCCCTTACTTCCCTCGGTGAGGACTATCACGGCACCAAAGGCTTTGAGCAGGTTTCTTCTCTCAACGCTCATTGTGTCGGGCATTGTGAGTATTACCTTGTAGCCTTTTGAGGCGGCAACCGCCGCAAGACCGATTCCTGTATTGCCCGAGGTAGGCTCAATGATAACAGAGCCTTCTCTGAGAATACCGCGACGCTCTGCATCCTCTATCATATACAGAGCCGCTCTGTCCTTTACACTGCCTGCAGGGTTGAAGTATTCAAGTTTTGCACATACTTCAGCCAGCGGGTTTTTATCCTTCATAAATCTTTCAAGTTTTACAAGGGGTGTTGAGCCGATAAGCTCTGTGATACCGCCATAGATTTTCATATATATTCTCCTTTACAAAGGGAATCAGACGAAAGTCAGTAAAAAAATTATACACTCACAGAAATAGCCTGTCAATACAACAAACAACTTGAAAACTTTGTCAAATAATAGTATATTGTAAGTAGATGGTTATGAGGCACTGCGTGCCTCAGCGATATAAAATTCCTGCGGAATTTGCGATATACGCCAAAGCGTGCGATATACCTGACGGTGCGATATGTGCCTGTCGGCACGAGAATTTATATCATATCGCAGGCGAACAAAGTGAGCCTATATCGCATTCGATACCTTGTGAGAATATATCGCATTCAGCGAAAGATGAATATATCGCAAGAAAGGTTTGTTTCTAATGACTGAAAAAACTATTAAAGAATTGGCTGTAGACCTTACTGTTGAAATCACAAATATTTGCGATGCCATCAAAGGTCGCTCTGTTTTTGTTAATCAACTTTTACGCTCCTGCTCATCAATAGGAGCCAACTCATACGAAGCAAAGTACGCACAAAGTAAAGCAGATTTTGTGCACAAATTTAGAAATTGCACTTAAGGAATGCTATGAAACCCAGTATTGGCTTGAAGTTCTCTTCAAAGTAAAGGCAATTGACAACGCTGTATATAAGAACTTAAACGACAAATGCGGAACAATCCGAAGAAAATTGATTGCTTCAATTACAACCACAAAGAAAAATATGTAAATATATGCAACACAGCGATATAAATTCCTTGCGGAATTTGCGATATACGCCAAAGCGTGCGATATACCTTTGGTGCGATATGTGCCTAACGGCACATTAAATTAAGTTAGAACGAGGAAATTATATGAACAAACAAAAGCAAAAGCCCAGCTTTGCCGCAATACTTATGTACTGCATTATCGGTGTGACGGCACTTATTTGTGCTGTGTGCTTTGCACTGTATTACAGCAATATCCTGAACAGCTCTGTTCTCCTGTGGGCAGGTATCACCTGCTTTACAATTATGTATCATCTGTGGCTGCGGATTATTATGGGCAATGTGACAAAGCTTTTCAAGGTCAGTTACAAGCAGTGGTGGTTTAAGGAAAGAGCCTTTGAGTCAAAGCTTTACTCCCTGCTCAAAGTAAAAAACTGGAAGGGTAAGGCACTCACCTATAACCCTGAACTTTATGATATCAAAAACCGCACCCTCGGCCAGATTGCAGACACAACTGCCAAGAGTGAGCTTGACCACTGGGTGAATGTGCTGATTGCTCTGAGCACAGTGTGCTTCGGAATTATCTGGGGTCAGGTCTGGATATTTGCGGTCACTGCATTCTTTGCGGCAGTGTTTGACTCTCAGTTCATAATAATTCAGCGGTACAACCGTCCCCGACTTGTTCGGCTTATCAGCAGAAGCAAACAAAAAACTCCTGCCTCCATAAGTTGATACAGTATGAAAAAATCAGGAATCTTATCAATGGTACATATTGCGCTGATGGCGTCCCTCATGGCGGTCTGTGCGTGGATATCCGTCCCCTCGCCTATCCCATTTACAATGCAGACCTTCGCCATTTACCTGTCGCTGATGCTTATAGGAGGTAAAAAGGGCACCTGTGCAATCACGCTGTATATTCTGTTAGGGCTCGCAGGTGTGCCTGTATTCTCAGGCGGAGGCTCAGGCATAGGCTATATACTGGGACCTACAGGGGGATATGCTCTCGGCTTTGTTCTTTGCGGATTTACATATATAACAGCAGAAAAGCTCCTCAGAAAAGCCTCCCACCCTCTTATAACCCTGAGCATAGGCACATTGCTTTGCTACACCACAGGTACTGTATGGTTTATGCTGAGCACCGACACAAAGCTATTGGAGGCTGTGATTCTTTGCGTAGTCCCTTACTTCGCACCTGATGCATTAAAGCTTTTCGCAGCTTTTCAGATATCAAAAAGGTTGAGAAAATTCACCCTGTCAAACAAAGAATAAAACAACAAGGACGATAATACAATGAAAATACTAAAGCACTTCAATACTATTACAAAGCACCGTCACAAGGTTATTGCCCACTGTATGAGAGCAGGCATTGGCTTTCAGGGGCTATTCCACGACCTGTCAAAATACTCTCCTGTGGAGTTCTTCACAGGGGCTAAGTACTACCAAGGCAACAAAAGCCCCAACGAGGAGGAGCGTGCCATCTTTGGCTACTCCAAGGCGTGGATGCACCACAAGGGCAGAAACCGCCACCACTTTGAGTACTGGACAGACTATAACCCTGAGCGCCGCGTGGTAGAGCCTGTGAAGATGCCCTATAAATATGTGGCGGAGATGTTCTGCGACAGGGTAGCCGCCAGTAAGATTTACAACGGCAAGAGCTACAAGGACTCTGACCCTCTCAATTATTTCCTCAAGGCAAAGGCAACAAGGTTCATTCATCCCGATACCTCTGACGAGTTAGAGGAGCTTCTGCGTATGCTCGCTGAAAAAGGCGAGGCGGAGACCTTTGCTTACCTTAAAAACAAGGTGAAAGAATACAGGCGAAATAAGAGATAAAGTTTTCGTAGGGACCGGCAATGCCGGTCCGTGGTTTCCTTAATATGGTGGTTTAATAGGATTCGGACGACCGCTGGTCGTCCCTACGCGGTTACGCAAGAAAGCCAACGACGAAGGGAGTCAAAGGAAAGGTCTCAATAACTCCCTCAGTCACCTGCGGTGACAGCTCCCTCAAAGAGGGAGCCTTAAAAGCCCTCCTTGCCTAAAGGAGGGTGGCTTTGGCTGAAAGCCAATGACGGGAGGATAAACAACCTGCCTTCACCTCCAAAATCCTGCACAATTCGTTGACAAACTACTTCCTTTGCGATAAAATATATTTTCCTACGATTTGTTTATCTTATGGAGTGATAATAATGAAATTTCTGCGTTCTGCGCTTACAATAACACTCTGCCTGTTGCTGTCCCTTACCTGTATGCTGACAGCCTCGGCAGAAAACATAAAATACAATCTGAAAGACCTGAAGATGTCCATTTCTATCCCCGACACCATGTCTGTCAGGACAAGGGACAACTCAGACACACTCTCTGACACAATATACCTTGAGGCAACAACTGCTGACAATTCCCTTACAATCTCTGTTGCTATGATTAAGAACGAGAAAACTCAGGAGATTTACAGCTTTGAGAATATGCTCTACTCCACCCTTGAGGACTACAAGGAGCAGATTCTTGACAATGAGGGCTACATAGAGTGTAAGAGCGGCGAGTACGGCGGAGTGCCGTTCCTTGATTTCTCTCAGAAATACACCACTGAGGCAGGGGTTGAGGTTTACGGCAAGCAAAGCGTCACCCTTGTAAACGGAATGAGCATCTCCATTACCTCTCAGTCTGCAGGCGACAGCTTCACATCCGATGAGCTTAACCTTATCAAAGGATGCCTTGACAGCATTAAGTTTAATTATGTCAAAACTGAGGAGAGCTCCACAAGCTTCTGGAAGGTTTTCGTCTGGATTATAGTTATTCTTGTGATTCTTGCCATTTCGTTCCTTGTTTTCTCCTATTATATGGGCAAGCGCAGTGCTGACAAAAAGCGTGAGGCAATCAAAGAAAAGCACAGAAAAAGCAACTACGATGTATTAAGCAGTGCAGAAACCTCTCAGAAGAAAACCTCTCCCTCTGGAAGTGTAGGCGGTTATAAATCAAGTGCCGATTACTTTGAGGAGGGCTTTGACTCAGCCGACTCCGCAAGCAAAAAGCCTGCACAACCTGCACAGCCTGAGCAGAGTGCACCCTCAGCCACAGAAAAGGCTGTCCGCAAGACAAAAAAAGCCTTCACCCATATGGGTTATTTCTTCAGCAATATGAAGCGTGAAATAGACAAAAGCAAAAAGGCAAAGACCACAGGCAAGAAAGCAAAGGCAAAAGCCAAAAAACGCACCAAGTCCAGAGACTACGATGTGTTCAGCGATAAGTAACGCATTGAGGCTCCCTCCCTGAGGGAAGACTCCCTCACGGTGTGAGGGAGATGTCACGAAGTGACAGAGGGAATAGGCTCCCTCCCTGAGGGAGCTGTCTGCAAAGCAGACTGAGGGAGTAGGAAATCTTTCTATTTACCTCTTACGTCTTTCGGACCGTCGAGGACGCCGGTCCCTACGCACTCCTCCCGTCACGGCATATGCCGTGACACCCTCCTCAAAGAGGAGGGCTCTTAAAGAGATTCCTCACAGAGGGAGGCTTAACCGGTGTACAATTCAACCTAACAGGTAAAATTACACAATAATTCTCAGGAGCTGTCAATTAAATTTGACAGCTCCGTTTTACTCTTTTACTTGACTAAAGTTTATTGAAGGTCTATAATATATTTTATTATTATATAACCTATAATACATCAATTTTAGCACGGCTTGTGTGCAAGCAGTGCAAAATATGAAAGGGTGTCAGTTATGTCAAGAGTTTACAATTTTTCCGCAGGTCCTTCTGTTCTGCCTGAGTCAGTCCTCAAGACTGCAGCAGACGAGATGATGGATTACAAGGGCAGCGGCCAGTCCGTTATGGAGATGTCCCACCGCAGTAAGGTATACGATGGTATCATCAAAGAGGCAGAGGCTCTCCTGCGTGAGGTAATGGAAATCCCCGACAACTACAAGGTGCTTTTCCTTCAGGGTGGTGCTTCCTCTCAGTTCGCTATGATTCCTCTCAACCTTATGACAAAGTCAGGTAAGGCTGACTATGTTGTTACAGGTCAGTGGGCTAAGAAGGCTGCTAAAGAGGCTGCTCGCTACGGCAATGTCAACATCGTTGCTTCCTCTGAGGATAAGACCTTCTCCTATATCCCCAAGCTTGACAAGTCTACATTTACTCCTGATGCAGACTACTTCCACATCTGCATGAACAACACAATCTACGGCACAGTTTATCACGAGCTTCCCGATACAGGCGATGTTCCTCTGGTTGCAGATATTTCTTCCTGCATTCTCTCCCGCAAGATTGATGTATCCAAGTTCGGCGTTCTGTACGCAGGTGCACAGAAGAATATGGCTCCTGCAGGTCTCACTGTTGTAATCATCCGCGAGGACCTTATCGGCAATGCTCAGGAGATTACTCCCACAATGTTCAACTATCAGACTCACGCTGACAACGGCTCTATGTTCAACACACCTCCCTGCTACACCATCTACATGGCTAAGCTGGTGCTTGAGTGGGTTAAGAACGAAATCGGCGGTCTTGACAAAATGTATGAGCTCAACCGCAAGAAGGCTGACCTGCTCTACAACTTCCTTGACAACTCCAAGCTCTTCAAGGGCACAGTAGTACCTGAGGACCGCTCCATTATGAATGTTCCCTTTGTTACAGGTGACGCTGACCTGGACGCTGAGTTCATCAAGGCTTGCACAGAGGCAGGCATCGTGAACATCAAGGGCCACCGCTCTGTTGGCGGTATGCGTGCTTCTATCTACAACGCTATGCCTATCGAGGGCGTTGAGAAGCTTATCGAGGTTATGAAGGAGTTTGAAGCAAACCATGTATAATATTCTTACACTTAACAAAATCGCCGCTGTAGGCACAGACAGACTGGGGGCAAACTACGCCATCAGCGACAACGCAGAGAATCCCGATGCAGTCCTTGTCCGCTCTGCATCTATGCACGACATAGAAATGCCCTCAAGCCTCCTTGCAATTGCAAGAGCAGGCGCAGGCACAAACAACATCCCTGTTGAGGCTTGTGCTGAGAAGGGTATCGTAGTATTCAATACTCCCGGTGCAAACGCAAACGCTGTTAAAGAACTTGTTATTGCAGGTCTGTTTATGGCTTCCCGTGATATCGCAGGCGGTATCGACTGGGCAAAGGGCCTCAAGGGCAAGGGTGCCGAGGTAGGCAAGCTGGTTGAAAAAGGCAAGAGCCAGTTCGTCGGCCCTGAGATTATGGGCAAGAAGCTGGGCGTTATCGGTCTTGGTGCAATCGGTATTCTGGTTGCTAATGCCGCTGTTGCTCTCGGTATGGATGTTTACGGCTATGACCCCTTCCTGTCTGTTGATGCTGCATGGAAGCTCAACAAGAACATCCACCACGCAACAAGCACTGAGGAAATCTTCAAGGAGTGCGACTACATCACAGTTCACATTCCTCTCAACGATAAGACAAAGCACACAATCAACGCTGATACACTTGCAATGTGTAAGGACGGCGTTCGCATCCTCAACTACTCCCGTGACGGTCTGGTTGACTCTACTGCTCTGCTTGAGGCTATCAAGTCAGGCAAGGTAGCAAAGTATGTTACAGACTTTGCAACAGACGATATCCTCTGCGAGGAGAATGTTATCTGTATGCCTCACCTTGGTGCTTCCACACCTGAGAGCGAGGACAACTGTGCTGTTATGGCTGCTGACGAAATCAAGGATTACCTTGAGAACGGCAACATCGTAAACTCCGTTAACTTCCCCAACCTGAAAATGGCAAGAAGCGGTGACACTCGCTTCTGTATCCTCCACTACAACAAGCCCAATGTTATTGCTACTATCACCAACACAATTGCTGCTCAGGGTGCTAACATTGAGAACATGGAGAGCAAGAGCCGCTCAAACTACGGTTACATGGTAATCGATGTTAAGGGCTTCACCGAGAATGTGAAGAAGGCAACCGAAGGCCTCGAGGATGTAATCAGAGTAAGAGTTATTGAGTAATATTTAATACTGACACACAAACTGCGTTGGATATATTCTGACGCAGTTTTTTATGATTTGACACATTGTGTCATGAATTGATGCAGATGCATCATGATTTCTCGCTTTGCTCCATGAATTGAATTGCCCATAAAATGTGCTGTATGACACAATTCATGCTCAAAGAGCTATTCATGGCGAAGCCAAATCATGCCTTAAGGGCAATTCATTAAATCTCTTACTTGCTTTGGAAACAAGAGATTTAAAACCTTGACACACCCTTTTTTTAGGTGTAAAATTAATTAGTTGGAGTGACTTATCTGTCGCTTTGCATACTATAATATTACTGAGAGGTGAAAGTTAATGGACGCAGGAAGTAGTACCGGCACTGTTCCCGGGCGAAGTTGCACTTATTTTATATACCGCAGTTTATCTGCGTACATTACCTTTGCACTTTAATCCTTGGAACTGTGTCTTTTACTTCCACCTATTAAACTTTAGGAGGAAAAGACTATGGAAAGGAATTATGTAACTGTCGATGTTACTATCGGCAAGCTCCTTGATGAGAAAAAGTATAAAACTCTCAAGGACATCCTCAGCACTATGAATGCCTATGACATTGCAGTGCTCCTTGAGGATATGCACGACTCAAAAATTCAGCTTTTGTTCCGAATGTTGCCTAAAGAACTGGCGGCTGATGTGTTCGTTGAAATGGACGATGACACTCAGGAGTTTCTTATCAAGGGATTCTCGGATGCTGAGCTGAAGGATGTTATTGACGAACTGTCTACCGACGACGCTGTTGACATTATCGAGGAGATGCCTGCTAATGTTGTAAAGCGAATTCTCAGGCAGACCGACCCCGAAACAAGAAAGAAAATCAACGAGCTGCTCAAGTACCCCGATGACTGTGCAGGCTCAATTATGACCACGGAGTTTGTATCTCTGCGACCTGATATGACCGCCACAGAGGCTATTAAGCGAATCCGCCGTACAGGTGTTGACAAGGAGACAATCTACACCTGCTATGTTGTAGACAAGAACTCAAGGCTCATCGGTATTGCCACTATCAAAGACCTGCTTCTTGCTGAGGAGGACGAAGTCATCGAGTCTCTGATGGAGACCAATGTTATCTCTGTGGGCACATTGGACGACCAGGAGCTGGTTGCTCAGACTATCAACAACTACGACTTCCTTGCTGTGCCTGTTGTGGATACAGAGGGCAGGCTTGTGGGTATCGTTACTGTTGACGATGCTCTGGATGTTATGGTTGAGGAGACCACAGAGGACATCCAGAAGATGGCGGCTATCGGCTCTACCGACAAACCCTATCCCAAGGTCGGTATATTCGAGACCTTGTGGCAGCGTGTTCCTTGGTTATTATTGCTTATGATATCTTCCACATTTACGGGCATAATAATTGCAAGCTATGAAGGAAGATTAGAGAGCGCACTCATACTCACTGCCTTTATCCCTATGCTGATGGGTACAGGCGGTAACGCAGGCAGCCAGTCCTCGGTTACTATTATCCGAAGCCTATCGCTGGAAGAAATCGAATTCAAGGATATCTTCTGGGTTATCTTCAAGGAATGCCGTGTTTCCATTCTGGCAGGTATTATCCTTGGCGTGGTGAACTTCGGCAAGATTATCCTTGTGGACGGCTTACTGCTTAATAATGAAGAAATCAATGTGTGGATTGCCCTTGTGGTAAGCCTGACTCTTGTAGTGACCGTTATCGTTGCAAAAATCATCGGCTGTTCTCTGCCTATGATTGCAAAGAAGCTGAGGCTTGACCCTGCTGTTATGGCAAGCCCCTTCATCACTACAATCGTGGATGTTGTTTCTCTGCTTGTATACTTCTGGATAGCCTCTTCAATACTTAATATTTAAGAAGGTCGTCCGTTTGAAAAAATCAATCACTTTGCTTTTTATCGCCGCAGCGACTGCTTTACTCAGTCTCTGCGGTGCTTTTTTTACTCATAATCACAACACTGCTCAGCCTGTAGAGGCACAGGTGCAAATTAATAGTGAGTACAGCTTCTCTCTTGACAAAGCACGCTCACTCATAAACCTTTGCGCACTCTCCTATGATGAGACAGAACTCTTAGAGGCTGTGCAGGCACTGGGGTACACTGACTTTGAGTACATCTGCCGTAATCAGGACTCCACCTTCGGCAGTGGTATTGCCTTTGGTATTGCAGTGTCAAAGCAGGAGAGTACAACTCAGGTGCTGGCAATATTCAGAGGAACGAACAAAGGTGAATGGTACTCAAACTTTCAGATAGGAGAAGGGATTGAGCACGCAGGTTTTGCCCCAGCTACTGACTTTGCACAGGCAGAGGTTGAGCGATACCTTGAGGCTCTGGGCATAGATGCCTCCAAGGCAAAAATCCTCATAACAGGTCACTCACGAGGGGGTGCAGTTGCAAACCTGCTGGCAAAGAGACTGACTGACGAGGCAAAGTTCAGCTCAGTTACAGCCTACACCTTTGCTTCTCCAAACACCACCACGGCACAAAGTGCCAAGTCGTCACAGTACAACAACATCTACAACCTTATCAATCCCGAGGACTTTATCTGCTATATCCCCCTGACAGACTGGGGCTACACCAAGTACGGCGTTGACCTTGAATTTCCGCGGGACATTCAACAGGGCTACGAAGAACAATACGCACAGATGCAACAGACCTTTGAGGAGTTTGCAGGCTACAGCCACATAGGCTACCCTATGGGCGGCAGTGATGTGAGGCTATTCCTGCGGACAGCCGCACAGATTGCACCAACTTTGAGCGACTACTACAACAAGGAGCTGACGGTTACCCCTCACAGGATGACACTGGACAATTATATGCAGAAGGTGGCGGCTCTGCTGTGCGGTGACAACACCCTGCAAAACGGTATGTTCCTTGTATCCAGCGGCGGCTCAAATCTCTTTGACACTCTGACTCAGTTTATGATGGAGGGCATACAGATAGAGGATGTGGCAAAGGATGCCGATATAACCACCTCTGCCATAAACTGCGGCCACACCTACGAGACCTACAGCGCGTGGCTCAGTGTGCTGGATGCTGAATACTTTGAAAGGTTTGCTCTGTAGGGTGAACAGCGATATAAATTCATTATATGAATTTATATCATATCGCATTGACGCAAAGCGGCAATATATCGCATTTGCAAGGCAAATATATCGAGTTGAACATTGTTCAACATATCGCTTTTTCACTCCTCCCGTCGTTTGCTTGTGCAAACACCACCCTCCTCAAGGGATAAACAGCGATATAAATTCCATGCGGAATTTGCGATATATACTGATGTATGCGATATACTCACGTGCGATATGTTTGCTACGCAAACGAGAATAAAACAACACTCCCTCGGCAAGACTAAAAAAACGGAGAGGGAGTTTTATTTATGGGAAATAACAGCAAAAAGGTTGTGCTTATAGGCACAGGTATGGTAGGAATGAGTTTTGCCTATGCGGCACTGAATCAGAATGTGTGCGACGAGCTGGTACTCATTGATATTGACAAGCTCAGAGCACAGGGAGAGGCTATGGACTTAAACCACGGGCTCGCCTTCTCCCCTACAAGTATGAAGATATCTGCAGGAGATTACAGCGACTGCCGAGATGCAGACATAGCAGTTATCTGTGCAGGTGTGAATCAGAAGCCGGGTGAATCCCGACTGGAGCTTTTAAGCCGTAACGCACAGGTGTTCAAATCCGTTGTGAATGCTGTAACAAACAGCGGATTTGGGGGGATTTTCCTTGTTGCAACAAACCCTGTGGATATTATGACGCGGATAACCTACGAGCTGTCGGGCTTTGAGGAGGGCAGGGTAATCGGCACAGGCACCACTCTTGACACAGCAAGGCTCAGATACCTGCTGGGAGAATACTTCTGCTTAGACCCGCGGAATGTTCACGCCTATGTAATTGGCGAACACGGAGACTCGGAGTTTACCCCTTGGTCACAGGCACTCCTTGCTACAAAACCTGTGCTGAATGTACTGCAGGACAACCGAAACAAGTTTTTCTACCAAGACCTTGAACAGATAAGTGTGGAAGTCAGAAACGCGGCACAGAAGATTATAGAGGCAAAGCGTGCCACATACTACGGCATCGGTATGGCTATCACCAGAATTGTCAGAGCCATACTCTCCGACGAGCAGAGCGTGCTGACGGTATCAGGCAGGCTCAGGGGTGAGTACGGCAGGACGGATGTGTTTGTGGGCAACCCCTGCATTATCGGCAGGGACGGAATAAACCGCACCATTGAGCTGAGCCTCACACAAGATGAGCTCCTGAAATTCCACAACTCCTGCGATGTACTGGAGAAAAGCTACAGGGAATGTGCAGGGCACAGCAAATAGGGACAGATTCAATGAATTGCCGTTGGCATGATTTGGTTTCACCATGAATAGCCCTTTGGGCATGAATTGTGCCTTCGGCACATTTGTAGGGGTGAACTGATGTTGTGAGGCAAGGTTTAACGGGGCGTCGTGGGCGCCGCCCCCTACGACACAACCTCTATCCCGTAGGGGCGACCGGTGGTCGTCCAAAAGGCTTCCCCTTGAGGGAAAGCTCCTGCGAAGCAGGTGATGAGGTGTAGGACACGCA
>JAFUJH010000054.1 GCA_017473775.1 Ruminococcus sp.
CCTCCCTCTGACGAGGGAAGACTCCCTCACAGTGTGAGGGAGATGTCACGGAGTGACAGAGGGAGACAGGCTCAGTTAGAGGTGGATTTTGCCGAAGGCAAAATACGGAGGGAGAGAAAACGCAGATATAATGCAATTTTTGAACTACCCCTCAGTCACCTACGGTGACAGCTCCCCTGACAAGGGGAGCCACGATTTATACTTTATCGACAAGCTGAAACCCCCGATGTTATGCATCGGGGGTTAGTTGTATATCAGAAGATTTTAAGCATGGTCTACCAATACAAAGGTCAGGCGTCCGTTTTCGTCATAGCCTGTCCAGGATTCAGCCACTGCATTATACACATTGTTGTCTGAATTATCCTCAGGCAGATTCAGGGTAACTACATTTGATGAGCTTTCCTCTGTGTAGATAATAAGGTAGGGGTTGTACACAGGAATGTAGCACTCCATAATTGTGTAGCAGTCAGGTTCCTGTGTTGCAGCCCATGTGTGGTACTTGTCCTCGTCTGAGGAGGCCTCGTCGTTCCAGCTTGTGATGTGAATTACCAAATTGTCTGACCATTCTCTCGGACGCTCAATAAGCAGGGTAGTGTATGCAGGCGTGCCCACCTTCTCCATAGATTCCAGACCTGCACAGTACTTCTGGATGTAGGTGGCGTTTGAAATGGACAGGTCATAGCCTGAGTGAATAAGGAAGTCGGCAAGTATGAATCCTGTCTCAGACAGAGTCTCCAGCTCTGCAAGGTGCTTCTGAATAGCGGTGGCGTCCTTGATGGTGATAACGCCGTCTGTGTCTGCGTCTCCGTAAGGCAGCGCGTTTATGGGAGGCTTTTCGTCATAAGTAGATTCGTCCTTGGCGGAGTCTATAGTAATGAATTCAGCGTTCCTATAAATGCCGAATGCTTCTTCGTAGTCGGAGAAGTCAACATCTTCACTGTTTTGGTACTTCTGCCATCTGGCATAGAGTCGAGGCGAAGTATCCTCCGGTGTTATGACATAAGTATCGTCGGTATAAAGCCTGTATGACTCGCACCGAGCAGTAAGAATAGCAGGATAAGTGGTGTTGTAGCCCTCAGCACTCATAACAACAGAGTATACGGTGCCTTCGTCTATACCGCCCATTTTCTCAACCCTGTATGTTGCAAGGCGTTTGTTCTGTCCTGTTATCTCAGACATGGTGCATTCCTCTTTCTTTGATTGGAAGGCGGTAAAGGTTCTTGCGTTCTCACCAAGTTCCGTAATATGACAGTAGATTTTTTCGGCGTCGGCCCACTGCTCGGGAACAATAAACTGAAGTGTAAACATCCAAGGGTCATACTCACCGAATTCGTTGAGCTTGGTACCGTTTGTAGTGGCGTACTCTGCGGCGGCTGAGCCCTCTGAAGCGTAAATTGCAAAGTCAAAGTCTACCCTGTAGGTGTAAGTGACAGACTCCAAATCCAGACCTTTTCTGCAGAAGCCCAGTGACATATCCCCTATGGTTGTAACGGAATCAGGGAGGGTTATAGACCGCATATTCTTGCAGTCTAAGAATGCCTTGTCACCAATAGTTGTGAGGCTTTGGGGGATAGTTACACTTGAGAGCCTTCTGCAGTGTGCAAAGGCAGAGTCGCCGATTTCGCTGATACCCTCAGGGACGATAACCTTTGTGATTGAAATGTTGTTTTTAAAAGCTCCGGAGTCAATGCGGACAACCTGTGAGCCTTCCAGAGTATCAGGAACAGTAACCTCTGCATCGTTGCCGTGATACTGCACAAGTGAGTACTGGCTATTGCCCAGATACTCAAACTCAAAGTCGCCTGCTGATACATGCATTCCTGTGTCTGCATTTTCTGCAAAGGCAGGGATTACAGCAACTGACATCAGAACAATCAGTGCCAGAGAAAAGGATAGAAGCTTTTTCATAATATCACGTATAATAAAAACCATCTCGAAAGGGGTGGTTTTTATTATTTCTCCTTCCTTCAAAAGATTGTTTCGCAGGAGTAGCTACCTGCGTTATAATCAGTACAAGCACTGTGGATTTGTATCTATTGAATTAC
>JAFUJH010000055.1 GCA_017473775.1 Ruminococcus sp.
GACCCTATTCCTCTCGGCAAGTACCGAGGGTTTGAAACGGAACTGCTTTTTTATACCGCAGAGCGAAATTATGAGGTTCGACTGAAAGGTGCGACAAGCAGAAATGTTCCTCTCGGTGATGACGCACACGGCAATATTATCCGTCTTGATAACGGCATTGAGAGATTTGCCGAGAGCTTGTCGCTTGCGGAAAATGACCTTGAGAACACCACAAATCAGTTGGAAACCGCAAAGAAAGAAGTCCAAAAACCGTTTATCCAAGAGGAAGAACTAAAGACAAAGCTTGCCCGCTTGGACGAGCTGAATATCTTGCTCAATATGGATAAGCGAGAAAACGAAATTGTCGGCGGCGAACCCGATGAGGGCGAAGTGCCGAACACACGAAAGGAGAAAACCTATGAACGATAAAATGACACCCGATAAGGAAAGAGAAAACTGCCCTTGCAGAAAAGCAATCATTAACCCTTTTGACGCAATGATGATGGTTGTGGTCAGGAGACTTGATAAAGCATATCTCGAATTGAAAAGAAGCAAACCGCCCGCAAAGGAAGCAGAATTTGCCCTTAGAAATGCAAAGCTTTCTTTCTACGGAGAGTTGGTTCGACAGAGCATTGAAACGGTGTTTTCGCCGGAAGAAATCATTGCTTTGTATGAAAACGACGACCTTGCGGGAGGTGCTTGGACTGTTTGGAATGACATCGGCTGCCCTGTTGATAAGATACTCATTATCATTGCAAAGCTCAGTATCAACGAACCGATACAGAAAGCGGTTGCCGATTTGCTGATGTAAAAAGGCGGTGATACCTATGCCGTATATTGCACCGGAAGTCATAACCGAAGCCAAACGAATGGATTTATTAACCTATCTTAGAGAGTATGAACCGGGCGAGCTTGTTAAATTTTCAAGTAACACCTACACCACAAGAACCCACGACAGCTTGAAGATTTCCAACGGCAAATGGATGTGGTGGTCGAGAGGTATCGGGGGCAAATCTGCCCTCGATTACCTTATCAAAGTCCGTGGAATGGATTTTGTGGAGGCGGTTCAGACCATTATGGGAAACGGTTCAGTCAGCTTTCCGACTTGTGAAAACATCAAAAGTTATGAGAACCAGCCTTTGCTTCTGCCTGAAAAAAGCCCCACTACCGATGTGGTATTTGATTATCTTTTCGGGCGTGGGATTGATTATGAAATTATCAACTACTGCTTGGAACAGAAGCTAATCATCGAGTCGCTCCCATATCATAATGCTGTTTTTATCGGCTATGACGAGAACAAAGAACCTAAATACGCCGCATACAGAGCAACAAATCAATCAAGAATTATGGGCGACTGCACCGGAAGCAAAAAGCAATATTCTTTCCGCCTGACTGCCGAGAACACCGGAGAGGTTCATCTTTTTGAGTGTGCCATTGACCTGCTTTCCTATGCAACTTTGATGAAGCTGGAGGGCAAAGACTGGCGACAGTTTAACCTTGTTTCTCTTGCGGGAGTGTATTCCCCAAAGCAGAAAATCGAGGACTCGAAAGTGCCTGTTACACTCGGCAGGCTGCTTGAAAAGGACAAAACAATCAGGCGAATTGTTCTTCATTTGGACAATGATATTGCCGGAAGAAAAGCGACCAAAGCGTTGCAGACGATTCTTTCAGATAAGTATGAAGTCGTTGACGACCCTCCCCAATATGGGAAAGATGTCAACGACTTTCTTTGTAAACGCTTGGGAATAAAAGATAAAACCGAAAGGAGTTTTGCACGATGAAACTAAAAGAAATCAGAGAAATGTACCCGGAGGGAACGCAGATTGTACTCACTGAAATGGCTGGCGAAAGTCAAATGCCCTACGGTCTGAAAGGAACGGTTAAATTCGTTGACGACGCCGGACAGATTCATATGAGTTGGGAAAACGGAAGCTCCCTCGCCTTGAATATTAACGAGGATACCTTTGAAAAGGTAGAAGCACCTGAGAAGATTTCCGTCATTCTTGTTGAGCCGGGCAGGTATCCGAAGCTCATTGAAATCGAGGATACGCTTGAAGCAATGCAGTCTCTTGTGGAGGGAGATATTGAAGAATATATGCCCTTTGAGGACGAAGTTGCCATCATCTGCAACGATGAAGGAAAGATGAACGGCTTGCCGTTGAACAGGGCAGTTTATTCCGAGCCTGAGAATGTTGAGATGAGTTATCCGCAGTTGAAAGCTCATTTCCGGCAGGCAGAAAAAGAAAGAAACCACACGACCGGATATATTGTTTTTACGGATGACAGCTTTGACAAGCCTTACACAGAGGAACAAAGAACCTATGTTGTCAGCAGTAACAATAAGGCTTTCATTGAGGGTATGGGAGGATATTCTATCTATGCTTCTTCCCTTGACGGCTCGGATAAATGTGTGCGACTGGAAGCGTATATGGCTGATGAACACGGCGGCAAGGATGGTTGGAAGATTGAAAAATGTTATGTGAAAGACGACAGCAACCGTGAAATGCTCGACATTATTGCCGGCAAGTTCTTCATTGCATACGCACCGATTGAGTCGGAAAAGTTCCTCAGTATGCCGAAAGAACTGGCTCGTAAGTACGAGGAAAAGTTCAAATACCCGGAGAGATTTTATAAGTCCTTGGACGGTATTGAAGCAAAGCCGTATAAGCCTGTCTCAAAGGATATGGAGAGATAAGAGTCAATCTATGGGGCAACCCTGAGTGTCTGCATAATCTTAGCGAGCAGACCATTTATGGACAGGAATGTCCAAAACGGTACACTCGTTAGGGGTTGCCCCTAATACCCCAAGCAAGAAAGGAGCATAAGCTTTGCGGGAGATAGTATTGGTCGCCGCCGGGTTACTCATCGGCGGCTTTTTCGGAGTAACAACAATGTGCCTGTTTCAGATAAACCGGGACAGACACTATATTTACAGAAAGGACAGCGATAAAAATGAGCAAGAGAAACATTGAAAAGCACATTCTGATGAACAAGGCAGAAGCTCAGGATTTGCAGAAAAAAGCAAAGCGGGCGTGTCTTTCCGAAGGCGGACTTATCCGTTTGCTTCTCAGAGGATACGAGCCGAGAGAAAAGCCCGATGAAAGATTTTACGATGTTATGCGTGAGCTTTCCGCTATCGGCAACAACATCAATCAGCTTGCGGCGAAAGCAAACACCCTCGGATTTGTGGACGCACCGCAGCTCAAAAAGGAAGCCGAGCGTTGGCACAAGTTTCAGGCTGATGTGGAGCGTACTTTTTTAAGACCCGATAAGAGCGATATGAAATGGCAGTAAGTAAATTGTGGTCGGTCACATCAAGGCTCGGTCAGGTAATCGACTATGCCGCCAATCCCGAAAAGACGGCGGCAGACATTTACACCGAGGAACAGTATCAGGCTCTCCGTGATGTTCTCAGCTATGCAAAGGACGAAGAAAAAACCGAGCGTGAGTTTTTCGTAGAGGGTATCAACTGCAACCCTGCGACCGCAAGAGACCAGTTTATATCTGTAAAAAAAGCATACGGCAAAGACGACGGCATTCAAGCCTATCACGGATACCTGAGCTTTAAGGAACAGGACATATCCCCGGAGCTTGCACAGAAAATCGGAATGGAATTTGCAAACGAGGTGTGGGGCAAAAGATTTCAGGTGGTGGTTACTACTCATCTGAACACGAAACACCTGCACTGTCATTATGTAATAAACTCCGTTTCCTTTGTGGACGGCAAGCGGTTATGGGGCGACGAAAAAGCGTGGTTCAAGTTTCGTTTGGTTGCCGACTGCCTTTGTGAAAAGTACGGACTGTATTACAATCCGAACCCAAACCGCAGTAAGCAATCCTCTTATTACTACAAGCAGGAACAAGCCGGTATGCCGAGCCGATATTCAATGACCCGTGACGCCATTGATGAAGCGATTGCACACAGCACCAACTTAAAGACCTTTGATTATATCCTGACTCAGATGGGCTATGAACATTGTCTCAGCGACAGTCGAAAGTATTGGACGATTGTCCCGAAAGGATACAAGAAGCCGATACGACTTAAATCACTCGGAGAGAATTATACCGAGGACGCAATCAAGCGTAGGCTGACGGAAAATCAAAAGGTTCTTATCGTTCCTTTTGCAAAGGAAACGGTAAGAGTCAGGCAGTACCGAATGCCCACAAGAGAACACAAAGTCAAAAAGGTCGGCGGACTGTATGGGCTGTATCTGCATTACTGCTATAAGCTGGGTTATCTGCCGAAGTACAAAAAACAGAATACCGCAAGGCTTCACTATCTTTTGAAAGAAGATTTGCTGAAGCTCGACAAAATCACTCAGGAGACAAGGCTGCTTGGACGGGAGAACATTTCTACCGACGAGCAGCTTTTCTCATATAAAGAGTCCGTGTTGTCGCAAATCAAATCCTTGACTGACGATAGAACGCACCTGCGAAAACAGTTAAGAAGAAATTTGAGTGACGATGAGCTATCAAATGTCAAAGAGCAGATTACGGCAATCACGAGCAAGCTGTGGACTCTCCGCAAAGAGGTCGGTCTTTGTGATGACATAGCCGAAAGGTCAAAGGTTATTGAAGCCAACCTTGAAACGGTAAGAGTTTACGAAGAAAAACAAGAACGAAAGGAGCAGAACCGTAATGACAAACGGAGGTGATGCGGCAGAACAGGTCGTCAGGCTATCGCTTGAAGGCTTTGAAGTAGCCGCAAAATTAAGCGGAGCGGCAGCAAAGAATATTGCCGTTCTTTTAGTCTCTGTTCTCAAACAGGAACAGAAAACAAAAGGCAAGGCTCGACTTACTAATATGATTAAGTCGGGCAAGGAGCTGAAGGTGTTTTCTATCCCCAACAAGGACTTGAAGAAGTTTACCGAGCAGGCAAAACGCTACGGCGTTCTCTACTGCGTACTCAGGGATAAAAACACAAAGGGCGATAATGTCCCGATTGATATTATTGCCCGTGCAGAGGACGCTTCCAAAATTCAGAGAATCGTTGAGAGATTTGAACTCGGTAAAGTTGATAAGGCTGCGATTGTCACCGAGTCTCAGAAGGCTGTCGAAAAGCGTGAAGCTTTGGAGAAAGACAAGCCGACGAAAACCAAAAACGAAATCATCACTGAGGAAGCCGTCAGAAAACCTATTCAGAAAGAGGGGTATTCCCAGTCAAACCCCACAGTCGCCAAAACGGACAAAAACCCTCCGTCAAGGCACGACTCCGAGCCGGTAGATATGCAAACTGATAAGGGTACTGTAAGCGACAGACAGAGAAAGCCGTCGGTAAAAGCAAAGCTTGACCGATATAAGGCACAGTCCAAGCAGCAGAAAGAAGCAGAACGCAAAGAGCCGGAGGTATCAAAGCCGGAAGTCAAGAACGCCCCGGCACAGACCGTACACCAGCAGCCGAAACCTAAAAGCAAAAATGTGAAAGAGAGGTAATCACAATGACAAACAATTTTACCCCTGCTAAGGCAGGACAGCAGAGCAAACGACTTTCCAAAGAGGAATATGCCGAGAAGATGAAGGCTGAAAAAGAAGCCGTATATCAGATGGCGGACGACACCGCAAAGGCGATTGTTTCCGACCCGGAAAAGTTCAAAGCCTTCCTTGATACGCAGAGCCGTCTTGACAGATACTCTGCGGTCAACGCACTTCTGATTTTCAAGCAGCTTCCCGAAGCAAGCCAGCTTAAAAACTTTGATGACTGGAGCAAAGATAATGTGAAAATTCAGAAAGGTGCGAAAAGCATTTCCATTCTTGAACCTGTCGAGTATGCAAAGAAAGACGGTACGACCGGCATTTCCTACAATGTGAAAAAGGTCTTTGATGTTTCGCAGACCAACGGCAAAAGACCGCCTGCACCGACTGTCAACCGTGACCCGAAAGCACTCATTACCGTTATGCTGGATTCTTCCCCGGTTGAAGTGGAAGCAACAAATGAGCTTCCGTATCCCAATATGGCGGCGTTTTATAACAACGAGGAACAGACCTTGTATGTAAAGCGTGATGTGGGAGACAGCGTAGCGGTCGCTCAGTGCGTAGCACAGGAGCTTGGCCACGCACAGCTCTCTATCAACAGCGACAGTTACAGCAGAGCGGATATGGGCTTTCAGGCAGTATGTATCGGCTATATGCTTTGCAAAAAGTACGGCGTCGATACACAGAATTTTGCTATCAACCGTATCCCTGAAAAGCTCGCCGGCAAAGAGCCGAAGGACATTCGCTATGAGCTTTCCAAAACGAGAAACGCAATGGCGGATATTCACTCCCGTGTTTCCGATGAGCTTTACAAGAAAAAGCAGGAACGAAGCAAAGACTACGAAAGATAAGGTGAGACTATGGCGAAGGAAGAAATGTATCATATCGCATTGGACGATTATGAACACGGCATTATTATCCGTTCTCTCAACGACGAGAAAACAGATTTGATGAACGAGGGCAAATCTACCGATGCGGTGGACGACCTTATCATCAAGGTCGGAACTGCCCCAAAGAAAAAGTTCAAAGTTATCGAAAAGGAACGCTCCTGTGAATCGAGATAACGAGAGGCAGTCTGCTATTATTCTTTCCGTCATCGGTATTATCCCGGTCGTATGGCTGGCACTTCTGATTGCACCCTCTGTAAAAGGAGGATTGCCGGAAATACTGCCGAGCCTATTAACAGCGTTCAACGAACCATTTCATATTGAGCTATGCGAGGACAGCCTAAAAACTGTCCTCGTTTTGCTTCTCTGCTATGCAATGGGTATTGGGATTTACTTCTCAACACAGAAGAATTACCGAAGGCGTGAAGAACACGGTTCTGCAAAATGGGGCAATGCAAGAGCCGTAAACAAAAAATACAGACAGTCTCCGGCTTCTGCAAATAAGCTGATGACGCAAAATGTCTGTATCGGACTCAATGCGAAGAAACACCGAAGAAACTTAAACACCCTTGTGTGCGGCGGTTCGGGAGCCGGTAAGACAAGGTTTTACTGCAAGCCGAATCTTATGCAGTGCAACACATCATTTGTCATTCTTGACCCAAAGGGCGAAATTCTCCGAGATACCGGAAAGCTGCTTGAAAGCAAAGGCTATGAAGTCCGTGTTCTCGATTTGATTTCAATGGAGAAAAGCCATTGCTATAACCCGTTTGTCTATTTGCAGAATGACAACGATGTGCAAAAGCTCGTGACGAACCTTTTTAAGAGTACCACTCCGAAAGGAAGTCAATCACAAGACCCCTTTTGGGATACCTCGGCTTCAATGCTTTTGCTTGCACTTGTATTTTATCTTCATTATGAAGCACCCGAAGATGAACAGAACTTTGCAATGATAATGGAAATGCTCAGAGCCGGTGCGATTGAGGACGAGGAGGACACAAGACCTTCTCCTCTTGATGAACTGTTTGCGGAATTGGAGATGTCGAATCCCGACCACATTGCTTTGAAGTATTACCGTTCCTATCATTCAGGTGCGGCGAAAACCTTAAAGTCCATACAGATAACCCTTGCGGCAAGACTGGAAAAGTTCAACCTTGAAAGTCTTGCTTCTTTAACCACCACAGACGAGCTTGACCTCCCGTCACTCGGAGAGAAAAAGGTCGCTCTGTTCGCTTTGATACCGGATAACGATTCCAGCTTTAACTTCTTGGTATCTATCCTTTACACACAGCTTTTTCAGCAGTTGTTTTATGCTGCCGACCATATTCACGGCGGCTCGCTTCCCGTTCCCGTTCATTTTTTGATGGACGAGTTTGCGAATGTTTCACTCCCTGATGACTTCGACAAAATTCTTTCGGTTATGCGTTCCCGTGGGGTATCGGTAAGTATTATCTTGCAGAACTTGGCACAGCTTAAAGCCTTGTTTGAAAAGCAATGGGAAAGCATTGTAGGTAACTGCGACGAGTTTTTATATCTCGGCGGCAACGAGCAAAGCACCCACAAATATGTGTCCGAGCTTCTCGGCAAGGAAACCATTGATACCAACACTTTCGGAAAAAGTACCGGTCGAAGCGGCAACTACTCCACAAATTATCAGATTAGCGGTCGAGAGCTTCTTACTCCTGATGAGGTTCGTATGCTTGATAACCAATATGCAATTCTGTTTATTCGTGGAGAACGCCCCGTTATGGACTTCAAGTATGACATCTTGAATCACCCGAATGTGGCACTTACAACCGATGGAAAGGCTTCTGCATATAAACACGGCGAAGTGACCATCAAGCACTCATCAATTTCCGTTCTTTCTATTGACCCGGAAGAACTTCCGGAGGAAAGCTACGGAGAAACCAATTACGAACTTCTGTCCGATGAGGATTTTGAAGTGAATAAAAACTTATTTTAACGGAGGAAAACACAATGAACATTTTTAAGAAGAACAACGAAAAGAAAACTACTCAGAAGCTGCCTATGACCGGAAAGGTTCAGAAAGGCTTCCGTGCTTACTGCGCCGTAATCGCAGCAGCAACTCTTGTTTGCGGTATGAGCGTTACCGCTTTTGCCGCCAGCGACCCGATTACCGTAGTCAACAATCTGTCCGATTTCATCTTCGGTCTTATCCGTGCCATCGGTCTTATCCTGCTTGGCTTCGGTATCGTTCAGGTCGGTCTCTCTTTGAAGTCTCACGACCCGTCTCAGAGAGCCAACGGTTTCCTGACTCTTGCAGGCGGTATCATCATTACCTTTGCAAAGGAAATCCTTACCCTTATTACCGGTTAAGAGAACACAGTTATCAAACGGGGCATACCTGGCATTTCAGGTATGCCCCTAATCTTAAAGGAGGTGCAAACAGATGAGTGATAACTGGGTAGTTCAGAACCTCGAAAATGCCCTTGAAACTTGGAACAGCAAGCTTTCGGAAATATGGCAGTTGCTAACCACTTCGCCGCAACAGTTCAAAGGCGGCAGTATTTGGTCGGTAATGGTGAATATCAACGGAGCAGTTCAGGCTATCGGTCTTGCCCTGCTTGTTCTGTTTTTTGTTGTCGGTGTGGTTCGCACCTGCGGAAGTTTTACCGATGTAAAGAAACCGGAACACGCATTAAAGCTGTTTATCCGCTTTGCCATTGCCAAAGGTGTGATTACCTACGGGCTGGAGCTTATGCTTGCCCTGTTCGACATCGTACAAGGTACGATTTCAACCATTATGACATCTGCGGGATTCGGTACGCCCAATCAAACAACTTTACCTGCTGAAATGGTAACAACCATTGAAAGCTGCGGATTTTTTGAAAGTATCCCATTGTGGGCGGTTACTCTTATCGGCGGACTGTTTATCACGGTATTGTCGTTCATTATGATAATGACGGTGTACGGACGATTTTTCAAGCTGTATATGTACACTGCTCTCGCTCCGATACCGCTTTCCACATTTGCCGGAGAACCGTCGCAGAATGTGGGTAAGAGCTTTATAAAGAGCTACTGTGCCGTTTTGCTTGAGGGAGCAGTAATTGTACTTGCTTGTATCATCTTCTCCCTATTTGCTTCTACGCCGCCGGTAGTGAACCCTGACGCAGCAGCCGTTACTCAGGTATGGGCATATATCGGCGAACTGGTATTCAATATGCTTGTGCTTGTCGGTGCGGTTAAGATGAGCGACCGAATTATCCGTGAAATGATGGGCTTATAACGGGAGGTTCTCTGATGAAGAAAAACAAGAATAATAACGATAGATGGCAGGGCTATACGCCTGCCGACTGCGACTGCAAATATTGTGTGTATTACGGAGGAAAGAAAAACGGCAATGTGATTTGCCTTGCGGACACCTGCGTCTGCTCTGATGAAATCCGTCACGCAAAACAAGCATATCGCAGAGAAAGGAGCTTTTGATGGAAGTCAAAATTAACCGAGAGATACGAAATTACACAGAGTCAATGTTTTTTGGACTGTCGCTCAGACAGTTCATTTTTTCTGTCCTCGCCTGTGCGGTAGCGGTAGGACTTTACTTCCTCCTAAAACCGTACCTCGGAACAGAAACTGTATCGTGGGTGTGCATTTTGGGAGCTGCCCCTTTTGCGGCTCTCGGCTTTGTGAAATACAACGGAATGACGGCTGAGAAATTTATATGGGCGTGGATAAAGTCCGAGTTCCTTATGCCGAAAAAGCTGGTCTTTCATTCCACCAACACCTATTACGAATTGATGAAACCGACAATCGAACAAAAACAGAAGGAGGCTTATAAGAACAATGATTAAAACTCTTACAAACCTGTTAAAGCAGGACAAAGAAAAGTTCGTAGTACCAAAGGGCGTACAGGATTGTATTCCCATTACCGCTATTTATGATGACGGCATTTTCCGTGTAGGCAAGGACAAGTATTCCAAAAGCTTCAAGTTCACGGATATTAACTATGCCGTAGCGAGCCGTGAGGATAAGGAAGCAATGTTCCTTGAATACTCCGAGCTTCTCAACTCTCTTGACAGCGGAGCTACTACAAAGCTGACTATCAACAACAGACGGCTTAACCGTCTTGACTTTGAGAAAACCATTCTTATCCCCGAAACCGGCGATGAGCTTGATGTTTACCGAGAGGAATATAACAAAATGCTTCTCGACAAGGCAACCGGGGCAAATGCCATCGTTCAGGATAAATATGTTACTATCTCCATCAATAAAAAGAGCGTGGAGGACGCACGAACCTATTTTGCCCGTGTCGGTGCTGACCTGATTGCCCACTTTGCAAGACTCGGAAGCAAATGTGTGGAGCTTGAAACCGATGAGAGACTGAGAATTGTCCACGATTTCTTCCGTGTCGGGGAGGAAACCGCCTACCACTTCAATATTAAGGAAACGAGAAAGAAGGGACACGATTTCAAGGATTATGTTTGCCCCGATACAATGGAATTTGAAAAGGACTACTTCAAAATGGGAAACCGTTACGGGAGAGTCCTTTTTCTTCGTGAGTACGCTTCCTATATCAAGGACAGTATGGTAGCCGAGCTTACCGACCTGAACCGCAACCTGATGATGTCCATTGACATCGTACCTGTTCCTACCGATGAAGCGGTGCGAGAAGCAGAGAGCAGACTGCTTGGGGTTGAGACGAATATAACCAACTGGCAGAGAAAGCAGAATCAGAACAATAACTTTTCCGCTACCGTTCCGTATGATATGGAACAGCAGAAAAAGGAAATGAAGGAGTTCCTTGATGACCTTACCACTCGTGATCAGCGAATGATGTTCGCTGTACTCACTATGGTTCATACTGCGGACTCCAAAGAACAGCTTGATAACGACACCGAAGCTCTGCTTACTACGGCAAGAAAGCATTTGTGCCAGTTTGCCGTTCTCAAGTATCAGCAGATGGACGGACTGAATACGGCTATGCCCTTTGGAACACGCAAGATTGACGCATTCAGAACCCTTACCACAGAAAGCCTTGCGGTCTTTATTCCCTTCAGGGTTCAGGACATTTACCACGAAAACGGCATTTACTACGGTCAGAATGTCATCAGTAAAAATATGATTATTGCCGACCGCAGACAGCTACTCAACGGCAACTCTTTTATTCTCGGCGTATCCGGCGGCGGAAAATCCTTTGCGGCAAAGGGTGAAATTGAAAATATCATTCTTTCCTCCAATGCAGATGTTATTATCATAGACCCTGAGCGAGAGTATTCGCAGCTTGTAAAAGCTCTCGGCGGCGAAATAATCAATATTTCCGCTACTTCTCCGAGCCATATCAATGCGATGGATATGAACAAGGAATACGGCGACGGAGCAAACCCGGTTATCCTGAAATCCGAGTTCATTATGTCCCTTTGCGAACAGCTTATCGGCGGTACAAACCTCGGAGCAAAGCAGAAATCTATCATCGACCGTTGTACGGCAAGTGTTTACCGAGACTATCAGCAGAGAGGATATACCGGTACTGTTCCTACCTTGCAGGATTTTCGTGCGGAGCTTTTGAAACAGGACGAGCCGGAAGCAAAGGAAATCGCCCTTGCTATCGAGCTGTTTACTCACGGTTCTTTGAATACCTTTGCAAAGCCAACCAATGTTGATACGGATAACCGACTTATCTGTTATGACATTCTTGACCTCGGCAAGCAGCTTATGCCTATCGGTATGCTTGTCGTCCTCGACTCTATTCTGAACCGTATTACACAGAACCGTGCTAAAGGTAAGCAGACCTTTATCTTCATTGATGAAATCTACCTCCTGTTCCAGCACGAGTATTCTGCAAACTTCCTGTTTACGCTTTGGAAGCGTGTAAGAAAGTACGGCGCTTATGCCACCGGCATTACACAGAATGTGGACGACCTTTTGCAGAGCCATACAGCGAGAACTATGCTTGCAAACAGCGAGTTTTTGATTATGCTCAATCAGGCGTCAACCGACAGAATTGAGCTTGCAAAGCTCCTTAACATTTCTGACCTCCAGCTTTCGTATATCACGAATGTTGACGCAGGACACGGATTGATTAAGGTCGGCAGTTCGCTTGTGCCGTTTGCAAATAAGTTCCCGAAGAATACGAAGCTGTATAAGCTGATGACAACCAAACCGGGCGAGGGTGCATAACCCTTGCCCTATTCTGTAAATGAGAAAGGAAACACCTATGAAAAACAAAATCTATATTGCCATAATCTGTGCTTTCAGCATTGTATTTGCCGTCAGTTCAGGTTTTCTCATCAAGCACTATTGCGACTCTGCAAAGCAGGCTGAGATGTACGACAATCTGATTGAGGTTGTGGAGACCGAGCCTGAAGAAACCACAGAGCTGATGAACTACTCCGAAGAAAAGACCTTTATCCCGGAGTATCAGGAGCTTTATCTGCAAAATAACGATATGGTCGGCTGGATTAAGGTTGAGGACACAAAAATCAATTATCCCGTTATGCAGTCAAAGGACAACCCGAACTTCTATCTGAAGCACGGCTTTGATAAGGCATACACCGACTACGGCTGTCCTTATGTTCAGGAAAACTGCGATATGGAACTGCCAAGCGACAATATCATTATCTACGGTCATCATATGAACGACGGCTCTATGTTCGCCGGTCTTATGAAATTCAAGGACAAGAGCTTTTGGGAAAAGCACAAAACAGTATCCTTTGATACGCTGACCGATAGACAGACCTATGAAGTAATTGCCGTGTTCAAAACCGTAGTATATACGGATAGTCCCGACAGCTTCAAATATTATCAGTTCGTCAATGCGGACACCGCCGAGGATTTCACTGCCTATGTTGAGAAGTGCAAGAAACTGTCGCTTTACGAAACCGGCATAACCGCCGAATACGGCGACAAGCTCCTGACCCTTTCCACCTGTGAGTATTCCCGGACAAACGGCAGACTTGTTGTAGTGGCGAAGCTAATAAACGAATAATACAACAGGTAGTTCAGCCTGCATAGGAAGGAGGGATTGTATGGCTGATATTAAAACGAAAGACAATGCAAAAGGTACGATACGAACAATAGATAAGGCTGCCGTCGCAACCCAACGAATGAAGCAGGCGTATATCGCAACAAAAGAAAAGGCGGAGCGGTCGGTAAATGCCAACAGCAGTTCTGCCGAGGAATACGCTTCCGATAAACTGGAAAGCGGTATTGACGAGGTGTTTCACGATGGTGCCTATGCGTTTGACAAGGCGGGACGAAAGGGACTTGAAACCACAAAAGAGAATATCCGCACCGCAAAGGACGGTATTCAGCGTTTCAAGCAGCAGCGAGCCGAGCAGTCTTTGAGAAAACAGGCTTCGCAAAACACAAGCTCTGCGATTAAGACTGTCGATAAGGCGGAAAAGACCATAAAGCAGTCTGCCACTTCCTCCGGAAAGAAAACCATTAAGTTTGCCGGAAAAGAAGCAACAAAGACCGCACAGAAATCGGTTAAGACGGCTGAGCAGACTGCAAAGACTGCGATAAAAACCAGTCAGCAAGCGGCAAAAGCGGCACAGAAAACAGCTCAGGCGACAGTTAAGGCTTCGCAGAAAGCGGCACAGGCGGCAAAAGCCACAGCCAAAGCAACAGCCGCTACGATTAAAGCCGCAGCCAAAGCCACCATTGCCGCAGTAAAAGCAATCATAGCGGCGGTAAAAGGTCTTATTGCCGCTATCGCTGCCGGCGGTTGGGTTGCGGTGGTAGTAATTATTGTGCTATGTCTTGTAGCCTTGATTGCAGGTTCTGTGTTCGGTATCTTCTTTTCGGGAGAGGATTCCGGCACGGGAATGTCAATGCAGACAGTCGTTCAGGAAATCAATCAGGAATATGATGACCGATTGGAACAGGAAAAGAACTCTGTAAGCTATGATGTGCTTGAAATGAGCGGAAGCAGAGCTGTTTGGAAAGATGTTCTTGCGGTCTATTCTGTTAAAGTGAATACCGACCCCGACAATCCGATGGAGGTTGCTACGGTTGATGAAACCAAGAAGCAGCTACTGTCGGATATTTTTTGGGAAATGAACGATATTTCTTCCCGAACGGAAACGAAAACCCATACCGAAATCGAAGAAAGCGACGACGGACACGGCAACATCGTACAGACCGAAACCACAGTAACAGAAACTTTCCTGTATATCACGGTATCGCACAAGACCGTTGATGAAATGGCGGCTATGTACGGATTTAATCAGGAGCAGAAAGAGTATCTTGCCGAGCTGCTAAAGGACGAAAACAATCAACTATGGTCTCAGGTGCTTTACGGTATCGGATACAGCGACGACCAAATCGTAACGGTTGCCTTGTCACAGGTGGGTAATGTAGGCGGTCAGCCTTACTGGTCTTGGTACGGATTTGACTCCCGTGTAGAATGGTGTGCCTGCTTCGTCTCTTGGTGTGCTAACGAGTGCGGATATATCGACGCCGGTATTATTCCAAAGTATGCCGGCTGTGTAAACGGTGTACAATGGTTCAGAGACCGAGGACAGTGGGCAGACGGTTCGTATGAGCCTTCGCCCGGTACAATCATTTTCTTTGACTGGGAGGGCGACGGTGTGACAGACCACACCGGTATTGTTCAGAAATGCGAAAACGGTACAGTCTATACCGTTGAGGGCAACTCAGGCGACACTTGCAGAACCAAAACATACCCTGTCGGAAGCTCTGTTATCTACGGATACGGTATTCCGGCATATTAAAAAGATGGCTGCTCGTTTGAGTAGCCATCAAGTACATTATGAGAAATCAGGTATTTACTCAAGAACAAATATAACCTTCTGAAGCCTTTGTCCCAACAAGAGAAATATGCGGATATATACCATTGACAACATCTTCATAGAATTTACGACCGATTCTTGCAGATGTAACTCTATTTGTGAAAAAGTCTCTAAAGTGGTATGTGCCGGGTAATAATGAAGGAACAACAGCAACAATAAAAGCGTTATATTCATTTTGTTCCATTTTGTTAAGTTTTATCATCAGTGTTCACCTCCTTGTTGATAAGCCTGAATTTGTAAATGGAATTCTGAGTTGTTACTAATAGATTGTTCTTTTTAATATAATAATCATCACGGGAACTAATAATTCCCAAAGAAGTAATTGGTTTAAAATCATCGTCAACAGGATGCCAAACAAAGAATTGTCTGTTTCCATTCTTAAGAATATAGATAACACCGTCTTGACCTATATATCTATTTCTCCAAGATGTAGAATGTGAATTATTATTCTTATCACAAGACTCTATATATGTGACAAAATAGACATCAACAATTTCATCTGCCGTTTTCAAATAATCCATAACATTTTTTCTTTCGCTTGACTTTAGTATCTTTCATATTGCTTGATATTATTGTGTAAAATATCACATACTCTAAATCTGTCAGAACAGTTTTCTATTATGTTCTTTAAATATAGGCTTAATGTGATTTTTTGACTTCGATTTAGATTTGACCACTTTTCCGGTGGTAACAAAGCACTTACAATGAATTTGTCTCCAACTTTTTTGTTATTAAGTTCTTGATTCATAATTTGTTTCATTTCTTCTATATCTATCTTTTTAATTTCCTCGGCATTTTGTCCTAAGTATAATAGTACACAATACTTTTGGAATGCAGAGGGGGTCATTCCATATTGCTCGCATTCATTAGATATTAGAGCAAATTCTTCCTCACTGTAACTGGTGTATACTCTCGACACTTTTAATCACCTCTTTTACTCCTAAAATTGTGAACTGCACACTTCACATTGTTATAATACACTATTACTTGAAAAAAGTCAATAAAAAAATAATGGCTGCTCGTTTGAGTAGCCATCAAGTACATTATTCAAAATCAGTTATTTCTCTATCTTTCAGATAGACATTGTGCGTGTGATAAGTAAAACACATCAACAAATCGCTGTCTCTATTATCTTTTGCTTTGAACATAGAAAAGTCGTCGGACAGGATAAAAATAAGTCCCAGCAGTTTCTTTATATATCCATTATATGAAGCATAGTTCATATAGCTTCTCCTGCAATAACTATAAACAGAACCTATCAATCTTACTGCAAACGAGGAACTACTTTTCCAAGTTATTTGCCAAGTCAGATTGCAAAAATCTTTATAAACCGTATGAATACAGCCGAGTCTACAGCCACAGTCGAGCTTGCTTGTGGTAAAAAAAGCGAGGACGCACATTGGGAAAATCTGCTTACCTATTGCAAGCAGGGAAACATTCAGGCTATGTTTGATGAATATGCTCATTTAATTACAAACGGTTTAGACGCAGACAATAATTTGGTTGATAACTTACACTATACAATAGCAAGTTCTATGGATGTGAGAACCACAATATACACTATTGATACATTCAATGCGTTTAAGGCAAGAGCAAATGGAACAAAGGAAAAACCAACTGCTATTCGTTCTCACTTTGCAGTTGCCTTTACTAAAGGAGATGGAAAAGAAAAGGACGCAGACAGAAAAAAGAGCGTTAGAAATTCTTTCAATTCTCCATTTAGACCATTTGTTTTAGCATCTACTTCCATAGGACAAGAAGGATTGGATTTCCACAATTATTGCCGAAGAATTGTGCATTGGAATCTGCCATCAAATCCGATTGATGTAGGACGGATTTTGCGGACATTCAAAATAAAAAAGAATGTGGAGGTAACAGACAATGGCAAAATCATTATTTGAGGAACTGGGCGGCAAATACGAAAGGCAAGGGGATTATTTGATACCGTGCTTAACTGTACCCGCCGAAGAAGAACAGGCAATAGGCATCTGGGGGCAACGGCATTTAGATTATCTAAAACAGTACCGTA
>JAFUJH010000056.1 GCA_017473775.1 Ruminococcus sp.
AGGGGAGCTGTCACCGTAGGTGACTGAGGGGTAGTTAAAAAATTGCATTATATCTGCGTTTTCTCTCCCTCCGTATTTTGCCTTCGGCAAAATCCACCTCCCTCGTCAGAGGGAGGCACGGACTTTTTCTACAGTCACAAACGGCGTCCGCAAAACGCCGTTTTTTTGTTTGTACAATAATCGACGAAGCCTTTATAAACTTCCCTCTTTGAGGGAAGTGGCATTGGCTAAAAGCCAATGACGAAGGGAGTCCGTAGGGGTCGGCTCCTTCGCAGGAACGGCACCCCTTTTGTCGGCAAAGCCGACATTTCTTCTGCGAAGACGGCAAACCCTCTGTCTGCTTCACAGACATCTCCCTTAACAAGGGAGTTTCCCTAACAGGGGAATTTCCCACGACGACCCGAAAAGCCTTCCCCTTGAGGAAACTCCCCTAACAGGGAAGTCCCACGAACCGCCCGTGAAACCTTGTGTTAATGCAAAACCTTTCGGGCGATTCTTGAATCGCCCCTACAATGTGGTGTTCCTCTTGTTGTAGGGACCGGCGTCCTCGACGGTCCAAATAGCCTTCCCTCAAGGGGAAGCCTTACTGTGGTTTTTATGTTTCACAAATTTGGCTTTATATTTTATTGCAAAATCACGAAAATATGTTTTGTTTGTGAAATGCCTTGAAATTTCACTGCAGGTTGTGTATCATATATTATGTATAGAAGTATGACTTTGAGGTGTTAATATGGCAAAACGAATTTGGGCAGTGATACTTGCCATTGTGATATTGTTTGCCTGCAGTGCAGTTGTTCTTGCGGCAGAGGACGATTTAGAGATTATGCCTGCCACATTCGCTATCGGCGATGTTAATATGGACAAGGATATCAACATCAAGGACGCAACAGTAATACAGAAGTATATTGCAAAGCTTGAGACTCTCTCTGATATTCAGCTTTTCCTTGCAGATGCAGACCTTGACGGCAATGTAAATATAAAAGACGCTACATATATTCAGAAGCAGGTGGCAGGACTTGTAAAGCCTGCTGTGCCTACATTTTCTCAGGAGACTACAGTGATATTTTCTTCCGAGCCTCAGCCAATCTGGACTGAGGAGGGTACAACCCAGTTAGCAACTGTGGTAACTGACCCTACAGAGTCTGCAGGTACAACAGTACCTGAGACAACAACTGCTCCTACAGAGCCTGAGGTTACTTCAACCTCTGCACAGCTTACAGACCCTACCGAGTCGCCCACAACTGAGGTGCCTGCAACACAGACTACTCCCACACAGACTGAGGAGACAACTGCACAGGTTGCCACCCGTGACCCTAACAAGCCCATTGAGCTTCCCTTTATCCCTGCAAAGTAAGGCTTGTAATGTAAATCGGATATTGCAACAGCAAGGTGATACGCTGAGACAATCGGTTTATACTTGCTTTTGTTGATATATTATTTTTTTAGGAGGAATTTCCATGAAAAGAAGATTGTCATTATTATTGGCAATTATGATGCTTATCAGTGTTATTTGCGTAGTACCTGTAAGCGTCAGCGCAGAGGGTGCATATACAGTATATTGCATCAATTCTGCTAAGTGGGACACAGTTTGTGTCTATGCATGGGGCGATAGTGCTCTTGAGTGGCCCGGCGTAGAAATGACCAAGACAGGTGAAACTGTCAACGGCTTTGATGTGTATGCTTATACTACTGATACAGCATACGCAAATGTTATTTTCAACAATAACAATCAGGGCTCTCAGACAGGTGACCTTGCCTGGACAAACGGCCAGTACTATGATGTAAAAGCAGGTACTTGGTACGCATCTATTGCAGATGTACCCGTTGTTGACGCAACTGCAACTGATGTATATCTTGCAGGTGAGATGAACGGCTGGAGCACAGTTGCTAACGAGTTTAAGCTTAGTGCAGAGGGCGAGACAGTTGCTTATCTGACAATGGCACTTGAGGCTGAGACATCCTACCAGTTCAAGGTTGTAAACTCAGGTTCATGGATTAGCACAACAATAGCAATCACAGATACTGTCAGCGGTGTTGCATTTAATAACAGCGTATCTGACAACGCAACTATTACAACAACAGTTGCAGGCGACTATGTATTTGCTTGGGATACAACAGCTTCCACACTTTCTGTTGAGTATCCTGTAGCAGTTGACCCCACAGAGGCACCTGTTGAGACTACAACAGCTGCTCCTGTTGAGACAACAACAGCAGCTCCTGCAGAGACAGAGCCTGCTGAGACTACCACATCTGCAGTTGATCCCACTGAGGCACCTGCAGAAACTTACACAATCTACTGCATTGCCGGTGAAGGCTGGAATAATGCAAATGCTTACATGTGGAACTCAAATGAAGATACAGCTTCCGCATGGCCCGGCATTGCTATGACAAAGACTGCCCTTACCTACAACGGCAGAGATGTGTATGAATACACCAGCGAAAAAGCATGGGCAAATGTTGTTTTCAATAACGGTTCAACACAGACAGATGACCTTACTTTCACAGCAGGTCAGTATTATGATGTGGCAAACTCCCAGTGGCTTGAGTCCATTGACACCATAGTTGACCCCACAGAGGCACCTGTTGAGACTACAACAGCAGCACCTGAAGTAGACACTACAGGTGACGAGACACCCACAGAGGCACCCACAGAGGCACCCACAGATTCCACAGAGTCTGAGGTAGAGACTATAAGAGTTTTCTTCCAGAACAACTGGCTGTGGAGCGAGATTTGCGTTTACTTCTGGGGAAGTGCAAGCGGTGAGAATCCCGAGTGGCGTGGCGTAGCAATGAATTACTATGACAACGACGGCACTTATGACATTTACTATTATGATGTTCCTGCAGATATCACAGGTATGATTATCACAGGTATCAAGGATGACGGCTCTGGCTCAGTAGATAAGACTCCCGATATCGTTGACTTTGCAGACGGCAAGTGCTATTACATGACATGGAACGACGGTAACGCTGTTGGTTCTGTAAATATCAGCGAGATTTTCCCCGAGGAAGAGGCAAAAGCTGAGATTGCAGGTTATTCCATCAGCCTTGGCGATACAATTGGTGTGAAATTCTACTACAGCCTTTCTGACGATGTTGCTCAGGACGCTGATGCAAAGGTTGTATTCACAGTTCCCGATTCAGGCTCCACATATACATACGAGCAGTCTATCGGTTCTGCTGAGATTATTGATGGATTCTATGTATTCACCTGTTATGTAGCAGCAAAGGAAATGACATCCAAAATCCAGGCTCAGTTCGTATCCTCTATCGTTGAGAGCGAGGTTACAGAGTACACAGTTAAGGATTATGCAGTTTATATGATCCAGCGTGCTGATGTTTATGCAGCAGAGCAGGCTCTTGTAAAGGCTATGCTCAACTATGGTGCAGCAGCACAGATATATTTTGATTACAATACAGATAATCTTGCTAATAACACCACAGTTATGACAGATACTGACAGAACTATTGAGCCTGTCGACTTTAGCGGATATACTGATTACACACTCAGTGGCGAGGAGGCAGGTGTGACCTACTATGGCACAGCACTTTCTCTGAAATCTGAGCTTGCAATCAAGCACTATTTCATCATTGACGAAAGTGTAGATGTTGCCTCTCTTGAACTGCTTTCCAATAGAGAGAATGTAAGCATAGCAAAGAACGGCAACCTTTACGAGGTTAAGATCAGCGGTATTCCTGCTCATACACTTGGTTCTTATACCACTATTAGGCTTGGTGGTTTGACACTGCAGTACGACATCTTTGATTACGGCAAGGATGCACAGAACAGCGATGATGCTGACCTGTACAATGTAATGAATGCATTGTCAAAATACTATTCTGAAGCAAGGCTGTACAGCTCTAATTAATAACCCCTGAAACTCTTATGATGTAAAACAAAGGAGTGTTTTATATATGAACAAGAAACCTTATGAAGCAGCGCAGATGAGAATTACTATCTTCGATACCGAAGAAGTACTTGCAGCAAGCGTAGTTTACGCTCCTGATTCTGTAGATCCCGACGATCTCCCCATTATGCCTGCTAACTGATTGTAAATCAGTCAAGAGGAAGAGACCTGTTCTTACAGGTCTCTTTTTCTTTTTCAGTTGAATTATGGGCAAGGTGATGATATAATCTGTATTCAGAAGGAGGAATATCCGATGAAATTGAAGAAGTTTATTATTTTTGCTTTGCTTATATTGATTGTATCTGCTACATTCACAGCTTGCAACACAGGCGGCAACCTGCCCTCTGATGGTACGGTTAATGTTGAGACTGCTACTGATGGGGAATCTGCTACTCAGTCTGAGAGCGGAACTTCACAGGAAGATGCAACTCAGGGTGAAACTTCCGCTTCTGTGTATTATTCCAAAGAGGAAGACGACCTGGAGATTATGACTGTCCCTGCAGATGACTCTGATAATAACGATTCAGAGGATAAAGGTGAGGAAACCCCTGCAACAAATGCAGTGATTGAGATTCAGCCCGACGACGATAAAGACAATAAGGAAGAAACTAGAATCGAGCTCCCCTTTATCCCTGCAAACTGATTTTAAGCACCCTTGTCCACACTGGATAAGGGTGCTTTTAGTTGGCGACAAAACAGCGTAGGGGCAATTCACGAATTGCCCGAAAGGTTTTGCATTAACGCAAGGTTTCGTGGGCGGTTCGTGGGACTCCCCTGTTAGGGGAGATGGCACATAGTGCCAGAGGGGTTGCCGTTCCTGCGAAGGAACCGCCTCTACGATGTAGCTTTCCTCTTATTGTAGGGACCGGCGTCCCGACGGTCCAAAGAGCCTTCCCCTCTCGGACGACCGATGGTCGTCCCTACGACGCAACCTACACGACGGAAATAAAATTTTGTTATATTAGAGCGCAAGGGGTTTTGGAAAATGAACTGTAAAAATGTTGAAAAACCTGTTGACAATGTTTAATATAAGGTGTATTATTAGAAAAAATGAACGCGATGCCCTTTTCTACAACGATTATTCCGTGTGAACAAGGGCTTTTTTATTTCACTCAGGGTCTTTTACGATGAAAAATTGAAAAGTCCACGGGTGTTATTATCAGTACAAATCTTAGAGGTAGAGGTGCAAAAATGAAAAAAGGATTGATTGTGTTACTTGCGATTACGCTTTTGTTCACTATCTTTGCTGATTTCGGCTCAAAGGAAACAATCGTTGTTTGTGCATCCTCCGAGCAGTTCCGTAACGATGCTTTGCAGGAGCAGCTGTCAGAGGAGTTCCCTCAGTACAATGTAATTGTTACCTATATGTCCACAGGTAAATCTGCGGCAAAGATTTACGCCGAGGGCGAGGGGACAGAGGTTGATATCCTTGTGGGACTTGAAACAGGCTATATGAACAAGATTAAAGGCGAGCTTGCGGATATCTCAGGCAAGAGCACTATTCCCTATGTAGAGGGACTCACCCCTGAGGATAACGAAAATCTGTGGGTTACATGGGAGCGTCAGGCAGGTGCTATCATTGTAAATACAGAGATTTTGGATAAATACGGTCTGGAAGCACCCAAGACCTACGAGGATTTGCTCAAGCCCGAGTACGAGGGATTGGTTGCAATGCCCGACCCTAAATCAAGCGGTACAGGCTACTTCTTCTATAAAAACTGGGTGAATATGTGGGGCGAGGAGAAAACCTTAGAGTATGTTGATAAGCTGTATCCTAATCTGAAGCAGTTTACCGAGTCAGGCTCAGGTCCTATCAAGCTCCTCAAGCAGGGCGAAATTGCAGTCGGACTTGCGCTGACCTTCCAGGGTATTAGCGAGCAGAATGACGGTCAGCCCTTTGAGATTATCTTCCCGCCTGAGGGCTCACCCTTCTCTCTGACAGGTACTGCTATCGTCAAAGGTCACGAGGATAAGAAGGGCGTTGACGAGGTGTTTGACTACATCGCAAATGTATTCCTTAAATACGACAAAGAGTATTTCTGCCCCGAGACTATTTATGAGGGACAGATGAATTATATTGAAAACTACCCTGAGGATATACCCTATGCAGATATGACGGGTATTCAGGACTATGAGGCGAAAGAGAGGCTGCTGTCAATATGGAAGTATTAAACACAAAGCTTTCAGTAAGAAATCTGAATAAAACATACGCAGGCAAAACTGTTCTCAACAACATCAGTTTTGACCTTATGGAGGGTGAATTCCTCTCTATCCTGGGCCCTTCAGGCTGTGGTAAGACCACTCTGCTTCGTATCCTCATCGGACTTGAAAAGGCAGACAGTGGTGAAATCATCAAGGGCGGACAGGATATCTCAAACCTTGCAAGCTTTGACAGAGGTATGGGTATTGTGTTCCAGAACTACGCACTGTTCCCCAATATGACAGTTCTGCAGAATGTTATGTATGCACTGACACTCCGCAAGGATACCAAGAAGCAGGCCCGCGAAATTGCCGAGCGTACACTGGAGCAGGTGGGACTTACAGACCAGATGCACAAGCGTCCCCATCAGCTGTCAGGCGGTCAGCAGCAGAGAGTTGCTATTGCCCGTACTCTGGCAATGAATCCCGATGTTATCTTGCTTGACGAGCCTATCTCTGCGCTTGATGTTACAAACAGAGAGATTATGAAGGCTGAGCTTAAATCCCTGCAGAAGAAGTTCAACGCTACAATGCTGTTTATCACTCATGACCAGGAGGAGGCGTTCTTCCTTTCTGACCGTATTATGGTTATGAGCGAGGGTAACATTGAGCAGATGGCAACACCTGCTGACCTCTATCAGAATCCCGCAAACGATTATATCAGAGAATTCGTTGTAGAACAGCTTGATAAGAAGTATCAGGACCTTTCCAGATACACAGGACGAGGTAAGTATGAAGATAAATAAGAACAAGGGCTATTTCGGCCTGAAGTATCTGCTGATTGCGTACTTACTGGTCAGCGTTGTTCTGCCTATTATCTACCTTTTCAGCAGTATCAGAGGCAATAATATTGCGGAGGTTTTCTCCTCAGCTCAGTTTTTGCCTATGCTTAAAAACTCCGTAATAACCACAGTTATTGCAACGGCTATTTCGGTAGTTCTTTCCTTTGCGCTGGCTTGGATGCTTAACCGCTCCAACATCAAGTTCAAATCCTTTTTTGTAGTTCTCTTTACAATACCTATGCTGATACCCAGTATCTCTCACGGTATGGGACTTGTATTCCTGTTTGGTGATAACGGTATTGTGACAAACCTGTTGGGGCTCAACATCGGACTTTACGGCTACAAGGGTATTGTAATGGGCTCTGTGCTCTACTCCTTCCCTGTGTCCTTCCTGATGTTCAACGACTCCTTCCAGTATGAGGACTACACAATCTATGAGGCAGCAGGTGTGCTTGGTATGTCCAAGTTCAGACAGTTTATTTCTATCACTCTGCCTTCTATGAGACGCACAATTGTATCTGCAATACTTGCAGTTTTCACTATGATTTTTACCGACTACGGTGTTTCCCTTATGACAGGCGGTACAGATATGACCCTGCCTGTGTATATGTACCGTGAGGTTATCGGTATGATGAACTTCTCAGGCGGTGCAGTAGTAGGCGTTGTGCTTCTGCTTCCTGCTATGGTGGCGTTCATTATGGACCTTAAAAACAGCGGTATCAATGCATCGGGAAGCACAGTTACCAAGGCATATCTCATCGAGGAGAACAAGGGCAGGGATGTGGCTGTTTATGTAATCTTTGCAGTTGTAATCCTGCTTCTGTGCCTGCCTATCTTTGCGTTTGTACTTTTAAGCTTTGTCAAGCAGTATCCTGTGGATATGTCCTTCAGCATTGAAACTGCAAAGAAACTTCTGTCCTCAGGTATAGGACAGTATTTCATAAACTCCGTAGCAGTTGCACTGCTCACCTCCCTTGTGGGCACCTGTCTTTCTTACTTCTCTGCTTATGTTACAGCAAGAAGCAAAAAGGCAGTGTCAAACGGAATGCTCCACTTTATCAGTATGCTGTCTCTGGCGGTACCCGGTATTGTTCTGGGTCTGTCCTATGTGCTTACATTTAAGAATGTTCCCATTTACGGCACAATCTTTATCCTTGTGGTTGTAAACATAGCGCACTTCTTCTCATCCCCTTATCTGCTGGCATATAACTCACTGTCAAAGTTCAATCCCAACCTTGAGGATGTGGCGGATACACTGGGTATCAACAGAATGAAGCTTCTGTTCTCTGTTTACATCCCAAGTACCAGAGCAACAATCGTGGAAATGTACAGCTACTTCTTTGTAAACGCTATGATTACAATCTCTGCTGTATCCTTCCTTATGAACTTCCGTACAATGCCTCTTTCTCTGCTGATTCCTCAGCTTGAGTCCCAGTCCTTCATCGAGGGCACTGCAATGGTATCTCTGATGATTCTGGTGATAAACCTTGTGGAGAAGGGTATTGCCTTTGCGGTTAAGAAGAATGTAGCAAAAGAGGAGCAGAAGCTGCTCACTGCTTCACTTGAAACAGAGGTATAATTAAAACTGTAAAAGCCTGATGTGTAAAAGCATCAGGCATTTTGTTTGCAATTATATGGCGGAAGGGTATATTTGTAAAAATCCCCTTTCATAGTCTGTGGATTTGTGATAGAATGTATTTATTCAGATATAAAGGATGTTCGCTATGGCACCTAAGAAGAAGTTCAGACTGTGGCAGGAATGGAAAAACAACAAAGGTCACCTTGCGTGGATAATCAGACAGGGAAAGGGATTCCGCAGATATACTCTGGGGTTTCTGCTTATAAGCTTTGTGAGTATGATTATCTCTCTTGTGTCCTCGGTTGCCGGCAAGTATGTTGTTGATTCTGCTACGACCTCAGGTACAGATTATTTTTACAAGTACATATTTATAATGCTGGGTACAACTCTTGTGACTATTGTGCTCTCGTTTTTCTCTAATCTTTTTAGTAGTTTCGTAGGGGAGAAGTTTGCCTTCAGTATAAGGGCGCAGATGTTTGACAGAGTACAGCGGAGCCGCTGGTATGATATAAGCAAGTTCCATTCGGCAGATATATTGTCCCGACTTACAGGGGATGTAAGTAACCTTGCAAGTGCAATCATATCTATTGTGCCAACGGCCATTGTGGCACTGACAGAGCTGATTATCGTTGCGGTTGTGCTTATATATTATGACCCTGTTATGGCAGTTATAGGTCTTATCATCGGCCCCTTGGGTGCTGTTGCAGGTACAGCTTTCAGACGCAGGTTTGTCAGATACCGCAATGAGCTCAGAGAGAGCGAGTCGGAGTATTACTCGTTTTTTCAGGAGACTTTGCTGAATCTTCCTGTTACAAAGGTGTTTCAGCTTGAGGACAGCAACAAGGAATACTTTGAGAGTATAAGAGACAAGAGGCTGTCCCTTGTTATGAAAAGCTCACGCCTTAGTGCGCTTATGAGCGTGTTTATGAGACTTGTGTACAATGTGGGCTATGTTGTGGCGTTCAGCTGGTGTGCATACAGGTTGTCTGACCCTACAACAGGCTATACCTACGGCACAATGACTCTGTTTTTGTCCTTGGTGTCAATTTTGCAGGGTACAATAAATAGTCTGGGTGGAATTATTCCTCAGTTGTTTTCTACTATAGTCTCTGCCAGAAGACTCAGAGAAATTACAGAGGTTCCTGCAGAGGAGTACACACCTGATATGGATATCCCCCATAGGGTGGGGCTTCAGATAAACAATGTGAGCTTTACCTATGAAAGCGAGAAAGTCCTTGACGGGGTATCCCTTGCAGTCAAGCCCTCAGAGCGGGTAGGTATTGTTGGCAGCTCAGGTGCAGGAAAAACCACTCTTATCAGGCTGATGCTGTCGCTTATTGAGGCTGATGAGGGAGAGGCGTTCTATATTACTGACGGAGAGAAAGAGGCAATCAGTCCTGACTCAAGACGGTTTATCTCCTATGTGCCTCAGGGTAATACCCTGATGTCAGGTACCATACGGAGCAACCTGCTGACAGCAGACGCAAATGCAACCGATGAGCAGATGTGGAAGGCGTTGGAGATAGCCTGTGCAGATAAATTTGTCAGAAGATGTCCTATGATGCTTGACACACCCCTGAGCGAAAAGGCAGGAGGCATATCAGAGGGACAGGCTCAGCGAATCGCAATCGCAAGAGCAATCCTCAGAAATCGCCCTGTACTTATACTTGACGAGGCAACCTCGGCACTTGATGAGGACACAGAGTCAAGGATTTTTGAGCGGCTTACTGCCGAGACGGATAAGACCTGCTTCATTATTACTCACCGCAGGTCCATGCTCAAATACTGTGACAGTGTGTTTGAGATTGACGGCAACGGTAAGGCTCAACACAAGGTTTTGTAGCATAAGCAGGAGATAGACTACAATATATAGTATATATATTTCAAACCCAACTTCTGAGCAGGAGGTTGGGTTTATTTTTTTGTTTTAGTTCGTTAAAATCAGAAAACATGTTATCATTTTTTATCCTTTACCGTTTTTATGCTTGTTGTGTAAAAATCATTGCGTTAGTTGGTTTTTTTTGTTAATATATAATATGTATAGTGTGTTGTTATATATAGAATAAGGCTTATATATAAAACATAAATTCTGAAAGAAGGAGAGGAGTCTATGGCTTGGAAGAAGATAACCAGCATAGTATTACTTCTATGTATGCTGTTGTCTATGTTTACCATTGCTATGCCTACGATAGGCGCGGCAACAAAAGACACAGCAGAATCAGGCGCCAATGTTGACATAGCAGAAACGGGAGTAAGTTCCGCGTGCGTTGCGGGCTCGTTCAACAGCTGGTCAACTACGGCAAACCCCATGACTATCAGTAGTGGAATTGCGAAAGCAACGATTACGCTTAGTGCGGGTACTTATACCTTCAAAATCGTTACAGACGGTTCCACATGGTGGGGTAATGGTGGTACTATTGAGGATACCACGGAAAAAACCTCTGCAGGTCTCGGTTGGGAAATGTGGAGCGACTCCAGCGACTGTACGCTGAATGCCGCCGGCGGTACATATGTATTCGAGTTCAATACATCTACCAACTACCTGATTATCCGTCCTCAGTACACCGTAACCTTTAAAAGCGACGGCACAACTCTGAAAACCCAGAGTGTTCTGTACGGACAGGCTGCAACTGCGCCTTCTAATCCTACAAAGGCGTCAACTGCACAGTATTCCTATACCTTCAGTAAATGGGATACAAGCTTTTCTAAAGTTACAAGCAACCTGACAGTAAATGCTGTATTTACAGCTACTACCAGGTCATACACTGTAACTGTACAGTCAAGCAATACATCTTACGGTACGGTTTCAACTGCCGCCACAACAGTGGCATATGGCGGTACCACAACCCTGACGGCAACGCCTAAGACAGGTTATCACCTGAGCAGTTGGGCTATTACCTCGGGTTCAGGTACGCTGTCCAGTACCACTGCGCTCAAGCCTACGCTGACAGTTAAAGGTGCAGTAACCGCAAAGGCAACCTTTGCCGCTAACACAGGTAAGGTTACTTTTTCATCGTCAAACACAAACTACGGTAGTGTATCCAGTACAGGTGGTTCTACAACCTACTCGGGAACAAAGTCATCAACTGCTACTCCATCAACAGGTTATTACTTTACAGGCTGGACTATCTCCGGCGGTACCCTGAATACTGACTATAAGATTACTTCAGGCTCTACCTCCAGTGCGAGCATTACAATTCAGCCTATTACCAATGGCGTAACTATTACCTGTAAGGCTAATTTCTCGGCTCAGTATGTAATCACTACTCAGGTGAACTACCCTGTTCTGGGTTCAGTTACCAAGAGTGTAACTTATGTAACACCCGGCGACACAGTTACAATTACAGCCTCAGCTACTACAGGTAATACATTCTATAACTGGACTTTCCCCTCAGGCTCTTATACATATTCTTCAGGTAGTTCTACATCTACCAGCATCACAATCAAGCCTTCCTCCAATGTTACTGTTCAGGGTAACTTCAAGGCAGGTTTGAATGTAACAGCAGGCTCGGGCGGTACGGTTTCTCCTTCGGGTAAAAATTACTACACCTATAATACCTCTGTAACCCTTACCGCTACACCTAACACAGGTTACCACTTCACAGGTTGGACCTTTACCGGTACCACAATCACCAGCTCGAGCTCGGCTTCCGTTTCTATTAAGGTTCAGAACAACACCACTGCAAAGGCTACCTTCGCAATCAATACTTACACTGTTAAGTTTGTGGACTACGACGGAACCGTTCTCAAATCTCAGACTGTTAACCACGGCTCAAGTGCAACTGCACCCTCCGATCCTACCAGAACCGGTTATGAGTTCGCCGGTTGGAGCGGTACATATACAAACGTAACATCTAACCAGACAGTTACTGCAACCTACAATGACATGCAGTATTACCTCAAGGGTGATTTTACAGGCGGTGATTGGGTAAATCATGTTATGGCTGAGTCCGATAACATCGCCAGTGTTACCATTCACCTTGAACCCGGTACATACGAATTCAAGATTAACAGATTTGAGACGTGGTGGGGTAACGGCGGTACAATTGTTGATACTACCCTCAACTCCTCCAGTGTTGGTTGGGAGATGTACACCAATGCAGGTAACTGTACCCTCCAGGCATTCGGCGGATACTATACCTTCAACTTCAACAAGTCCACAGGCTACCTTGAAGTTCTCTATGATCCCGACAGATACACCGTAACCTTCTTCAACTGGGATGGCACAGTGCTTCAGTCAGGCGTTGTAATGGAGGGAGCTTCTGCAACACCTCCTTCTACTCCCACTAAAGCAGGCAACGCACAGTATAGCTATACCTTCTCAGGTTGGGACAAGAGTTACACTAATGTTCAGTCAACTCTGGATATTACTGCTCAGTTCACACAGGTAACAAACAAGTACACAGTTACTTTCAAGAACTACGACGGCACAGTGCTCTCTACTCAGAGCATAGCTTACGGCTCTTCTGCCACAGCACCATCAAATCCCACCAGACCTGCGACTGCACAGTACACCTATACTTTCACAGGCTGGAGCGGTAGCTATACCAACATTACAGGTGATGTAACTGTTACAGCACAGTACTCATCAACTGTCAATAAATATACTGTAACTTTCAAGAACTATGATGGCACAGTGCTTTCTACTCAGACCGTTGCATACGGCTCAAGTGCAACAGCACCTGCTAATCCTACCAGACCTGCAACCGCTCAGTACACTTATACATTCTCAGGTTGGAGCGGAAGCTATACTAATATTACAGGTAATGTAACTGTTACAGCTCAGTACACATCTACTGTCAACAAATATACAGTAACATTCAAAGACTGGGACGGCACAGTTCTTTCCACTCAGACTATTGCTTATGGTTCAAGTGCAACTGCACCCTCCAATCCTACCAGAACAGGCTATACATTCTCAGGTTGGAGCGGTAGCTATACAAACATCACAGGAACTACAACTGTTACTGCTACCTATACAATTAATAGTTACACAGTAACCTTCAAGGATTGGGACGGCTCAGTGCTCAAAACTCAGACCGTAACTTACGGCTCAAATGCAACTGCACCCTCAAATCCCACCAGAACAGGTTACACCTTCTCCGGTTGGAGCGGCTCTTACACAAACATCAAGGCCAACACAACCATTACTGCAACCTATACTATTAATAGTTATACAGTAACCTTTAAAGATTATGACGGCACAGTGCTCAAAACTCAGACCGTAAACTACGGCTCTGCTGCAACTGCACCTTCTGATCCTTACAGAGTCGGTTATAAGTTCACAGATTGGGATAAGGATTTCTCGTTCATCAGTTCTAACCTTACTGTAACCGCACAGTATGAAGAGATTATAGTAAACATCGTCGGCGGATTTAACGATTGGTCTACATCTGCCGGTAAGATGACAATGTCTTCTGACAAAATTTATACTCTCTCTCTTAAACTCAATCCCGGCTCATACGAGTTCAAGGTAATCTCTGATGGTACATGGCTCGGTAACTGGGGCGATATCGAAGATGCTACTACAGCAACATCCGATGTTGGTTGGGAAATGACCGCAGATGCAGGCGACTGTACTCTTAATGCATCAGGCGGTACATATAAATTCACATTCAACACGGACACAAGAATGCTGGTTATTGAGTATGAGCCCATATACTACACTGTTGTGTTCAAAAATTTCGACGGCACTACTCTCTCTACTCAGACTGTAGCAATAGCAAGGGCGGCAACTGCTCCTGCTACTAATCCCACAAGACCTGCAACTGCACAGTATACATATACTTTCTCAGGTTGGGATACAGACTTCTCCAATGTTCAGTCCGATCTGACAGTTACTGCCACATACACAGCTACTGTTAATAACTATACGGTAACCTTTAAGGATTGGGACGGCACAGTGCTCAAGACTCAGACTGTTGCTTACGGCTCAGGTGCAACTGCACCCACCAACCCCACAAGAACAGGTTACACCTTCTCAGGTTGGAGCGGCAGCTACACAAATATCACAGGTAATACTACTATTACTGCAACCTATACAATTAATAGTTATACAGTAACCTTTAAGGATTACGATGGCAGAACACTTAAGACTCAGTCCGTAAATTACGGCTCTGCGGCTACACCTCCCACTACTCCTACCAGAACAGGTTACACCTTCGCAGGTTGGGATAAGGCTTACACAAACATCACAGCCAATACCACAATTACAGCAACCTATACTATTAATAGTTATACTGTAACTTTCAAGGATTGGAACGGTACAACTCTTGCAACAAGAACCGTAGATTACGGCGGCGCTGCAACTGCTCCTGCTGATCCTACAAGAAGCGGTTATAAGTTTACAGGTTGGGATAAGACTTTCACCAATATTACTGCAAACCTTACAGTTACCGCACAGTACAGCGAGATTATAGTAAACCTCGTTGGTGGATTTAACGGTTGGGATACAACTGCAGGTAAGATGACAATGTCTTCTGACAATGTCTATACTCTTACTCTTGAGCTTGAGTCAGGTTCTTACCTGTTTAAGGTAATCTCAGACGGTACATGGCTCGGAAACTATGGTACTATCGAGAATACCACTGCAGCTACTTCTTCAGTTGGCTGGGAAATGGCAGAAGGTGCAGGCAACTGTACACTTAGTGCATCAGGCGGTACATACACCTTCAACTTCAACTTCTCAACAAGAATGCTTGAGGTTCTCTATGATGCCGCCGAGTATGAAGTAATCTTCAAAGACTATGACGGCACAGTGCTCAAGACTCAGACTGTTGAGGCAGGCACATCTGCAAGTGCACCCTCAAATCCCACAAGAACAGGTTACACCTTCGCAGGTTGGGATAAGGATTTCACAAACATCACAGGAAATACAACTGTTACTGCTACCTATACTATTAATAGTTACACAGTAACATTCAAGGACTACGACGGCACAGTGCTTGCTACAAGAACTGTAAACTACGGCTCAGCAGCAACTGCACCCGAGGCGCCTGCAAGAAGCGGCTATAAGTTCACAGGTTGGGATAAGGATTTCTCAAACATTACTTCTAATCTGACAGTTACCGCACAGTACGAGGAAATAGTTGTAAATCTCCTCGGCGATTTCAACGGCTGGTCTACAGACAAGGGCAAGATGACAAAGTCCTCCGACAATGTCTACACTATGTCACTTGACCTTGAGGCAGGTTCTTATCTGTTCAAGATTCTTGTAGACGATGTATGGTACGGAAACTACGGTACTATTGAGAACACCACAACCACAACTTCCGATGTAGGTTGGGAAATGGTTGACGGTGCAGACAACTGTACTCTCAAGGCTTCAGGCGGTACATACACCTTCACATTCAACACAGCCACAAGAATGCTGGTTATAACTTATGAAGCAGCCCGTTACACAGTAACCTTCAAGGACTATGACGGCACAGTTCTGAAAACTCAGACTGTTGATGTAGGTACATCTGCCACAGCTCCTTCAAATCCCACAAGAACAGGTTACACCTTCACAGGCTGGGATAAGGCTTACACAAATATCACAGCAGATACAGTTGTTACTGCAACTTATACAATTAACAGTTATACAGTAACATTTAAAGACTGGAACGGAACAGTGCTGAAGTCTCAGACTGTTGAGTACGGCAAGGACGCAACTGCTCCTGCTGACCCTGTAAGAAGCGGTTACAAGTTCACAGGTTGGGATAAAGCTTTCACAAGCGTCTCAGGCAACCTTACTGTAACTGCACAGTACAGCGAGATAATTGTAAATCTTCTTGGTGATTTCAACGGCTGGAATACAACTACAGGTAAGATGACAATGTCCTCTGACAATGTCTATACAATCTCACTTGACATTGAGCCCGGCACATACAAGTTCAAGGTTCTTGCAGAGGATGTATGGTACGGAAACACAGGCACTATTGAGAACACCACCACTACATCATCCGATATCGGCTGGGAAATGACTACCAATACCGATGACTGTACTCTCATTGCTTCAGGCGGTGCTTACACCTTCACATACAACACATCAACAAAGATGCTGGTTGTAACTTATGAAGCCGACCGTTTCACAGTAACATTCAAGGATTGGGACGGTAGAGTAATCAAGGCTGAGGCTGTTGAGGCAGGCAAATCTGCAACAGCACCTGCTGACCCTGTAAGAACAGGTTACACCTTCACAGGTTGGGATAAGGATTTCTCAAACATCACAGGCGGTCTGACCGTAACAGCACAGTACACCATTAACTACTACACAGTTAAGTTTGTGGACTGGGACGGCACAGTTATTAAGACAGAGACTGTAGCTTACGGCAATGACGCAACAGCCCCTGCTGACCCCACAAGAGAAAGTGACGGACAGTACACATACACCTTCTCAGGTTGGGATAAGGCTTACACAGACATTTCAGCAGATACAACCATCACTGCAACATATTCAACAGAAGGCGTTTACTACACAGTAACCTTCACTGATTTCGACGGTACTGTACTAAAGACAGAAACTGTTGCTTACGGTGCATCTGCAACAGCTCCCGAGTCACCTGTAAGAACCGGTTATACCTTCGCAGGTTGGAGCGGAAGCTTCACAAACATCAAGACTAACACTACAGTTACTGCAACCTATACAGCTATTACTTATACAGTAACCTTTAAAGACTTTGACGGTACAGAGCTTGACAGCCAGACTGTAAATTACGGCAATGGTGCAACTGCACCTGAGGTTTCTGCGAGAAACGGCTACAAGTTCACAGGTTGGGATAAGGATTTCTCAAATGTTACCTCTGACCTTACAGTAACCGCACAGTATGAGGAGATAGTAGTAAATCTTCTTGGTGATTTCAACGGCTGGTCAACAGATGCAAGTCAGATGACACTGACTTCTGACAACATCTTCACTATGTCACTTGACCTTGAGGCAGGCACTTACCTGTTCAAGATACTCACAGATGACATCTGGTACGGAAACGGCGGTACTATCGAGAACACCACTACAGCCACTTCTGCAATCGGTTGGGAAATGGTAGACGGTGCAGACAACTGTACTCTTACTGCATCGGGCGGTACCTACACCTTCAACTACAATTACTCAACAAGAATGCTTGAGGTTCTCTATGAGGCTGCTCAGTATGAGGTAACCTTCAAAGACTGGGATGGCACAGTTCTGGGAACTCAGACTGTTGAGGCAGGCAAATCTGCAACTGCTCCCTCAGACCCCTCAAGAACAGGCTACACATTCACAGGCTGGGATAAGGAATTCACAAATATCACAGCTGATACTACAGTTACTGCAACCTATTCAATTAACAGCTATACAGTAACATTCAAGGACTTCGACGGCACAACACTCTCAATACAGACTGTTGAGTACGGCAAGGACGCAACTGCACCCGAAACTCCCGTAAGAGACGGTTATTTATTCACAGGTTGGGATACAGATTACACCAACATTACTGCATCAATAACTGTTACTGCTACTTACAAGGAAGTTGTTGCAGACGATCCCAATGTATATCTGGTAGGTTCTTTCAATGACTGGGCAACAAACACAGTTATGACTCAGTCAGGCGATATCGTTACCGTAACCGTAGAACTTGAACCCGGCACATATCTGTTCAAGATTCTTACAAATAATGTTTGGTACGGAAACTATGGCACAATTGAAGATACCACTACGACCACATCTGCTGTTGGTTGGGAAATGGTAGACGGTGCAGGAAACTGCACACTCAATGCAACAGGCGGTTTCTACACATTTAACTTCAATACCTCAACCAAGATGCTTGAGGTTCTCTGCGTAATTGATTACTTTACCGTTACATTCGTAAACTATGACGGTACTGTTATTGAGACTCAGAGTGTTAAGAAGGGCTCTACTGCAATAGCACCTGCAGAGCCTTCAAGAGACGCTGATGTACAGTACAGCTACATATTCGCAGGCTGGGATACTGATTTCTCAGAGATTCAGGGCGAGACAACTGTTACTGCTACATACACACAGATTCTCAACAAGTACACAGTAACCTTCGTAAACTACGACGGTGCAGTGCTTAAAACAGAAGAAGTTGAGTACGGCAAGTCTGCAACTGCTCCTGCTGACCCCACAAGACCTGCAAACGGTGAGTGTATCTATACATTCGCAGGTTGGGATAAGGACTTCTCAAACATTACAGGCGATATCACAGTTACTGCTCAGTATACAGCAGAAGGAACAACATACACAGTAATCTTCAAAGATTGGGACGGCACAGTGCTTTCAACACAGAGTGTTGTTTACGGTACTCCTGCTGTTCCTCCTGCAGACCCCACAAGAACAGGTACTGCTCAGTATTCTTATGTTTTCACAGGTTGGGATGCAGAATACGGTTACATTATAGAAGACACAACCTTAACTGCAGTATATACACCTACTGTCAATACCTATACTGTAACCTTCACAAACTATGACGGTTCAGTACTTAAAGCTCAGCTGGTGGCTTACGGCACAGCCGCAACTGCTCCTGCAAATCCTGAAAGACCTGCAACTGCACAGTATACCTATACTTTCGCAGGTTGGGATAAGGATTTCAGCTGTATCACAGGCAATACAACAGTAAAAGCCACATACACCGCAGCTGTTAACAACAGCACAGGCAGCACAGGCATTTACAACCTTGCAAATGAAGTACAGCAGGGACAGATTCTCCAGTGCTGGTGCTGGTCTTATAACAATATCAGAGCAAACCTCCAGACTATCGCAAGTCAGGGATTCTCTGCTATTCAGGTATCTCCTATTCAGCCTATTAAGGAAAGCACAACTAACGGCTGGAATACACTGATGAACTCCTCATGGGTTATCTATCAGCCCGTAGCCTTTAACATTGAAACCAACTCTTTCAATGCACAGGGTACAAAGAGCGAGTTCCAGGCAATGTGTACAGAAGCACACAAATACGGAATCAAGGTTATCGTTGATACTGTTTTCAACCATACTGCAAATGATATGACTGAGAACACTATCCATCCTTGGGTTCCCTCAGAAATTAAGGACAATCCTGATTGCTGGCACGATATCAGCATGAATATCTACAACTTTGATAATCGTTACGACGCAACTCACTATTGTCTCAGCGGTCTGCCTGACCTTAATACAGCTCATCCCACAGTTCAGAGTTATGCTATAAGCTTTATGAAAGAAGCTATTGCGGCAGGTGCTGACGGTTTCCGTTTTGACGCTGCAAAGCACATTGAAACCGACTGGGACTACGATGGTACCAAGTCTGATTTCTGGATGAATGTATTGGGCGAAGCAACATCTTACGCACAATCCACAAGAGGCTTTACTCCTTATTACTACGGTGAAATCTTAGGCGGCGCAGGCGGCGGCCTCAGTATTGAAGCTTACACCCGTTACATGAGCTTTACAGAAACCAGCTCCAATGATATCAGATACTCTATTACTCAGGGTAATGCTGCAGGTGCAGTTATTAACGGTCTGTATCAGGGCGAGTCTGCTAATAAGGCTGTAATGTTCACAGAAACCCACGATACTTATAAGGATAGCGGTACACGCTTTATCTCTGATACAAACATCAACAAGACATGGGCGATTGTTGGTGCTCGTGCTGAGGTTTGCGGTCTTTACATGGCTCGTCCTTACAACATCGAAACAACTCTGATGGGTGAAGCAGATATTACTTCATGGTCTTACCCTGAAGTTAAGGCTGTCAACCAGTTCAAGAACCACTTCGTCGGCCAGAGCGAGTACCTCTCCTCTTACTACAACCTTGCTTGCGTTGAAAGAGGTAACTCAGGTATCGTTATTGTTAACACAGGCGGCACATACTACAACGGAATGACCGCTCCTGTTCACACAATGGCAGACGGCGTTTACAAGGATTCTATTACAGGTAACACATTTACTGTTTCCGGAGGCTGGATTTCCGGTGATATCGGTGACACAGGTATTGCTGTTGTTTATCAGGCAGCAGACAAGGGCACATTCACCACAGGTAATCCCACAGACTTCTCTCTCGTTGGTTCCTTCAACGATTGGGATTCAGCTGCTAACAAGCTCGTTGCAAACAGCGACTCTGAGGCATCTACTGTTGTATATCTTGATGCAGGTACATACACCTTCAAGCTTACAACAAACTCAGACCTTTGGTACAGTAACACAGGTACAATTACAGATACTACAGGAAGTTCACCCTGGACAATGTATACAAATGTTTCAGGCAACTGTACTCTCAGTGCTTCAGGCGGCAAGTACACATTTACATTCAACAGCCTTACAGGTAAACTTTCAGTAGATTATGAGGCAAACGCTGATTACAGCTCCAATGTATATCTGAAGGGTTCCTTCAATGATTGGGGCACAGGCAATCAGATGTACTACACAGGTGTGGGTAATATTGTTACCACAACAATGGAGCTTGAGGCAGGCACATACACATTCAAACTCAATGACATCGGCTACGATGTATGGTACAGCAACACAGGCACCATCAATGATACTACTGCAACAGGCGGCAGCTCAGGATGGAATATGACCACTTCAGTTACTGACAACTGTACACTTGTTGCCACAGGCGGTACTTATACATTCAGCTTTAATATGAGTACCCACAAACTTGTTGTTCTGCACCAGCCCTATACATACACAGTTGTATTCAAGGATTGGGACGGCACAATTATCTCAAGCCAGATTGTTGAGCATGGTTCTGCTGCTGTAGCTCCTGCAGACCCTGAAAGAGAAAATGACGGCACATATGCTTACATCTTCTCAGGTTGGGATACAGACTACTCCTGCATAACTGCAAATACAACAATCACTGCACAGTATGATTCAGCGGCAAACTCCTATGCTGTTATCTTTAAGGACTACGACGGATCAGTTATCTCAAGTCAGCTTGTTGAGGCCGGTTCATCTGCAGTAGCTCCTGCTGACCCCACAAGAGCGGAAACCGCTCAGTACAGCTATCTGTTCATTGGTTGGGATAAGACATTTACAAATATCACAGCAGATACAGTTGTAACTGCTGAGTATATGGTAATAACCAAACAGTATACTGTAACATTCAAAGACTACGATGGTACAGTAATCGGTACATCTACTGTTAATTACGGCACAAGTGCTGTTGCTCCTGTAACTCCCACAAGAGAAGGAACAGCACAGTACTCCTATGAATTCTCAGGTTGGAGCGAGGATTTCTCTGTTGTTACAGAGGATATGGAAGTTATTGCTGAATACTCAGAGATAATTAACGAGTACACCGTAACATTTACAGACTATGACGGAACAACAATTTCCACTCAGACTGTAGCTTACGGCTCAGGTGCAACTGCACCTGAAGCTCCCGCAAGAGAGGGCTACCTCTTCACAGGTTGGGATACAGATTATTCCTACATTACAGGAACTCTCTATGTAGCCGCAACTTATGAGGAAGATATTGTATATCTCAGAGGTGACTTCAACGGTTGGGGTACAAACGATGTAATGAACGCCACAGAAAACGATAATATCGTTTCTGTAACACTCACTCTGGAAGAAGGAACATACACCTTTAAGATTAACAGAGTTAACGCTTGGTACGGAAATGCCGGCACAATCGAGGATACAACCCTTTCTACATCTGATATAGGATGGGAAATGAATGCAAGCGAGGAAACAAACTGTACCCTCAATGCTTCAGGCGGTTATTACACATTTAACTTCAATAAAGAAACTGCATATCTTGAAATCCTCTATACACCTTTCGTTTACACTGTAACCTTCGTGGACTACGACGGCACAGTGCTGAAGTCAGAGGAGGTTGAAAGAGGAAATTCTGCTACAGCTCCTGCAGACCCTGTAAGAGACGGATTCGCCTTTACAGGTTGGGATGTAGCGTTTGACAACATCACAGAGGACATCACTGTAACAGCAACTTACAGAGAAGCTGCAGAGAACGAGCATATTGTAACCTTCGTAAACTACGACGGCACAGTGCTTTCTCAGGTGATTGTAGAAAACGGCAAGAGTGCAACTGCACCCGAGGATCCTGCAAGAGCAGGTGACAAGCAGTACAGCTACACATTTGCAGGCTGGGATGTTGACTTCTCCAATGTAACTTCCGATATGACAGTAACTGCAACTTATACAGAGACTGTCAACAGTTACACAGTAGTATTCGTAGATTTCGACGGCACAGTTCTTTCAGAGCAGGTTGTTGAGTACGGTTCCTCCGCAGAGGCTCCTGAATCACCTGAAAGAGAGGCTGACGCTCAGTACACCTACACCTTCACAGGTTGGGATACTGATTTTGCTGAAATTACAGAAGATGTTACAATTACAGCTCAGTATGACGCAACAGTCAACACCTACACAGTAACCTTCGTTGATTGGGACGGTGACATTCTGGGTAGCGAAACTGTTGAGTACGGCAATGCGGCTACTGCACCTAAAACACCTTTAAGAGAGGGCTACCTCTTCGCAGGTTGGGATGTTGAATTTACAAACATCACAGGTGACCTGACAGTTACAGCTCAGTACGAGGCGGATGTTGTATACCTGAGAGGTTTCAATGGCGACTGGACAACAGGCCTTGAAATGGTAGCAACAGAGACAGATGATGTTGTTTCTGTAACACTTACCCTTGAGGCAGGCACATACTCCTTCAAGATTTACAGGGTTAATTCTTGGTACAGCAATGGTGGCGTTATTGCAGATACAACCCTTGCTACAAGCACCATCGGTTGGCAGATGAGCACAGATACTTCTCTCAGTAACTGTACTCTTGCAGCTACAGGCGGTACATACACCTTCAACTTCAACAAGACTACAAAGATGCTTGAGGTTCTCCACACAGCTCCTTCTTACACAGTAACCTTCGTAGACTTTGACGGTACAGTGCTGGGTACAGAAGAAGTTGCAAGAGGAGAAGCCGCTACAGCACCCGAGAATCCTGTGAGAGACGGATTTGCTTTCATAGGCTGGGATGTAGCATTTGATAACATCACAGAAGACATCACAGTTACTGCAACATATAAGGAACTTGCAGAGGATGAGCACATTGTAACCTTCGTTGACTACGGCGGCACAGTGCTCAGTACACAGATTATCAAGAACGGCGAGTCTGCTGTAGAGCCTGATTCTCCCACAAGAGAGGCAGACGCACAGTATACTTACACATTCACAGGTTGGGATGTTGATTTTACAAACATCACAGGCGACCTGACAGTTACAGCTCAGTACGATGCTGTTGTCAACAAGTACATCGTAACATTTATGGGTGACGACGGTACAGTTCTTGATACTCAGTCCGTAGAATACGGCAGTGCGGCAACTGCACCTGTGGCTCCTGCAAGAGAAGGCTATGTATTCAAGGGTTGGAGCGCAGACTTCTCTGCTATCACAGGCAATATCACAATTATTGCTCAGTATGATAAGGATGTTGTATATCTGGCAGGCTCATTCAACGATTGGTCTGAGACAGGTACTGTTCTTGAAGCCACCGAAACCGATGATGTTGTTTCTGTAACAATGGAACTTGAGGCAGGCACATACTCCTTCAAGATGATTTACCTTGGCAATTGGTATGGTAACTCGGGTACTATCGAGGATACCACCAAAACTACCAGTGACATCGGTTGGGAAATGAGCACTTCTGTAGGTGATAACTGTACTCTCCTGGCTTCAGGCGGTACATACACCTTCACATTCAACAAGTCCACCAAGATGCTTGAGGTTGTCTTCTTAGCTCCTTCCTTCACAGTAACCTTCGTAGACTGGGACGGTACAGTGCTGGGTACTGAAGTTGTTGAGAGAGGCAAGGCGGCTACAGCTCCTGCTGACCCCGTAAGAGAGCCTTACGCATTTATCGGTTGGGACAAGAGCTTCTCAAATGTAACAACAGATATGACAGTAACTGCACAGTATGCAGAGGATGCTGTATATCTGGTTGGCTCATGGAGTGACTGGGCTCTGGATACAGAGATGACAACAACTGAAACAGACGGCGTTGTTTCTGTAACACTCACACTCACTGAGGGTACATATCAGTTCAAGATTCTTAATATTGCCACATGGTTCGGCAACACAGGCTCTGTTGATGATACAACCATCAATACTTCCGAGACAGGTTGGATAATGGTTGAGGGTAACGATAACTGTACCCTGAATGCTACAGGCGGTACATATACCTTCATCTACAACAGAAACACAAATACACTTGAAATCCTCTTTACTCCTCCCTCATTCACAGTAACCTTTGTAGACTGGGACGGCACAGTTCTGGGAACTCAGACTGTTGTAAGAGGAATGAGTGCAACTGCTCCTGCTGACCCTGAGCGTGAGGGTTACTCCTTCCAGGGTTGGAACAAGGACTTCTCTTACATTTACACAAACACAGTAGTTACTGCTACATATCTCCTCAACGAGATAACATACACAGTAACCTTCCTTGACTACGACGGTACAGTTCTTTCTACTCAGATTGTCAAGACTGACGAAGCTGCTACAGCACCTGAGGTTCCCGAGAGAGAAAACTACGAATTCGTAGGCTGGGATAAGGATTTCTCTAAGATTACATACAACCTTACAGTTACAGCACGCTATGTGGACACCAGAGTATATCTTGTAGGTACATTCACAGACTGGACTACAAATACTCAGATGGCTACCACACAGGACGGCGACATCGTTTCCGGTGAGGTTACACTTCCCGCAGGTACACACTATTTCAAGATTCTTTATAAGGATGTATGGTATACAAATACCGGTGTTATTGAAGATACTACCCTTGCAACATCTGATATCGGTTGGGAAATGATTACAGATCCTTCAGCCGGTAACTGCACACTTAATGCAACAGGCGGTAAGTACACATTCAATTACAACACAACTACACACTTCCTTGAAATCGTGTATACTCCCGTAGAGTACACAGTAACCTTCGTGGACCACGACGGTACAGAACTCAGCTCCCAGACAGTAAAACTTGGGGCAGCTGCTACAGCACCCGAGGCTCCCGTAAGAGAGGGCTACATCTTTACAGGCTGGGATAAGGACTTCACAAAGGTAGAGGCAGATACTGTTGTTACTGCACTTTATGTTGAGGATTCAACACAGTACACAGTAAACTTCGTAGACTTTGACGGTACAGTTCTTTCTACACAGAGTGTAGGCTATGGTCAGGCTGCGGTGGCTCCCACAGCTCCTGTAAGAGCAGGCTATGTGTTCACAGGCTGGGATGTAGCATTCACAAACATCACAGGCGACACAACCGTTACTGCTCAGTATAAGGACAACACAGTTTACCTTTACGGCTCATTCAATAATTGGGCTGAGGGTATTGCAATGACCCTTACTGAGAACAGCAACATTGTTACCTATGAAATGACCTTACCCGCAGGCAGATACTTCTTCAAGCTTCTGAACCTGGATAACTGGTACGGTAACGCAGGTAACATTATAGACACAACCGTTACTACTTCTGAAATCGGTTGGGAGATGGTTGCAGGTGCAGATAACTGCTCACTGACAACTTCCGGCGGTAAATACATCTTTAACTTCAATACATCAACAAAGATGCTTGAGGTTCTGTATACTCCTGTTGAGTACAAGGTAGTATTCAAGGGTATAGACGGTGAGATTCTTTCTACTCAGACTGTTAAGCACGGCGCAGCTGCTACAGCTCCCGAGGCACCTGAGATTAACGGATACATTTTCTCGCAGTGGGATACAGATTTCTCAGCAATTACAGAGAACACAGAAGTAAATGCAATTTATCTCAAGGATGATACAAAGCTGACAGTAACCTTCGTTGACTTTGACGGCACAGTTATCTACACAGCTGAGGTTGGCTTTGGCGAGAGTGCTACTGCTCCTGCTGACCCCGTAAGAGTTGGCTACATCTTCATCGGTTGGGATAAGGAATTCACAAACATCACAAAGAATACTGTGGTTACAGCTCAGTACAAGGACAATCAGCTCTATCTGGTTGGTTCATGGGGCGACTGGGCAACAGATACCAGTATGTCAAGAGTAGGCACAAGTAATGTATTCACAGTGTCTGTCGCTTTGGAAGCAGGCTCTTACGAGTTCAAGCTCCTCCAGAACGATGTATGGTACACAAGTGCAAGCACAGTTCTTGACACAACAACAGTTACCTCTGCATCAGGTATCGAACTTCGTACAAACCTTGCTCTGGGCAACATAATTCTTAATGCAACAGGCGGTCTGTACACATTCAGATTCAATGTAGCTACAAACAAACTGGAGGTTCTCCATTCTACAGAAACCTTCACAGTAACATTCAAAAACTGGGACGGCACAGTTCTTTCTACTCAGACAGTAATGGGCGGTTGTGCTGCAACTGCTCCCGAGTTACCCACAAGAGAAAGTGACGCTCAGTACAGTTACACCTTCGCAGGTTGGGACAAGGAGTTCTCTAGCATTACAGCAGATATCACAATTACTGCTAAGTATGTTCAGACAGTTAACTCCTACACTGTTACATTCCTTGATACAGACGGCACAGTTCTTTCTACTCAGACAGTTGAATACGGAAAGAGTGCAACTGCTCCTGAAGTAGCAATTAAGGAAGGTTTCGTATTCCAGGGTTGGGATACTGACTACTACTACATCACAAAGGACACAGTTGTTACAGCCAAGTATCTCAAGGGTGTTGCAAGCTCAGTAAGCCTCGCAGGTACATTCAATGGCTGGAATCCCTCAGCTACTCCCTTCCTTGTAACAGACAACAGCGATAAGGTAACACTCCAGATGAAGCTGGAGGAAGGTACATACCAGTTCAAGGTTGTTGACTCAGGCAACTGGTTTGGTAACTGGGGTACAATTGCAGATACAACCGTTACAACCTCCGATGTAGGTTGGCAGATGGACGCATCTGCAGGCGACTGTACTCTTATCGCAGGCGGCGGTACATATATCTTCACATACACAATCTCTACACAGATGCTTGAGGTTGAGTATGTAGGCAGTGAGTTCAAGGTAACCTTCGTAGACTGGGACGGCACTGTTATCAAGACAGAGGTTGTTGAGCCCGGCGGCTCTGCAACAGCTCCCGAGGGTACATTCACAAGACCTGAGGACGACGGTTATACCTATGTATTCGCAGGCTGGGATATGGACTTCACAAATGTTATTGCTCCTCTGAGAGTAACAGCGGTTTACACCGGTACTCCCAAGATGTACACAGTTAAGTTCGTAAACTGGAACGGCGCAGTTCTCAAGACACAGTCCGTTGCATACGGTACAGCGGCAACACCTCCTGCAGATCCCACCAGAGCAGGTTATGTTTTCTATGGTTGGGACGGAGATATCTGGTACATCACCGGTAACACAACATTCACAGCTCAGTTCTGGGACAATGGCGTGTATATTATGGGTGACTTCAATGACTGGCAGGGAACTAAGCTTTCACTTGTCAGCGGTACAATCTATCAGGGTTCAATTTACCTTGCAGCAGGTCAGTACAAGTTCAAGGTTAAACAGGCCGACAACTGGTACGGAAACAACGGCTGGATTGATGACACTACCACCTACACATCTGATGTGGGTTGGGAAATGTCATGGGATGCAGGCGACTGCACACTCAATGCATCAGGCAGCACATACACATTCCGCTTCAATACCGCTACAAGAATGCTTGAGATTCTTTATGTTGCACCTACTTATACAGTAACCTTCAAGAACTGGAACGGCGCAGTTCTCAAGACTCAGTATGTTAAGCGTGGTAATCCCGCTTATGCTCCCGCAGATCCCACAAGATCAGGCTATGTATTCACAGGTTGGGACAGAGACTTCTCATGGATTTATGAGAATACAGTTGTTACTGCAACCTTTGCTGAGAATGCTGTATATCTGATGGGTGATATGAACAATTGGGAAGGTACAGCAATGACACCTGTTGGTGGCAATGTTTACAACCTTACTCTCGACCTTGGCGCAGGTTCTTACAAGTTTAAGATTAAGCATCTTAATGATTGGTTCGGTAATAACGGCACAATTGAAAACTCAACTGTTGCAACTTCTGCAGTCGGTTGGGAAATGGTATGGGATCAGGGTGACTGCACACTTAACGCTTCAGGCGGTACTTACACCTTCCGTTTCAATACCGAAACAAGAATGCTTGAAATTCTTTATGTAGGCGAAACCTACACAGTCACATTCGTAGACTGGGACGGCTCAATCATCAGCACTCAGAGAGTAGAATACGGCAAGGCAGCAACTGCTCCCGCTGCTCCTGTAAGAGATGGTTACACCTTCACAGGCTGGAGTGCAGACTTCTCCTTCATCACAGGCGATACCACAATCGTGGCTAAGTACGGCGGTGAAGAAACAATCTACCTCAGAGGTACATTCAACAACTGGGATCTCTCATCTCCCATGAGAGGTACAGATACTCCCAAGGTATACACCTATGTTCTTGACCTTGCCGCAGGCGAGTATAAGTTCAAGATCAATAATGGCGATGTATGGTTTGGTAACAACGGTACCATTGAGGATTCAACAGTTAACACATCAGCAACAGGCTGGGATATGGATGCATCTGCAGGCGACTGTACATTAGTTGCACAGGGCGGCACATATCTGTTCAGATTCAACACAGCTACAAACAAACTTGAGGTTATCCGTGTAACTGACGAGGTTACAGTAACCTTCGTAGACTACGACGGCACAGTAATCGAAACACAGACAGTCAAGTACGGCGGTGCAGCAACTGCTCCCACAGGTCTTGTTCGCGACGGTTATGCCTTTGTAGGCTGGGATAAGGCAATTGACTATATTACCGAGTCCATTACTGTAACAGCACTTTACAAGAAGACAGTTGAACTGGGTGGCTTCGGCTCTCAGGGCGGAAACATCCTGATGACTAACACTCAGGGCACCAAGTTTGTAGTAACAATAAGTGTTGAAGCAGGTACATATCCCTTCCAGATTAACTACGGCGGAGTTACCTACTCTGCAAACAGCACATTTGCTGATGAAACAACCGGCATCGTGCTGATGGAAAATTCCGACGACAAGTGCACATTCATTGCATCAGGCGGTATCTACAGATTCACCTTCGATACAGAGACAAAACTGCTTGTTGTTGAGAAACTTTCCGATTCAACAGATGACGAAATCGAGCCCGATGTTCCTGTCAGACCTTCAACAGATGACGAGATTGACACACCTTCAACAGACGATGAGGTTGACACACCTGCAACAGGCGACGAGATTGATCCTCCTTCAACAGGTGACGAGGTTGATCCCGATACACCTTCAGAGGAGCCCGAGCTTCCCGATATAGGCGAGATTACACATACTGTTATCTTCGTTGATAAGTTCGGAAACATCCTTTCGGAACAGATTATCAAGCACGGGGAATCGGCGTTAGCGCCCACGGCTCCCGCCTTGAGCGGATATGACTTTATCGGTTGGAACAAGACCTTCGACAATGTTACCGGTGACCTGATAATCACAGCACAGTACAAGAGAGTTGTGATTCCTGTGGTTGTAACAACAGGTCCGCTCCAGATTGATGTTGTCAGCGGTACAGGCTTCAAGATTTCAATTGACGGCGGTGACTACCGTCCTCAGGGCCTGAGTTATTACAACTCAAAGGCTCCCATCGGTGTCAGCGTAACCGTTATCGCAAATGTTATCACCGGTAAGGAGTTCGTTGGTTGGATTGACGCTGAAAACGGCACAATACTTTCCAAGAAATACACCTACACATTCGTTACAAAGGGTAACAATCATATCAAGGCTCTGTATCTTACAGACTATATCGGTATGAATTCTGTTATGTTTATGAACGACCTGGCAGCTAAGGGTTCAGGACAGATTCTGGATATGCAGTATTATGCACCCGGTGACGAGATTATCTTCCCTGTAGATCCCGTTCAGGTTGGTTTTGACTTTGCAGGCTGGAATATGACACCTGCTGAGATTCAGGCTAAGCTTGAGGCAGGCGAGGATGTAACAGTTCTTGCCTTGTGGACAGAGCAGGAGATTTACTACGAGGTAGTAATCATCGGCGGAACAGGTGTAGGAAGCACAGATTCAACCGGTAAATATCTTGCAAACCGTAAGGTTACATTAACAGCTCAGGAAGCACCTGAGGGAATGAAGTTTGCATACTGGGTAATTAACGGTGAGATTAAAAGCTACGATACGGTTTACGCTCTGTATCCCTCTGCAAACACTACCGCTGAGGCAGTATTTGTAGCAGAGGACGCAGATATTGAGTATCAGATTCTTGTTAATATCGACACCATTGATACAGTAACAGATGATACAAAGAATATCTTCTACTTCAGCTGGTATGTTCCGGAGGAAGAGCTCGGCGTAACTTATGTAACTGCCGGTATCCTTGCAGTAAACAAGGATAACTACACAGGCGATAACCTTGTAATCGGTACATCCGACAGCAGTGTATACAACCGTGTACCTCCCACAACATACTTCACACCTGTTGGTGCTTACACATGGACTAAGACAAAGGTTGCTACAGGCGACACCTGGGTAGCAAGAGCTTATGTTCAGTATAAGATTAACGGCTCTGATGATATCATTGTTGTATATTCTGATATTGTAGAAGCTACAAAGTAATATTCAGAGTTTATCTGCTAACAACAGCCACACCTTTATTTGGGTGTGGCTGTGACTGTAGAAAAAGTCCGTGCCTCCCTCTGACGAGGAAATTCCCCTATTAGGGGAAATGTCTGCGAAGCAGACAAAAGGGTTGCCGTCTTCGCAGAAGAGGTGGATTTTGCCGAAGGCAAAATACGGAGGGAGAGAAAACGCAGAT